>JAFVCQ010000037.1 GCA_017479085.1 Lachnospiraceae bacterium | reverse complement strand
GAGGACTTCCGAATATCAAGTGTCTGGTGGATGCTGTTGCAGCTTACAAGGATGATGATAATATTGCAATGTTTGAGAAATTTGGCATCTTAAACAAAGCAGAACTGTAATCCCGCGCAGAGATCTATTATGAAAACTATGCAAAGCAGATTAATATCGAGGCAAAGACCATGTTAGATATGGCAAAGAAACAGATCATTCCGGCTGTCATGAAATATGCAGCAGATACAGCAAAGGGTGTCAATGATCTGAAAGCAGTGGGTGTAGACACTTCGGTTCAGGAGGAGATCCTGCAGAAGATCGCTGAGGAGCTTAAGACATTAACGACTGCTGTTGAGAAGCTCGAGGAAGTGGATGAAAAGGCACTGAACTTGGAGGATGATATGGAGAAGGCAGCAAAATGTTTCCATGATGAAGTGTTTGCAGCGATGGAAGCTGTGAGAAAGCCGGCTGATCAGTTAGAAGGTCTGGTGGACAAAGCGTACTGGCCATTCCCACAGTATGAGGATATACTGTTCTATGTATAAGGCTGTCACACTAGGACGCTGACAGAAAAATATATGCTGTCAATTCACAGGAAAACCGGCCTGTGGATTGACAGCATGTTTGATTCGTGGATTCTTTGTTCTCTGTCAGATTTGTTGTTCCCGGATCTGCTGTAACGAGGCAGCCTCGTATTCAAAGGTATAGCGCTCGTATGCATTGATGACAATGGTATGGTTATTGTACATGCACAGACGCTGTTGCTGCCAGTTATAGGTTAAGTGAACATGACCGTGCAGAAAATATTTTGGCTTGTATTTATCCAGTAATTCACGGAATACCTGAAATCCAACATGAGGCAGGTCTTCTCCGTCATTAAAATCCTTTGCAGGTGAATGTGCAACTAATATATCAAAGCCTTTGTGTTTTTTTAGTTTCCAGAAAAGCTTGCGAACCCGCCCTCTCATCTCTTTTTCTGTGTATTGATAGGAACCGAAATTATAACATTGCGATCCGCCAAGCCCCAATATGCGGATTCCGTTATGTACATAGATATCATCATCAATACAGATACAGCCGTCCGGAGGAGCGTCATCATATTTTCCATCGTGATTTCCATGTACATATAAAACCGGTGCCTTTGCAAAGGTTGCAAGAAAGGATAAATATTGCGGTTTTAAGTCCCCACAAGAAATGATTAAATCAATACCTTCCAGTTTACTTTTTTCAAAGTAGTCCCACAGGTACTTGGATTCTTCATCAGCAAGTACGAGTATTTTCATAATAAAGATGTTCCCCCCTTATCGTTTGTCGGGTTCAGTCCCCGAAGCTGAACCACAGGTTTGGCGTCCTCACATAAGTCATCAATACTTGGAATTGTGCCGATTACATTGTCTGTCAGCCAGTCCATTGTCATGATGTCTTCGGGTTTTAAGATTTCCGTCTCGCCGCAGCGTTCGACTCCTGTTTGATCGATCAACAGTCCCGCAAATGGATGGAAATTGCCCGTTGAGATGGCCTGCTTCATCAGATGGATCAGTTTGGTGGTTCCGGCGGGAAGGTTGCCGGAGCAGATCACATCAATGACTCCGGCAGATAATCCCCACCAGTAATTAAGCGCCCTGCTTTCCCCGGATTCCTCTACCTTCCATGAGCCGCGTTCTATACTGTTGATCAATTCTTCGTAAAAGGCACCCCAGTGGTAAATTGACATTGCCAGATTTTTTTTGGAATCCCCGGCTTCCTGATAAAGACCAAATTGACGGTCATCGCTTTGTGGTGTGATCATATCTTTTGCAGAAATATATGTGATTCCCTCTTTGTTAAAATAGGTATCCACATCAAAATCTTTTAAAGTTGACCATGCAAGGTATATCTTTGCACGGGGATTGACCATTTTTGCACCAATGGCAAAGGCATTGATATTGGCTGCGACACCGTAGATCGGATAATCTGCAACGTAACCAATCTTGTTGTTGGAACACATAGCACCTGCGATCATACCGGTCAGGAATTTGGCCTCATACATACGGGTGTAATATGTTCGCACAGTGTTGTGTGACGAATTCAGAGCACAGTTTAAGATCTTAATATTGGGATAAGTGGCAGCCACCTTGAGGCATGCCTTGATCAGCTTTGGTGTAATGGTAAAGATGATATCATAGCCGCTTTCACAAATAGCCTGTAACAGTGCTTCCGCTTCCGCGTCTGCATCCTCTGTGATGAATGCCTGCGTTTCAATCTCGTCTGCAAATACCTCATCCAAATGGAGACGCCCCAATTCATGACCATAAGTCCATGCGGAAACAGACGGATCTTTGTCGTAGACAAAGGCAACCGTTTTCTTTTTCGTTGGTTTGATGATATTGAGAACGGAGTGGACGATCTTGGTTTCCTCAGTTGGGTTCATCAACAGGGAAACGCTGTCATCCTCACCCAACAGGAGAATCTCTGACCAGATCTTATCCAAATTTGCTTTGATCTCAGAGCTTGTCATTGCCTTCGCCTGTTCATAGGGATACAGGGACAGATAGAAGAGCAGTGCATCTGCGCATGTAATATTGTCCAGCTTGTAACCGTCCTTTTCGCGAAATGCTTTTTGAAATGCAACGTGGAAGGAATTAAAATCCTTGCACTCATCGTCTGTCCATATCGCATCCTTCTGTTTGCCAACTGTTTCGATTAGCTTTAGATAGCAGCCGGTTTTGGAAAATTGCAGGTAATTAATTCGGGTGAGCTTGTAAAAATCCATAAACTCATAATAAATCTGGTTTTCCGGATCATCGGTGCGCTTAGGAACCTTTCTGGTGACTTCGGCGGTAATGTTGGGGCAATCCAGAAATTTTAGAACGCTGACTCTTTTGTTGCCTTCTATTACATAATATTGATTCATATATTCGTATACTTTGATAGCGTCATGGATCCCTTCATTGATCTGTGCATCCACTAAATGCGACCACTTTGCAGAAAATTCACTGCCATAATTAAGGAGTGGCATAAAGTTGGAGGCAAATGCCTGAGTACGTCCGAAATTGCTCGTACCGACTACCTGACTTAATGGAATATCGATCACTCCGAGATAGACCTCACATTCAATATCTGCGAGGGACAGAATCTCATCTAAGACAGGGAGATAGGGGTATTGTCCCTTTGCGGTACTGGACTTGAATGCTTTGAGTCCCATTTTTTGCGCTTTCATATAATCTTCATATGCCATGTTCTTCACGACCTTTCTTTGCTGCCTTCCATGCAGCAATCATATTCTCTTCCATTTCTCTTGTACCGCTACATCATAGCACATCAGAGGAAGAAATGCTATGGTATTTTGTACGAAATCAGGGATATCATGAATCCGGTCAGGCTGATGATATCACCCTCAAAGAAAAATTGATTGAAATTGTCCAGTTTTATGGTATACTCATGATAAGCTGAGACCTGCAACGGGAGTAATCAATTGAATTTTCGTATGCAGTTAACAGTTCCTTACAGGCTGAAAATAGAGTGATAACGAAATCGAGGTAACAATACGATGGAAAAGGAACAATATATGCGCCGGGCAATTGAGCTTGCGAAGCTTGGAACTGGCAGGGTGAATCCGAACCCATTGGTGGGAGCGGTGATTGTGAAGGACGGGAAGATTATCGGGGAAGGGTATCATATGGTGTATGGAGATCTGCATGCGGAGCGGAATGCCTTTCGGAATCTGCCGGACAAAGAGGCGGCAAGGGGAGCAGAGCTGTATGTCACGTTAGAACCGTGCTGTCATCACGGCAAGCAGCCACCTTGCACGGATGCGATCATAGAGCATGGAATTTCCAAGGTGTATGTAGGTTCGAATGATCCGAATACACTGGTGGCCGGAAAAGGAATTCAGATTTTGAAGGAAGCAGGTATTTCGGTGGTCACAGAATTTCTCAAAGAGGAATGTGATGCACTCAATCCTGTCTTTTTTCACTATATCACAACAAAAACTCCGTTTGTACTGATGAAATATGCCATGACTTTAGACGGAAAGATCGCTACCCGGACCGGACATGCGAAGTGGGTATCCGGGGAAGTGTCAAGAGAGAGGGTACAGCACACCAGAAATGCAATGAAGGCAATCATGGTGGGGATCGGGACGGTGTTAAATGATGATCCGGGACTGACCTGCCGAATTGAGGGTGGCAGAAATCCGATTCGAATCATCTGCGACTCGAAGCTTCGGATTCCGTTGTCCAGTCAGGTGGTGGCGACGGCGGGAGAGGTACCGACGGTGATCGCTACGATTGAACCCCATGCAGAGTACAACCGTTTCTGGCACGAACAGAAGGAAGAGCTGGAAAGGGAAGGTGCAGAGGTACTCATCGTAAAGGAAACAGACGGGAGGCTTGACTTAAAGGATCTGATGAAAAGGCTTGGGGAAAGACAGATTGACGGAATTCTTTTAGAGGGCGGTTCCACCCTGAATTATGCGGCACTGCAGGCAGGTATCGTCAATCGGATTGAGGTCTATGTGGCTCCAAAGTTCTTTGGCGGAGCCGGATTTTACACACCGGTTGGCGGGGAGGGAGTCGGGCTTGCTACGGAGGCACTTGGCTGTCAGTTGATATCCTTTGAACCGATTGGAGAGGATTTGTTGTTGACTTATGAGATTCAGGGAAGGGCAGCGGGTATAGTTTGATGGCTGCGTATATGATATGGAGAAAACTGTTTGGAGGGAAGATATGAAGATTGAACATGTGGCAATGTATGTAAAGGATTTAGAGGGAGTGAGAGATTTTTTTGTGAACTATCTTGGGGGAACATCGAATGCCGGATATCGCAATCCGACAACGGATTTTCGCTCATATTTTATTACGTTTGAGGATGGCGCAAGACTGGAGGTCATGACAAAACCGGAGCTGCAGGATGCGGAAAAGACTCTGAACCGCACCGGTTTCATCCATGTAGCATTCTCGGTTGGAAGCAGGGAAAAGGTGGATGAATTGACGGAACGATTGAAAAAAGACGGATATGAAGTGGTCTCCGGACCGCGGACGACAGGAGATGGATATTATGAAAGCTGCGTTGTGGGGATAGAGGGCAATCAGATTGAGATAACGGTGTAAAGCCTTGATAATGGAGTAAAGCCTTTATTCAATTATCCGATGTCATTTAGTTAGGCCGGACGCTACCGAATATGGTATCGCAGACAGAGCTGCTCATTAAGGACCGACGTCCGCAGATAGCCCTGCATTGTGAAACATATACCATATCCGGTAGCTGTTCACTGGCTAATCCTTAACTAAATGACATTGGTGATTCAGTATACCAATTTTGGGAACTTTTATAACGATTTATGTCTGTAAGGAAGTTTCAGAAACCTTGAAAAATCTATTGTTTTTATCCCTATAACGAGTTATAATGGCTTACGTATAAGTGAATACATCTTCAGGGCGGAGTGAAAGTCTC
>JAFVCQ010000036.1 GCA_017479085.1 Lachnospiraceae bacterium | reverse complement strand
AGAACTGATCAGGCAAAGAAAAGAATTATTTGCAAAGGTTATTACATGGACAGAGGATAAGGACTTTTGGGTCAGACGGGCATCAGCGGTTGTCTTGATTCCGTCAATCTTAAAAAATGAATATGAAGGGATTGATCCATTTTTGATATCAGATCGTTTGATGACGGATGAGCATGATCTGGTCTTAAAAGGATATGGATGGATGTTGAAAACTTTGTCAAAAGTGGATCAGAAGTGCGTAGAAGAATATTTAATAAAGAATCATAAGCGAATGCCAAGAGTAGCGTACCGCTATGCTCTGGAAAAATTTGATAAAGAAACAAGAAGTAAATTAATGATGATGAAGTGAGGAAAAAGAAATTCAAATAATTGAATATTTGCAGAGGAGGATATATAATTGGAAATTGTGTTGATAAGACAAAATCACCCTTTTTGGAATAAGACTATTTCTTTTGCGGAGAACTGTTCTTGGAAAGCGGGATCCGCTCTTGCAAAAATGATGAGAAATAATTCTTTCCTTGATTGGGAGAGAGTAATCGTAGCGAACGGGAATGAAAATATTATTGGATATTGTACATTCACTGAAAAAGATGAATTGCCTGACACCTATGAGTATACACCTTTTATTGGGTTCATGTTTGTGGATGAGAATTATCGCAGAAAAAGGATTTCAGAACAGATGATCAAAAAAGGTGCTGAATATGCAAAAGAGTTGAATTATATGCTTTGTTCACAATGGGCTGAAAGTGTTGCAAATAACGATCGACCATACCTGATTAAGTGGATTGAAGAACACACTGGGGATGCCGGAGAATCAGGAGTTGGGAGGACAGACTATGTTATACATAATGAGGCACGGTAAAACAGAGTGGAATGATAAACATAAATTACAA
The DNA here is from genome assembly GCA_017479085.1 of Lachnospiraceae bacterium. Classification (GTDB taxonomy): domain Bacteria; phylum Bacillota; class Clostridia; order Lachnospirales; family Lachnospiraceae; genus CAG-590. The sequence goes on along the minus strand of JAFVCQ010000036.1, from coordinate 30,628 downwards.
GGAAGAACAGATATCCCATTAAGTGATACCGGGCGGGCTATGGCAGAACATGCCGGAAGGGAATATAAAGATATCCATTTTGATGTTTGCTATTGTTCTCCGTTAGTCCGTGCGAAAGAGACTGCAGAAATCGTATTGAAAGACAGGAATATTCCTATCATATTGGATGAAAGATTAATAGAAATGAGCTTTGGAGTTTGTGAAGGAATAGAGAATAGCTTTGAAAATCCGGATTGTCCCATCCGTGTCCTCTTTCACGAACCGGAAAAATATACAACTCCGGTTGAAGGGGCGGAAAGCTTGGAAGAGCTATATGCAAGAGTCGGAGAATTCATCAGAGAGATTATCACCCCGCAGCTCAAACAAGGTAAAGATATTTTAATTGTAGGGCATGGTGCAATGAATTCAAGTATGATCTGTCAGATGAAAGAATTGCCCATTGAAAGGTTCTGGAGCAATGGAATTGATCAATGTAAACTGATGAGACTGTGCTAGCGCACTGGCTTTTATTTTTTTTCTTGTGAAACAGTATGATATTTGATAGAATCAGGGAAGAATAATAAGAGGTCGTACCATGATGGTTGTTGGCAGGCTCCTTACAAAAACAAGGATTGATGGTCAGAAGTTGGGAGGGCGGTATCGTGAATAACAGAAAATTACCGATTGGAATACAGAGTTTTGAGAAACTCAGAAAGAGGAATATGCTGTATGTGGACAAAACGGAATACATATATGAGCTTGTTCACAGTGATATTCCCTATTTCCTAAGCAGACCAAGACGGTTTGGAAAGAGTCTGCTGCTCTCCACCCTTAAGGCGTACTGGGAGGGGAAAAAGGAACTTTTTACCGGGCTTGCCATAGAGGAGCTTGAGGAGGACAATGATGAGGCATGGCAGCCGTATCCGATCTTTTATTTTGATCTGAACAGGGAAGGGTATCAGAGGGAAAATGCGCTCGAAGAGGTGCTTGACACCTGTCTGCATGAATGGGAAGCAATATACGGATGTGCGGATTCTGAGAAATCCCTTGCCATCCGGTTTCAGAATCTTTTAATAAGGGCATCTGAACAGACGGGTAAACCTTGCGTGGTGCTAATCGATGAATATGATAAGCCGCTGCTCGATACGATTGATGATCAGGAGCTTATGGATCATAACAGGGCAGTATTCAAGGGCTTTTTCAGTTGCTTGAAGAGCTTTGATGAATACCTGCGGTTCGTGTTCATAACGGGAGTTACCAAGTTTAATAAGGTAAGCATATTCAGTGATCTGAACCAGTTGAATGATATAACATTTAACAATGTATTTGCCGGACTTTGTGGAATTACGGAGGATGAACTGAGGGAATGCTTTATGCCTGAGATTGAGGAAATGGCGGCTGCAAGGAAAATCAGTACTTGCGAATGTCTTGGCAGATTAAAGAAGACTTATGATGGCTACAATTTCAGTTCCAATATGATAGGGGTGTACAATCCATATAGCTTGTTAAAGGCATTCTTCAATAAGCAGTTCGGCTCCTACTGGTTCGAGACGGGAACACCGACATTTCTTCTAAAGAGTATCAAGAATATGAATTTTGATGTAAAAAGCTTCAGCGACGGTTCAATCTATATTACGGAAAAGACAATCTCGGATTATCGTGTCGAGAATAAGAATCCGGTGCCTTTGTTATACCAGACCGGATATCTTACGATCGCGGAATATGATGAACAGGCGGACTACTATACGTTAGGATTTCCAAATGACGAGGTAAAGTATGGATTTTTTGATAATCTGATGAAGGAGTATGCGGATGATGTGGATGCGGGCTCCGGTAAAGACATACTCTCGATCAAAAGACGGATCGAGACCGGAGATACGGAAGGCTTGAAAAATTCCATAAAAGCCCTGTTTGCCAGCATTCCCTATACATCCAATGAGATAGTTTTCGAGCATTATTTCCAGACCGTGTTATATATGCTGTTCACGCTACTCGGTAAATATGTGGTCTGTGAGCTGCATACCTATACTGGAAGGATCGACTGCATCTTGGAGACGAAGGAGTATGTCTATATCTTTGAGTGTAAGCGGGATGGCAGTGCCGATGAAGCGCTTGACCAGATTGAGGATATGCAATACGCACTTCCCTATGCGGCAGATCAGAGGACGCTTTATAAGATTGGTGTGAATTTTGATTCAGAGACCAGAATGCTTACTGAGTGGAAGGTGGCATGAGATTCAATAGAATGGAGAAAAAGCCGCTTCGATAACCGGTTCAAAAAGCGGCTGGTGCATGTTTGGGAGCAGAGAGCAATTCCCTATCTGCGCTGTTTCCCAATCAGTCTCTTATATGTTCTGTCTTGTCTGGCCTTGCCGATCGGTGAGGACAAGACACTGGCGGTAACTGCGATCACCCATACAAATTTCCAACTGATCGTAAGACCGATAAGGTTGATCACAGCGATCACGACCAGCCAGTATAACAGTTGAAATTTGGTGTTCTCTTTATTCAGTTCACTCATGATGTCTATGCCGTTTGATGTATGTGGTGCATTCTCAATGAATTCGGCTGCACCCGCAGTGCCGGAGCAGGCACGAAAGTCCCGGCTGTATTCGTCTGCCACTTTGGAATATGCAGGATCGTCCAAAAGCTGCTGTACGGCAGTCCGGATGCCTTCAGAAGAATCATCTTGTAACAATGTTCCTGCACCGGTCTCGGTCACTCTTCTTGCTACCGCATTTTGTTCGCTGGTCTGCGGGTAAAGGAGCATCGGCACAGCCATATACAGGCTTTCGGAAACGCTGTTCATTCCGCAGTGGGTGATAAAAACGTCTGCTTTAGAGAGCACATCAAGCTGGTCAACATATGGGTAGGCCTTGACATTTTCAGGAAGCGTCCCGAGAAGCTTTTGATTCATCGTATTTCCGCAGGAAATGACCACATCGACATCCATCTCCTTTAATGCATGGATACATTTACGATAGAAATCCGGCCGGTCATTGATCACGGTTCCCATGGAAATGTAAATGAGTGGCCGTTGTTTTTCCTTTTTGGGTACAGTCTTTGAAAATACAGACGGGCCGACAAAAGCATAGTGGTCAGAGAAGCTCTCCGCATATGGCTGAAATTTTCGTGAGGTATATACAATGGAATCCGTGCGATTGTCGCTCTGGATAAGGGAAAAGAAACTCTTCACATGATAACCGTAAGGCTCCAGTTTCTTTAGCTCTCTGGAGACTCTCGGAAGTCCGAAAATCATATCTGCCATCTCTTTCGGGCTGTTCTTCATATACTGCGAAGACAATTGGTTGAAGGCAAAGGTGCTCGTGGATACGACCATGGGTACCTGATGCTTCCAAGCGTTTAACTTCCCCCAGAAGCAGACGGAATCTGTATAGACCACATCCGGTTCAAAGGATGCAAACTCTTCACTCAGAAAATCGTTCATACGGAGTGTGATACGGAAATCCTGTACCGTCATCTCGGTAGTGGAGACGTTTTTCAAAGCGGTTTCTTCCTGTTCGGTCAGCTCCGGCAAAAAGGTATTGCAGGATATAAACTCTGCGCCGGTGGCTTTGATCTTCTCTTCAAATTCATCGAACGAATAGAAGCGGACGGTATTGCCGCGCTGTACAAGTTCCGCAGCGACCGGAAGCATCGGATTGGTATGACCATGAGCGGGGATACAGAAAAATGCGATTCTTTTCAAGCTTCGTCACCATCCTTTCCACTAAATGCCACATCAAATAGTTCGGCACACGCTCCCTTGGGAGGAATCGCGATGCCACGTTCCTCGTCACCGAAGGAGGCAGCAGAGTTTGAAAAAGAGAATCCATTTGTCAGTAATGCAGTAAGGATTTAAGCAAAACCAAATAAGCGTTTGAAGAAAGGGCGTAACACCGCCCTTTTTGAATCTGCGAAAAACATTTTATTTTGCAAGATTTTTGAAATCTGTTTCGTTATACAGTTAGAAAGCTTTCGGACAACACAGGAAGGAAGGTGAAATGGTGACCGAACAGGATTTTGAGATGTATGTTTTTCAATATTCGGATATGGTGTATCGCATTGCATTTAACTATCTTAAGGTTAGGGAAGATGCGGAGGATGTATATCAGAATGTGTTTTTAAAGCTATATCGGAATGCGAAGAAATATAAGGATGAGGAACATGTGAAGCGTTGGCTGATCCGGGTCACGCTAAATGAGTGTCATTCCTTGTGGAGACTTCCGTGGATGCAGAGGAGGTCTTTTGTGGAGGATATCAGTAAAACGATTGAGAGGAAGCAAATCGGGAAAATGGCACAGCAAAATGCATTAAATGACTATGAGGAATCTGTTAGAGACATGCTTTCGAAAATTCCGCCCAAGTATGGAATGGTGCTCTATCTGTATTATTATGAGGAGTACAGCACGAAAGAGATTGCAGGCATTTTGAAACGTAAGGAATCCACGATCAGTTCACAGATGAAACGGGGAAAAGAGCTGTTAAAGAGAAAGCTGGAAGAACGCGCAGATGAGGAAGGTTGTTTGGGCAAAAAGGTAGTTTTATGCACGAAAACAGACGGGAAGATGGAAACGGAACTTCGTAGATTAGGGAGGGTTTGATTATGGATGAGAGGGAATATTATATCAGTCAGATGAGTCATCTGCATGTGGGTGATAACATTAGAACGCAGTTGTTAGCACAGGCAGAAAAAGAGCACAGGGGGATATATGGTATGCATAAGAAAGCCGGTATGATGGTGGCTGTGCTGGCAGTGCTTGCGCTGTTCATTATACCGTCTCCGGTGCGGACAAAGGCACGGGAATATTGCAGACTGGCGGTTTATCATATCAACGATTATCTCTATGGCGCACATGAGGATGTGGCAGATTATACAACCAATCCGGTGCAGACGGATAAAGACGGAAATCTGGCATTACAGTTAAATGAAGTGTTAGTAGATGGGGATCATATGATTTTTAATTATACGGTTACCTGTGATGACCCCGTTTTTTATTTGAAAGAGGAGCCAAACGGTGGAACGTATGAGGGATATTATGATATTGTAATGGAGCAGATTACGATCAATGGAAAAACAAAAAAATACAAAATTGAGGATCCCGAAAATAATCTTGCCGGCTTTGTTTCGGAAAGTACAGACCACTATTCCTATCCGATAGAAGATGAGTGGTGTATGCATGAATTTGCGGATATTTTAACCAGTGATCCCAATGAGCCGCTTAAGGTTCAAATGGATGTAGCTGCGATCAATCCGGATGATGATGTAAGGCATTTCTCTTTTGCATTTGAAATCACGAATCGGGACCTTCAGTTCGAGACGAAAGAGATACCGATTGACCATCAGGTGCAGATGGATGATGTGGTTTTAACCCTTGATAAAATGGTGATCAACCGTAACAGCCAGAAAGTATATTTTTACATCGATGGCGTGAAAGATTTTGGATACCGCATGCAAAACAATGACCGCAGATATGAGTTTGGTATCAGTGGGACGGATGATTCCGGCAATCAGGTAGGAGGCGCCGTGGCAGAGATCATGGATGGCTATGGATATTTTGATCTGAAGTCGGGAGAGGAGCGGGTAGCTCTTAATCCGGATGTGAAGTACTATGATTTTCAGATAGACTATACATGGTATGATACAAGTAAGGATGTGGTTCAGGATGGTTCTGGAATTGGAGATGAGGAGAGTGTCTATTATGGTGTGGATGGAACATTGGGAGATGTATTCCGGGTGAATTGTAAATGATGCAGACCAAACAGTATTTTGGAAAAGAGCTTGGGAGACAGGGCTATCATATTATCATATCTTTTGAAAAAGGGGAATGCAGGCCGGATATGGCATTTCAGATCGGAGCGGAATTTGTGGAGAGGTAACTGGGGGAGCAGTACGAATGTGTCTATGCGGTGCATGACGATAAGGAGTATTGCCACATCCACATCATTTTCAACAGCATCAATCTGACAGACGGAAAGAAATATCATTATAATAAAGGTGACTGGAAACATATCATGCAGCCGATTACAAATGACCTGTGCAAAAAATATGGACTCGGCATCCTGCCGGCAGAGTACAGCAGGGAGAAGTCCAATGTATCCAGAGACGAATGGAACCATGACAAGTCATATAACCATTATATTTTAGATGGTGCGTGGTATGGTTTATCGGTGGCAGAGGATGAGAAGCGTATTAAAATAATAAAAACGATTTATGACATTGAAAGAAGTAAAGACTTCAGGCGGGCAGATATCGCTGATATTTTGGAATGTTCTATTGCTAAAGCAACCTACATTATGAGTGATATGAAAAAGGCAAGGATTATAGAGAAGGTTTCGAAGTGTTATATTGGCGGGGGGCTATCCTTTTTTAGTCAGCTATATCTGTATGAAATTAGACAGACAAAATACATGGTCTGTAGAAGCCGTCCGGTATGTTGTACGGGACATGCTTAAGGAAAATAATACATTGTTTGATTACATCGATGGTGGGGAATTCTGTAACAACATGTAAATGTTAATAATTCTTGCAATTATAAGTGTATAGTGGTATAGTAAAGATGTAATAAAAAAGAACAACCGCCCACAAGGGGTTGACCGATAGTAGTAGAAATGCCACCCTACGACCTGCCAAAGTACAAGGGTGGTTTTTCTATGTAGAATTACTTACAAAACGTAAAAACGAATGTAAGCAATGCTAAAAGGAATATGCCGAAAGTCAGCACATCTTTAAAATCAAAATTGTGATTGTTATTATCGTTATTCTGATTTTTCATAGCATCACCCCCATTCTTTCAAGAATAGAGGTCAACACACCCTGCAACACGATTGTTCCTAAAGCAGATTGTAGCATGAATAAGGTATAAAAACAAGAGGGGTGTCACGTATTGTGACATCCCCTCATGCGTTCTATGTAACAAAATTATAAAGCACTCCGATAGAAGATGAGTGGTGTATGCATGAATTTGCGGATATTTTAACCAGTGATCCCAATGAGCCGCTTAAGGTTCAAATGGATGTAGCTGCGATCGATCCGAATGATGATGTAAGGCATTTCTCTTTTGCATTTGCTATCACGAATCGGGACCTTCAGTTCGAGACGAAAGAGATACCGATTGACCATCAGGTGCAGATGGAACATTGGGAGATGTATTCCGGGTGAATTGTAAATGATGAAGCCATGTCTCATCCTGTTGACTATCCCATGGATTGTCCGGTGTTACGGATATGGTGGTATCATAATGGTCAGATGTTCCTTCCTGTGCATAGGATGGAATGTCATCTGGTTCTCCGCGCAAGGTTGCTGCAATCTGTCCCCTTTTTCCCTTTAACTGATTTAAGATCAGAGTTGCAGATACCTGTTCGCAAAAAGCCAATTGTTGTTCCGGCGGACGCTGAAAGGATAACATCTTGTAAATGTGAAAAATATCTGTTAGAATAGGGATACTATAATTTCCATTTGAAGAGATGATAATGCGGATATTCATATCGGTGTTAATCCGTTGGAGGTCGGGAGAGAAAAATTATGGGGATTATTAAAATTGCCGTATGTGATGATGACATGATTTTTGAGTGCAGAGGGGGCAATACAACAGATTAAGGAGTACGAAAAGAAATCTTGAATGGATAGATATTTTTTGTTAGAATAAAACGAAACAGAGCATATCAGAGCAAATGGGAGGCGGAATCGCTTGAAAGAATTTAATATAACCGGAATTTGTATTCCGGAGAAACATTATATGGTGGATATATCGGATAAGATTGAACGGATTACAAGCGAACTGGTGGATAAAGGAAAATATTTTACCCTGAACCGGGCAAGACAGTATGGAAAGACGACCACTTTGAACCTGCTTTCCAGAAATTTGCGGCAGAATGCCCTGGTGATCTCCTTAAGCTTTGAGGGAGCAGACGATTATTTTAGATCCATGCAGCATTTTGTAAGAGGGATATCCTTAGATATTGCGGATATTTTGGAGACGGAGCGTGCTGCTGATGAGCTGGTGCAGGTGTGGAGAGCGCCGGTGGATGAGGAACTTCCCTTACGTCAATTAAGTAAAAGAATTACAGCACTTTGTAATGGGGTGGACAGAGATGTTGTGCTGATGATTGACGAGGTTGACAAAAGCTCAGATAATCAGATATTTTTATCCTTTCTTGGCATGCTCAGGGATAAGTATCTGAAGCGGGAACAGGGAAGAGAGCTTACATTTCGAAGTGTTATATTGGCAGGGGTGTACGATATCAGGAATATGAAATTAAAGCTTCGGGATGAAGAAGAGCATAAGTATAATAGTCCGTGGAATATTGCTGTGCCATTTGATATGGATATGAGCTTTGCCACAGAAGGGATTGTGGCAATGTTAGAGGAGTATGAAGCGGAGCATGGTACAGGGATGGCACTATGGGACATTGCAGATGAGATTTCCTATTATACCAGTGGCTATCCTTTTTTAGTCAGCTATATCTGTATGAAATTAGACAGACAAAATACATGGTCTGTAGAAGCTGTCCGGTATGTTGTACGGGACATGCTTAAGGAAAATAATACATTGTTTGATGATGTGATCAAAAATGTCCGTAATCATAAAGCCTTTGCAAAATTGACAGAGAATATAATACTGCTTGGAGCACCGGTTCCCTTTGATATCCATAATCCGGAGATTTATCTCGGAGTGATGTTTGGTATATATGCAGACAAGAATGATAAGGTGGCCGTGTCGAATGTGATCTTTGAAACTCTGATTTTGAATTATTTTACAACGATCCGGTTAAACACTGCCCTTTTGGTGTCAGACTATTCTGTAAAAGAACAGTATATCCAGGAAGGAAAGCTAAATATGGAACATATTTTGCGGCAATTTTCTTCCTTTCTTTATTCTGAATATAGGGATGAGGATGCATTGTTCATAGAACAGCAGGGAAGATTGCTGTTCCTCTGTTTCTTAAGACCGGTCATTAATGGAACGGGTCACTATGCGGTGGATCCGCAGACGAGACAAAATGATCGTATGGATATACAGGTGTTTTATGGCGGGGAGGAATATGTGATCGAATTAAAGGTATGGCGTGGGATACAATATGAGAAAAAGGGGTATGACCAGCTCTGTGATTATTTAGACGCAAGAGGACTGAAAAAAGGATATCTGTTAAGCTTTTGCGGTAATCACATAAAACCAAGGGAAGACAGTGTTTTTGAATACAGGGGACACGAGATCTGTGAGGTCATCGCAGCGTATCGGGCAGATAGATGATGTGGTTTTAATCCTTGATAAAAGCTGCACCGATCTTCAAAGCCGGGGAAGAAAATAAGGGACGGTGAGCACAATCTGGAAAGCGGATATCTATCTACAAAAGAACAGCAGATGGTTCTCAAAGCGGAGACTGAGAAAGCTGGGGGCAGTGCCGCATGCCAATGGCTGCTGGACCATTGAGGCAGAGGATAAGTCCTATGTCACGAAAGTCTGTACAAAATACCGGTTAAAATGCACATGGTACAAGAAGGAGTGGGCAAGATCCGGCAATTACCGTGAGATGTTTTTCAGGTATCATACTCCTCCGTATCGATGCCGGTATTGTCATAAGCGGCTTCCCGAACACAAGGTGGAGGTCGATCATCTGATGCCGGTGGCGAGGGTAAAAAAGAGCCGGTATGCAAGGTTCCTGCTGCGGATTCGCGGGATTCGGAATGTGAATGACACAAGGAATCTGGTGGCAAGCTGTCATCGGTGCAATGAGAGAAAGAGAGATCAGACAGGACTGTGGTATCTTCGGGGACTGCTCGGAAGATACCGGGTGTATTGGCTGATCCGGGATTTGATGTTGCTTGCCTTGCTGGCAGGGGTGGTGTATGTGCTGCTCCTTTTTTGGCATTGAGGAGACAGGATAACAAAGTCTTATGCAATGTATCTTCGGGGAAAGAACAAGAAATACAATAAAATCATTCCCTGACACCGGCGGCTTTGTATTTGATCAGATTCCCCATGTAATTCATATAACAACTGTCCGGTGAAACAATCTCTATCACCCGATCCGGTGCGACGTTGCACCCCTTGTCTGTGAGCTGCTTCGAATCACAAATTACAGAAATACCCGGTCTGTATATGTTTTATCATCGAAAGTTAAAAATATGGCAAACGAAGCAGAAAACACTGTCGTATGTTTGATGTGTAGGTCTGATCTGCATGGAGGTGGCTTACCCCATCTTCTTCAACATATCATCCCGCAGTTCAAGAAAGGTCGCTTCATCCAGCGGATAGTCGAGAAGCTTTAGCATCACATGGTCGAATTCATTGCTCTCCCATCTGCGGTACGGATTCGTCTTGTAATCCGGGATCAATGCGTGGATGGTCTCCTTCATCTGCAGATAACATGCATAGGAGCGTTCCGGGAATTCTTTGAATACCTCCCACAGCATATAGACATAATATTTTTCAAGGAACATCCATTCAATATCGTCTTTGTATTGTGCCATTAAGCCGCGTTCCTTGCAGGTTTGCAGGAAGCCCAGCGCAATATCCATCTTGTCAAACTGGTATTCCTGGCTGCGGCGCTGTACGGTGCCGGCCGGGTTGACAAAATAGTGATACAAGGCTTCATCGATCCGATAGTAGGATTGCGCATACAGGAATGCCAGATAGCAGAAGAAAATATCTTCATAGCGTATCTGCTCCGGGCAGAAGATATCATGTTCTACAAGAAACGATTTCTTGAAAACCTTATTCCACAGGGCGGTCAGCCCGATCTGTGTGCCGATGAATTCGGATCGGACGCTTGGCTCCCTCAGATCCAGGTAACCCGGTTTGCCAAGCTTCTTGACAGGACTTTTGTGGCGGATGTCCCGGGCCAGATCCCAGCGACATTCTACAAAATCACAGTCATACGTTTGGATAGCGGAGAGCATCTTTTCAAACATGGTGTCTTCCACCCAGTCATCCGAATCCACATATCCGATGTAAGGTGCAGAGGCATATTCCAGAGCGACATTTCGGGCAGTGCCCTGACGCCGGTTTTCCGTAAAGTGAATAACGATGATATTCTCCGGATACTGTGCCTCCAGTGCGGTCAGCTTCTCCAGGGTCTGATCGGTAGAGGCATCATTTACAAAAATAAGCTCCATGTTTTCAAATCCCAGTGTCTGTTGCTTCAGGCTGGTAAAACAGCGATTCAGATAGCGTTCTACATTGTAGCAGGGTATGATGATACTGATTGTTTTTTCCACAGGGGGCACCTCCTTTTGCACGTATGGTAACACATGTGGAGAAAAAAAGCAACGCAATAGGGGAGCGGACGGCCTTCGGTGAATCGTAACGAATTGGCTCCGATATGGGTATCATATGAGAAGTGCCACTGCCTGATCGGGATGAAGAGTACGGGCAGTGGCGTGTCTTATGATAAGACAATAAGAAATAAGTAATTACTTGTGTTCTATTATAGGGAAATAAATTTTGAAATGCAATTAACTTCCTGTGAACTATTTTGAACTTTTGTTATAATTTGGGGCTAATTTTGAACTTTTGTTCAAAATTGGTTATAATTTTCTTCGACTGGACAACCGTCTATAATTGGTTGAATCTCTTGATGGAATGGGGTAAATGTTGTATAGTTGAAGAAACATACTGGAAAAGGAGGGTAATGTTTTGGATTGGAGGGAAGCAATTGAAGATTTGGAGGCCAGACGCGGCATAGCGAGACTGGGCGGAGGACAGGCGGCGATCGACAAGCAGCACGAGAAGGGCAAATTGACAGCCAGAGAGCGTCTGGATATTCTCTTTGATGAGGGAACCTTTGTGGAGATCAACGATCTGGCAGAGTCGAGAATTGATGATTTTGGATTGGATAAGAAACGGGTGCCGGGGGATGGTGTCATCACCGGATATGGAAAGATTAACGGAAGAACGGTATTTGCCTCCTCTGAGGATTTTACGGTGATCGGAGGGAGTCTCGGGGAATATCATTCCCGCAAGATCGTGCATCTTCAGGATATGGCGCTCAAGATGCGTTGTCCGATCATCACGATCAACGACAGCGGCGGAGCAAGAATTGAGGAGGGAATCGATTCCCTGAGCGGGTATTCGGGGATCTTTGAGCGCAATACCATCGCATCGGGTGTGATTCCGCAGATTGCGGTCATTTTAGGCCCATGCTCCGGGGGAGCGTGCTATTCTCCGGCGATCTGTGATTTTATTTTTGTCGTGGATGAGGTCAGTAAAATGTTCATCACCGGCCCGCAGGTGGTCAAGACGGTGATTGGCGAGGAGCTGTCGGCAGAGGAATTGGGGGGAGCCATGACTCATGTGACCCGGTCAGGAGTGGCGCATTTTCTCTATAAGAGTGAAAAGAATTGTCTGGGCGGTGTGAGAGAGCTGTTGTCCTATCTGCCGGATCACAATCAGGCACCGCTGCCGGTCAAGCCGGGCAGAAGCGTGGATCAGTGCAGGAGTCTGGTCAATCTGGTGCCGGACAACAAGAAGAAGAGCTATGATGTGCATGATGTAATCAATGCGATGATTGACCGGGACAGTTTTTTTGAGGTGCATAAGCACTGGGCAAAGAATGCGGTGGTCGGATTCGGCCGGATGGAGGGGAACACGGTTGGATTTGTCTGCAATCAGGCCAATTTCAAGGGCGGTTCTCTGGACATTGATGCGTCCGATAAAATGGCGCGGTTTATCCGTTTTTGTGACTGCTTTGAGATTCCGATCGTTTCGTTGATCGATGTGCCCGCATTTCTGCCGGGTTCGGAGCAGGAACACAATGGAATCATCCGGCATGGTGCCAAGCTGTTATATGCCTATTCGGAGGCGACGGTGCCGAAGATCTCCCTGATCATGCGCAAGGCCTACGGAGGCGCATATATCGCCATGAATTCCAAGCTGATGGGGGCGGATATCGTGTTTGCATGGCCGATTGCGGAGATTGCCGTGATGGGCGCAGAGGGGGCAATCAATATTGTGGGTCGCAGACAGATTCAGGCCGCAGAGAATCCGGAGGCAAAGCGACAGGAAATGATCGCAGAGTATGAACAGAAATTCCTGAATCCGTATATTGCAGCTAAGCGCGGGTTCGTGGATGAGGTCATACGGCCCGATGAGACAAAGACCAAACTGTTAGCCGCATTGGATGTTCTTAAGACAAAGGAGCTTCACCGCCCCTACAAAAAGCATGGAAATATCCCCCTGTAAAAGGCAATGTCATTTAGTTAAGCCGGACGCTGCCGGGTATGGTATATGTTTCCCATTCCGGGCACGCTGCACAGCATAACTTCACACTAGGCTCTAAACAACCTCGCCAAGTGTTCAGGTATCGCGCTTAGCTGCAGACGTAACGGTACTATACTTGCGAATGAAACTCATTTGCCAGGCAAACGATCCTTCCGCAGTATATGCAGTTAAACTAAGAATTTCCCAAAGGACACCTTTGGTGTGCCTTTGACAAATTCTAAGGTTAACTAGCATAAATTCGCAGCTTGGGCTGCTCATTAAGGACCGACGTCCGCAGATAGCCCTGCATTGTGAAACATATACCATATCCGGTAGCTGTTCACTGGCTAATCCTTAACTAAATGACATTGCTGTAAAAGGGTGGTTTGTCAAAATTGGAAAGGAGAAATAGTATGACAAAGAAACAGACAAACGGACTGATTGTTGCCGCTGTTATTTTTGTGGTGGTAGGCATCATCAGCGTAGTGAGCAATGTACTGGCTTCAAGGGTTGCCAAAAAGGAGACGGAAACAGGGTTGAGCAGCGTGATGGAAGAACTGTATGGCAGTTCCTTTTCTGCACTGTCAGATATGCCGGTCACACGGGATTTCATTGCGGTTGTGCCGATCGAGGGCACGATTCAGGCCTCTACCGGGACATCCGGACTGTATGGCGCGCTGGACAGCTATAACCATGAATTGTTGATAGAATATGTGAACCGGCTGATTGAGAGCGATTGCAACAAAGGGATTATCCTACGGCTGGACACACCCGGCGGAACGGTGTATGAGGCGGATGAGCTGTATCTGAAGCTGATGGAGTACAAGGAAAAGACCGGAAGACCGATCTGGGCGTATATGGAGAGCACCTGCTGTTCCGGCGGCGTGTACATTGCGTCTGCGGCGGATGAGGAGATTGCCAACCGGATCACGACCACCGGCTCGATCGGTGTGATCATTTCCACCTATGATATGTCCGGTCTGTATGAAAAGCTGGGAATTAAGCAGGTCAACATTGTCTCAGCCAAGAATAAGGATATGGGCAGCTCCGGCAAACCGATGACAGAGGAGCAGCTTGCCATCTATCAGGGCGTTGTGGATGAGTATTACGAGCGGTTTGTGGAGATCGTGGCACAGGGAAGGGACATGTCGGTAGAGGATGTGAAGAAGTTAGCGGACGGTCGGATCTACACGTCAACGCAGGCGTTAGACAATGGACTGATTGATGATATCATGACAGCGGATGAATTTGATTCTTATGTGAGAGTGACAAGCGGTGTGGATTCTTTTTATGAGCCAAAAAGCTCCGGTGGATATCTGGCGGGCCTGTTTGGTTCTCTGTCGTCTGCAAAGGAAAAGTCAGAGGCAGAGGTACTCGTTGATCTGATGAATCAGTTGGGAAGTGGGGTGCCGATGTATTATGCAGAACCAGTTGGAAAATAAAGTATATGCCGGTTTTTTTGTAAGGCTGGTAGCATTTGCCGTGGACAGTCTGATCGCTGCCATGGCAGCCGGAATCGTGAAGCTTCCGTTTGCCTTTCTGGCAATGGCAGGTGCCGGTTTTTTAAAGTCGAATTTTATCTTTCATTACTCGGTATTGGATGTGGCGGGATATCTGGGAGTGGCGGCTTATTTTGTACTGCTGACGTATTTTACCCACTCTACCCCGGGCAAGATGCTATTTCGTCTCGAAGTGGTAACAACGGATCAGGAGTGGAGCTTCGTGAACATCCTGTACCGTGAGACGGTGGGCCGCTTCCTGTCATCGCTGTTCGGAGTCGGATATCTGGTGGTTTTGGGGCAGCCCGAGAAACAGGGATTTCATGATATGCTCTGCGACACCCGTGTCGTGTATAAGAATATGCTTGCAGGCCCGGCCGGAAAGAGTGTACAGCCGGTGTCACCGAATGCAGCACAACCGATGCCCGCCCCGGGCGTACAGCCGGTGTCACCTGATGTAATGCAGACGTTTACACCGGCGGAGACGTCTGTGTTCCCGAATCCGTCAGATACAACAGAACATCCGGAAGAATAGACGGTATGGTTCACAGACAATGACATTTCGTTAAGAATTAGCCAGTGAACCGTAACATTTTTCTGCAAAAATCTCTTTACATTCAGGGTAAATTATGTAAATATATAAGGATAAACAGACAGTTTTACATCAGGTGAAGGGAGAGGGTACGAAGGAGAATGCGAATGGGACATACAATTAGAACGATCAGAAGGGCAGCGTTGCTGTTATGGCTTGGACTGGGTGTGTTGGGAAACGGGTTGACCTGTTCGGCGCAGGAGGCCGCTTCGGGTGATGGAATCAGTGCCAGAATCGAGGCGCTGAAGGTCAAGTTTCCACATGAGGCATATTGGAATCATGTGGGCAGTGCAAGTGATATGGTGGACGGGTACACGATGAGTCCCTGTACCCTGCACAAGGTGGAAGGGATTCATATAGAGGGAACGAATGGCTGCACCTGCAACCATTTTATAAACCAGAAGCATGGGGGCAAGACGACACAGTGTATGGGTTTTGCCTATAAGCTGGGATATGATGTGTTTGGAGATACGACATGGACGAAGAAGACAGAGAATCCGGTTGCGAATGTACGGGTAGGGGATATTCTTCGTCTCAATAACGACACGCATTCCGTGTTTGTTACCGCCAAAACCGGTAATTTCGTAGTGGTCGGGGAGGCAAATTATCCGAATTCCTGTAGAATTTCATGGGGCAGGACAATTAATCTGGCCGCTGATTCCATCACCTATTATGAGCGGGCAGATAATTATGACTATGTTGTGAGTACTGCGTTTGCGGCACAGAACCCTGCGGTGCAGGATCCGGCGGCTTCCGGCACGGACACTACAGGCACCGGCTGGATACAGGCAGAGGACGGAAGTCATTATTACTATGTGAAGGACGGTCTGGTGCAGAAGCAGCAATGGCTGACGGTCGGGAAGAACCGGTATTATGTGGATGAGAACGGCATCCGGGTGACCGGATTCTATGCGATTGGGGCTTATACATACTATTTTGATGCAGATGGAGTCTGTATCCTCAAACAGTGGTTTGACGTTGGAAAGGAAAGCTACTATGCCAATGAGAAGGGAATCGTCCTGAAGTCACAGTGGCTTTATAAGGATAATGTGAAGGTCTATGTGACAGCAGATGGTTCCGTGGCGAGAAGCGAGCTGGTGAACATTGGAGGCAGCACCTATTATTTCAACTCCAAGGGCAAGCGGTCTAAGGGCTTTAAGAAGTGCAATGGAAAGTATTACTATTCTGACAAGAACGGCGTGATTCAGAAGAAAAAATGGATTACCAAAGGCGGGAAAAAGTATTACCTGCAAAAATCCGGTGTGCGGGCACAGGACAAGCTGCTCAAGATCGGCAAATACCGATATTATTTTGATTCGAATGGAGCCATGGTCAAAAAGAAGAGGATTACATATGGCGGCAGGGTCTATAAGGCAGACCGCTATGGCCGCTGCAAACTGCTGCAATAGACAGAACAGTATGCGGATTTGTCGAGATATAGGAAAATGTATCAGAATTTTGAAGACGATACCCACTACTACTTCTTGTCCATCTTCCTTATAATGAACGCATAAGCAAGAGTGTAATTTGCGAATGCTACATATTAGGGAGGACATGACATGAATGAAGAATATTACCTGATCAAAGAGGCATCGGCCAAGATAGGCGTGGAAGCTCATGTACTGCGTTACTGGGAAGAAGAACTGAAGATGCAGATCCATCGGAATGAGATGGGACACAGATACTATACCGAAAGAGATGTGGAGATCTTCACCAAGGTGCGGGATCTGAAGGAAAAGGGGCTTCAGCTCAAGGCGATCCGCCGGTATCTGGATATCCGCCGGCAGCAGATTGCGAATGGGGAAGCCTGCAATCCTGTGGATGTTCTGCAGCTTGTCTCATCGGACGAGCCGGTGGAGCAGGATATGGAATACGGGCGGGAAACCGGCGAAGACCGGAAGGATACCGCATCGGGGAAGGACATGCTTACAGAGGCTAAGGATACGGTTCCGAAGCAGGGTACTGCTGCAGAGGGCACGGTTTCGAAGAAGGACACTGTTGCAGCGAACGAGGATGCGGTTTTGAAGAAGGACACTGTTGCAGCGGACGAGGACACGGTTTCGAAGAAAGGCACTGCTGCGGAGGTTAAGGAGACGGTTCAAAAGGAAGCTCCTGTCACTGGGAAAAAGAATGCAGCGCGAAAAAAAGAAACCGGTGCCGGAAGTGGCAGTACCGTACATAAAAAGGAGACCGGTAAAGACAAGAGCCATACGAAGAAAGAGACCGGCGCCGAGAACACGGATACGGTACAGCAGAATGAGACCATTGTAAAAGGCGCGATGCAGAACGAAGAGACGGTTGCAGAGAGCAGGGAGCTTGTACAGAAGGAAACGGCATCGATGATTCCGGTCAGACAGACGATCTTTTCCAATGAGGAGAAGCTGGAGCAGTTCCAGCAGATCATGAACCGGATTCTCGCCAATGCGATCAGGGAGAATAATGAGCTGATCGGACAGAGCGCCGGAGAGCATGCAGCGAGCGCAGTTGTGACACAGATTCAGGGCATGACCAAGGAGCAGGAGGCGAGAGCGGAGGCGCGATATCAGAAGCTGGATCAGACTCTTCGTGAGATACAGAGAGCGAGGATGGAGGCTGCGGCTGCCAATATGCGTCCGGTGGACCGGCGTAAACAGAAACGCCTAAAGCGGAAAAACGGGGCGGCGCCCCATGCCGATGTCGCAGAGCAAAGCCAATGATCCGGCGGCGGGTTACGGGATATTGGAACCCCGCGACATCTGCCAAATGGACATGCAGACATGCCCGTCTGAGGCATGATATTAAAAAGAAGGAAAAAGGATAGAAAGAGGGATGCAGAAGATGAAAAATATGATCAACTTTAGCAATTTCAGCAAGGAAGAATTACATGCCATTCTGGATCTGGCCTATGATATGAAGCAGGATCCGGACAAGTATGCGCAGGCACTGAAGGGGAAGAAGCTGTATACGCTGTTTGAAAAGACTTCAACCCGGACATTTCTCTCCTTCACAACGGGAATCACGGAGCTGGGAGGCACCTATTATAACCAGTTGTGGAGGGATTCCAATTTTGTGCTGGGAGAACCGGTTTCGGAGATCCGGTATGTATGCCGTAATGTGGATCTGATCATGGCACGTCTGATCCGGAATGAGACAGTGGAATTGTTTGCCAAAAATGTAACGGTGCCGTTTATCAATGGGTGCGATTCCACATATCATCCATGCCAGATTCTGGCAGATGCCCTGACCCTGAAGGAGCATTTTGGCAGTCTGAAGGTGAAGCTGTTATATATCGGCGCAAAGAATAATGTGTTCAATTCACTGGTGGAGTTCTTCGCAAAAATGGGTGAGGGAACGCTGTATGGTTTGACACCATTGGTGAATGCCACCGCAGTAGAGGCTGATTTTTATGAGAAGGCCAAAGCGACCGGGCATTATGTGGAGCTTGACCCGTCCATGTCGATGGAAGAGGCAAAGCGGTATGTGGCAGATATGGATGTGCTCTATACGGATACATGGGTTGACATGGAATTCTTTAACAATCCGGATTATCAGGAGCAGAAGGAGGAGACGCTCGCCAGAATGATGCCGTATCAGATTAATCGGGAATTGCTTTCCGGCAGCAAAGCAAAGGTTATGCATGATATGCCGATGCATGTGGGATATGAGATCAGTCAGGAGGTAGTCGATTCCAATCTTGACTTGATATTGGATCAGGCTGAGAACCGCCGGCATGCGGAAAAGGCAGTCATGGTCACCTTACTCACCGGAGAATGACACGGGCGGGTTCGCATTGTGTGAATCAAATTATAGGGTTTTACGTGCAGCGTAAGCCCTTTTTTTGATGTCTGCAAATACCGGTTCATTGGTCAAGATGGAAAGAGAGATGCTCTTTTTTCTCTTTATTTTCATGCATTTTTTACGAATATAAAAAAAAGGTCGCAAAATAAAGACACATATTATATAATAAGACCATATATGCAATACCGGGTTCGCAGGTAATGAAGGAACGAACCGAGGGGGAGAAATATGGAACTGATTACACAGGCATGTCTTTCGGAGGTTTTGCTTGGGAAGGACATGATGTCAGCACAACTAAAATTACATCGGGATAAGGAGGGCAGACAGCTCACGATTTCCGATATCAAGGATATTCTGGCGCAGAACGGAGTGAAGACCGGGATCGTGGAGGATGCCATCACTAAGATGGTGGCACATGAGATCTATGATGTTTTTGTGGAGATCGCCAAGGGTAAAGAGGCCGTTCGGGGCAAGGATGGATATTATATTTATCATTTTGAAGAGGTGGAGTCATCCAATGCACCGCAGATTCTGGAAAATGGTGAAGTGGAATATGTGCATACGAACACATATACGATGGTGGATGAGGGAGACCTGTTAGCGGAGTATGTTCCGGCTACGAACGGAGAGTTCGGGTATACGATCGACAGTAAGATGATCAAACCGGAAAGGGGAACGGATCTGTCCCCCCTCAGGGGACAGGGATTCCGCAATGACAATGGGAAGTATTATGCCCTGATGCGGGGGAAGCTGGAGAAGAATGATATGGGTATGCACATTACCAGACTGCTGGAGGTAAAGCAGGATGTGGATATCGCATATGGACACATTGATTTTGACGGCGATGTGAGTATCCGGGGAGATGTCTATCCGGGTATGACCGTGAAGGCATCGGGTAATATTGAGATTCGGGGACACGTGGGCAGTTGTTATATTGAGGCAGGCAAGAATATTACGGTTCTTCGGGGTGTGCAGGGGAAGCTTGCAGGTAAGCTGACCGCCGGAGGTGATATTACCAGCAAGTTCTTTGAGAGTGCCATCGCAAGTGCCGGAGGCAATATTATCGCCAGCTCCATACTGAATTCCAAGCTCGAAGCGGAGGGGATGATTCAGCTTTCCGGTAAGAATTCGGTCATTCTGGGAGGTGTGGTGCACGCGGTTCAGGGAATGGATATCGTGGATGCAGGCAGCGATGCTGAGATTCCGACCATTTTAAGTGCAGGGGTTCCGGTCAAAACGGTGCAGCGCAATGCAGAGCTTGAGGGACTTGTCAAAAAGGTACAGGATGAGATCTCCCTGTTGGACAAGGCTGCAGGTGTGATGCAGCGCATGATGCAGACAAAGGTGACGAAAGAAACCGCAGACAGAAGAATGAAGATTATTCAGGCGAAGGTGATCAAGTCTACGGAGCTCAGGCAATATATAAGCGAGAAGGAGCATATTGACACGCTGATTGCAAATGGCAGAGGTGCGGCCATTACCATACAGAATACTGCATATCCAGGCTGCGTGATCGAGATTGCAGGTATGCGGCGTGCGCTCAAGGAATTGGTGAGACATTCCCGTTTTGTGATCCAGAATGGCGAGATTGACACGGTGCTGCTGTATTAGGAACTATGCACAAGTTATTTTACACAGTTCCTTGTCATGTGTACACGAACGGAGGGGCTGTGGATGGGAATATGGAGTGAGAAGAATGAGGATGGACATCTGGCTGAATGCATTGGCGATCATATTGTTTTTGGGTTTTATCACTGCAGATTTGATTGCTTTTTCCACGCTGGATAAGCAAAAGGAGATCACGATCGGAAGCCGGTATGGAAGACAGACCGGACCGATGGAGATCCTGTATGTCAATGTGGCCTTGCTGCTGGTAGCATATTTTTGTTATATACATGACTATCGTTTTCTGCCGGCTCTGCTGGCATTTGTTCTGCTTGTTTTTTTTAACAGCAGGATGCAGAGCGGAATCGCGCCGGTGGGAGTCTTTATTGGCGCATCCTATCTGGAATGGAACAGAATCCGGGCATACCGGATTGTCAATGATGAGATCAGCACGATCGAAGTGCAGGTCTATGCCAATCGGAAGCGGTATGTGCTCAGGTGCGGCAAGGAGAGCCGCAGGCAGATTGAAGAATATTTTGCGCAGAATGAGATACCGGTTCGGGCCTGAATTGCTGTGCAAACATAAGTTGCAGGAAGATGAGTTAGAAGGAACGCAAATGACGAGGTCATGTCCGGAGTATGTTCCGGTGACTGATACAAGGAGGACAGAGCATGAGACATTTAATTGACCCGATGGATTTGAGTGTGCAGGAGATTGAGGAGCTGTTGGATCTGGCAGATGATATCATTGCACATCATGAGGCATACGAGAAGGTTTGTGAGGGAAAGAAGCTGGCAACCCTGTTCTTTGAGCCAAGTACACGCACCCGTCTGAGCTTTGAAGCGGCGATGATGGAATTGGGAGGAAATGTGCTTGGCTTTTCTTCGTCTGATTCTTCATCCTCTACCAAAGGTGAGAGTGTGGCGGACACCGTGAAGGTGGTCTCCTGTTATGCAGACATCATTGCCATGCGACATCCGAAGGAGGGAGCGCCGTATCTTGCCTCTTTGAAATCCGATGCACCTATTATCAATGCCGGTGACGGTGGACATAATCATCCCACACAGACACTGACGGATCTATTGACGATCCGGCGCGAGAAGGGACGGCTTGGCGATCTCACAATCGGGTTTTGCGGGGATCTGAAGTTTGGGCGAACGGTGCACTCGCTGATCAAGGCATTGTCCCGTTACGAGGGAATCCGCTATGTCATGATCTCTCCGGAGGAGCTGGAGATACCGGAATATATCAAGGAGGAAGTTTTTGGGAAACATGGACATTCCTATGAACAGGTACGTACGATCGACGAGGTCATTGATCAGTTGGATATCCTGTATATGACAAGAGTGCAGAAGGAGCGTTTTTTTAACGAGGCAGATTATATCCGTCTGAAGGATACCTATATTCTCGATGTGCCGAAGCTGAAGAATGCAAAGGCAGATCTCAGTATCCTGCATCCCCTGCCGAGAGTCAACGAAATTGCAGCAGAGGTGGATGAGGATCCGAGAGCCTGTTATTTCAGGCAGGCACTGAACGGAAAATATGTGCGGATGGCATTGATCATGAAATTATTGGGACTGGAGGAATAGAGGATGAACATCGACAGCATACAAAATGGAATCGTACTGGATCACATCACAGCCGGAAAGGGCATGCTGGTATACCAATATCTGGGACTGGACAAGCTGGACTGCTCGGTTGCCATCATAAAAAATGCCACCAGTCACAAGATGGGGCGCAAGGACATTCTGAAGATCGATCATCCCGATTATGATATCAATCTGGATATTCTGGGGTATGTGGATCCCGATATCTCGGTGAGCTACATCAAGGACGGAGTCACGATTGCGAAGAAAAAGGTGAATCTCCCGGAGCAGATCGTGAATATTGTAAAGTGCAAGAATCCCCGCTGTATCACAACGGAGGAAACAGGCATTCAGCAGATCTTCAAGCTGACCGACCCGGAGAAACGCACATACCGGTGCGTATACTGCGAGGCAGAGAATCAGGGAGACGTATTCAGTTGGACACAGAACTGACCTAAAGGACGAATATTTACCATACCCGGCAGCGTCTGGCTTAACAAAATGACATTGGTTATGAACAGAAACTTGTCAGAAAAAAATTTTTTGTGTAGCGTGCAAAAAGAGTTTACAAATGAATCATTCATGTTATAATATAGAGTGACTACGCACGTATAGGACGTGCGACAACGCATAAAGAGGTGCATTATGGAACAATATGTTATAAAGGGAGGCAATCCGTTAGTAGGAGAGGTTTCCATTGCTGGGGCGAAGAATGCAGCACTTGGTATTCTGGCGGCGGCGATCATGACAGATGAAGATGTGATCATTGAGAATGTTCCGAACGTCAGGGATACGAGGGTTTTACTGCAGGCTATCCAGGGAATTGGTGCGAGAGTAAAATATATAGATGAGCATACCGTCCGAATCTGTGGCGGTACCATTGATCCGGAGGCAGACAACTGTGTGGATGATGATTTTATTCGCAGAATCCGTGCATCTTATTATTTACTCGGCGCAATGCTTGGAAAGTATAAGAAGTCCAGTGTGGCATTGCCGGGCGGGTGTAATATCGGCAGCAGGCCGATCGATCTGCACATTAAGGGATTCCGTGCTCTGGGCGCAGGGGTTGACATACGCAACAGCATGATCCATGTGGAGGCAGAACGGTTGACGGGGAATCATATCTATATGGATGTGGTCTCGGTGGGTGCCACGATCAATGTAATGATGGCTGCCGTGCTGGCTGAAGGCAAGACGACGATTGAGAATGCAGCGAAGGAGCCGCATATTGTGGATGTGGCGAATTTCCTGAACAGTATGGGTGCCAATATTAAGGGTGCCGGTACGGATGTGATTCGGATACGGGGTGTGGAGCATCTCAAGGGAACAGAGTATTCCATTATTCCGGATCAGATTGAGGCGGGAACGTTCATGGTTGCAGCAGCAGCTACCAAAGGGGATATCACGATCCATAACGTGATCCCGAAGCATTTAGAGGCTATTTCCTCCAAACTCAAAGAGATTGGCGCAGTGGTGATGGAATATGATGACGCTGTTCGGGTGGTGAGTAACCAGCGGTTGAGGTCTACGAATATCAAGACGTTGCCATATCCCGGTTTCCCGACGGATATGCAGCCTCAGATGGCTGTGGTTCTGGCTTTGTCAGAGGGAACCTCGATCATTACGGAGAGCATTTTTGAGAACCGGTTCAAATATGTGGATGAGCTGTTCCGCATGGGCGGACAGATTAAGGTCGAGGGCAATACCGCAATTATTGACGGTGTGGATGGCTTTGTCGGAGGCAATGTGGTCGCTCCGGATCTGAGAGCAGGTGCGGCATTGGTGATCGCGGCACTGGCGGCAGAGGGTTATACCGTTGTGGAGGATATCAAGTATATTCAAAGAGGCTATGAGGACTTTGATGAGAAGATCCGGGCATTAGGCGGCAAGATTGCCATTGTAGAGACGGATAAAGAGATTCAGAAGTTTAAGCTGAAGGTTGGATGAAGGCTCCTTCCATTTGGAGGAGGGGAGGCTGGGAAACCGATGGGTTTTCCGGCTTTCTGGAATACATGAATAGAATGGTAGTCGGGTGGGTTCCCCTGCCCGCAGAAGATTCCTATCAGGTAGTGTCCTGTCTGGATACCTGATCTTGGGACTGTTTCGGTCCGGTGTTTCATTTTTGATTATGTCTTGAGTGGACAAGATGGCTTGTTCCTTTGAGGCACAAACCATGGAGTGAATACTTTATGTTTACTCTGATGATTATACGAAAAGAGAGGAGCGTATTTTTTTGTACCATGTTTTATTGTTGTGTGAAGCGGCCAAGGAGGCAGACAGAGTGAGGGATTATCTTCAACTAAGCGGCTGTGAGGTGGTTGAGGGCTCTTTAGAGCATGCGGCGAAATATAGGAAAATCCTATATGATATGGATGCCATTTTGCTGTATTGTGATGTGCTGAAGCCCTGTTATGAAATATGTGGCCGGCTGCGGAATCTGACTCAGATTCCGATCGTTGTACTGTCGGGCGAAGGAGATGAATGGGAAAAGATTAAGATGTTTCAGGCAGGAGCAGATGATTATCTGGTGGAACCGATCCTGCAGGGAGAGATGGTGGCGAGATTAAAAACGCATGTGGAACGCTATCGGAGACTGACCAGACCGTTTGGCTATATTGAGGTGAAGGGTCTGTTTATTGATGCGTTCAGCCGGCGTATTACCTTGAATGGAAAGGAGATTCTGTTAAGGGCAAAGGAGTTTGATATTTTACTCTATCTGGCACAGCGGCCGAATAAGGCGGTGACCAAGCAGGAGATCTACTCTATGATATGGGATGACGATATGGAGGTCGGAGGGTATTATAACTCAGTTGCGGTACATATTAAGCGCATACGTCAGAAGATAGAGGAAGATCCCGAGAATCCCAAGTTCGTGGAGACGGTATGGGGAGTTGGGTATCGGTTTCGGGTGGAGGCTGCGCTCCGGGAATAAAAGGTATGCAAACGTAAACACAAAACAATCCGGTCATAAAGCATGAAGGGATTGACATTCGTATGTATTCGGGGTACGATAGCATGGGCAATGAAAGAAAGATTCGAACGGGATGCCGATACACAGGCGAAAGGAGAGTAGAATGGGAAGGTACGTACAGAGATTAACATTGGATAAGGATCCGACACAGGTAGAGGAGAGAGTCCGTCATTTTTTGACTACATACCGGTTTGTTCCTTCGAAAAAACAAGAGGGATATGAAAAGGGGAACGGATTTGTGGAGGCAAAACGAAGATTTACTTACCGCTATGAAAATGGGGTACTGACCTACGAGGCATGGCTGGGAAAGGATCTGGATCCGTCGGATGGAAAAGCGACCGGAGCGTTGGTGAAGAAGGCTTATATGGCAGAATTGGCCTCATTTGATGAATTTATGTTGGGAAAGACAGGAGATCTGCCACCGGTGACATACAGTCCGGCCGGAACGTTTATAGGCCTGTTCTTTACGGTTCTGACGATCCTGTTATGCGTAGTGAGTAACCTGATTTCTCTTTGGTTTCCACTGATCTCACTGATTGTTACGATTCCGGGTGGGACGAAATCAAAGGTAAAGGCATTGGCATACATTGTGATTGGGGTGGATATGCTGTTGATCGTGTACTGGATCTTAAGTGCAGTTTTGGGAATCGGGCAAATCGTGCAGACGTTATCCATGATGTGATGATGGACATGGTGAATCATTCGAAGGGAATGTATAAGAATCCCTCTTTTTTCAAATGCTGTAAAAAAGGAGGGAACATTCATGAAACACAATGACAGGCAGCGAACCACCCGGACAGAGCCTCCACAGCAGATGGAGGAGCTGTACCGGTATCCGGTGGGAACATGGGAGGAAGAGAGACAGCGGTTTACGAACAGCCGGGCTGCAGAGGGAGTGGAGTACCATTCCAGTGAGGAGGCCTATCAGGATTTTAAGGCATATTATGACAAGCGATTGAAGGTGGCCAGTGAGGCCGGGATCTCAGCATGGTCCGGATTGGATGAGACAGGCAGCGGATACAGAATGACCTGATACGGGATTCGAAAAAGAGAGTCGGAGGACTCTCTTTTATTCTCTCTTATAAAATCTTGCGTTGAATTTTCGACCGGTAATTTGTATAATATGACTATATATGATTCCGGTGCAAAATAACCTCATTTCTCTGAACGGCTATTTTGCTCCATATTGCACTGGAATCATATATGATTCCAGTGCAATAAAATTTATGATATTTGTCCCGACACAACAGGAACCAAACCACCTCCCTGCGCATATTTTATGAATATGGAATATGTCTGTAAGGAGATTATCTATGGAAAAGCAGGGAATACATTATAATCTGGATGCAATGTTTCCGAGTGAACCGGATTTCTACGAGGAGGAAGAGCTGTGTCTGAAAGATTATGAATATTTAAAACGACTGTATCCGCAGGAGGTAAGACTGATGGCCTCCATTTTAGAGGAGTATCTGGACCGGTATGAGTATGAGGGCAGTCCGATGTATGCCCAATATCCGGATGCGGTGACCATTTACCGGATCGCAGAAGAGGTATATAACAGACTGCATTTTGAGAAAGAGGAACCGCAGGGACAGCTCAAAAATATGCTGCAGGTCATGGTGTGTCAGGAGATCTATGTCCGCAGACGCCGGCATGACAAATTCTGCAGAAAATTTCAGATTTATAATAATATGAGAGAAAATCACACATTTTAAATGTGATAAGATATAGAGGAGAACAGATATGGACGGAAGATTAGTCACAAAGATACTGGTTTTAGTGATGATTTTTTTTGGCTCAATTCTGGTGGTCAATCGGATCCACAACAGTGGGATGAATGAGGTTTCGATTGAGCTGGAGCAGGCGACACTGCCAATCGTATATGTACGGTATCAGAACGAGTTTATCAATACACTGCACGGCTATACAGGCAAGGTGGATACCACCTATTTTCGGGATACGATCACACCGATGAATTACGGACAGACCATTGAGCTTTGGGCGAGTCAGGGCAGCTTCGACTATGACGATTACGAGTATGAGCTGCGAAGCCAGTATCAGGGAGATCTGATCGAGAATGGAACGGTCACGGAGTGGAATCGCGCAGATGGATATGATAAGCTGCAGATCACCTTCCGGACAAAGCTGGAGGAATTGCAGGAATATGTGCTGGTGCTCAAGGCGGTGTCGGGCGAGGAGACAGCGGTCCGCTATTATACCAGAGTGGTGGTGGAGAGTAATTTTCATACCGAAGAGCTGCTCACGTTTGTGGAGCGGTTTCATCATGCCATTTTTGACAAGGAGGAGGCCGAGTCCGTTATTACAAAAAGTATCGAGCCGAATGAGGACGGGAACAATGAATACCTGTCCGAGGTGGATATTCACTCCAGCTTTGAGACGATCACGTTTGCCAATTTGGAGCCGGCCAGTCTCACCAAACCGATTCCTGCTATCAAAGAGATTGATGACAGCTATGCGATTCTCCAGTTGAAATATATGATCGCTGCCGAGGCAAACGGCGTGCTTGAGAATTATTATGTGACGGAGGACTACCGGGTTCGCTATGATACCGGTACAAACAGTGTGTACCTGTTAGATTACAACCGGACGCAGGAGGCATTATTTACAACCGGGAATGTGGACACGACTGCCAACACCTTCAAGCTGGGGATCCTCAAGGAGGAGAACTTTGACTATATGGTCAGTGACAATGAAAAGAAGCTGGCCTTTACGCAGGCGAGACAGCTCTGGTACTATGATTATGAGGATGCGACCATTACCAATGTCTACGGTTTCTGTCAGGGAGATAACTATACGGACAGCCGCGTGACCTATGATGAGAATAATATCAAGATTCTGAAAATGAGTGACAATGGAGATCTGGTCTTTGCGGTATATGGTTATATGAGCCGGGGAGAGCATGAGGGAAAGGTTGGGATCTCCGTCTATAAGTTCACCGCCGCCAAGGACAAGATGGAGGAGGTGCTGTTTATAGAGAACAACAAGCCTTATCATATCCTGAAGGCTGATATGGAGAAGCTGTTGTATTTGAATGATGCAGATGAATTTTACTATTTTGACAATGACTGCGTGATCAAGGTGGATACAGGCAGCAGAAAGTCCGAGATCTTTATTGAGGATGTCCTGAATGAACATCTGGCGGTGTCGGAGGACAATCACCTGATCGGATATCCGGATGCGCTTCTGCCAGAGAATACCAGCAAGGTGACCGTGCTTGATCTGAATACAAAGGAGAGCCGCGAGATCACAGCGCAAAGCGGGGAAAGACTGGAAAACATCGGCTTTGTGGAGGAGGATCTGATATTGGGACGCGTGAAGGAGTCGGATATTGAGGTTGCGCTGGACAAGACAGTGACCTGTCCGATTTCCACCATTGATATCATTGACCGGAATAACAGGGTGATCAAGACCTATGGTTCGGAGGGAATCTATATTATCGGTGCAACGGCGCGAGATGGCGTCGTCTATCTGGAACGGGCACGGAGGGAGAATGGTAAGTTTGAACCGGCTTCCCAGGATTTTATCACCTATAAGGAGGAGGAGAATACCAACAATATTACCACGGTGTACAAGTATTCGGATAATGTGTATAATCAGTTGTATCTGCGGTTTCCGGATTACATGTATGTCACCGTGAAGCCGAAGCTCATGATCACCAGACAGGCGGTCAATGAAGATGACCTGACGGTGAAGATCACCTTTGACCATACCAATAAGAAATATTATGCCTATGGACAGGGAAGATATATGACCGATTATCTGAGTCTCAATGCGGCGGTACGGGCGGCCTATGAGAATGCAGGAGTGGTTCTCGATGAACATGGTGTGATTGTCTGGAGGAAAATTGCGGTAAAGGCATATCATACCGTTGCGGATAAGATCCGGATCTATACCGTGTCGGACGTTTCCGATACGCTGGCGGCCTGCATTTATATGATGGGTGTGTATGAGGAGAAGAATCCGGAGTATTCTGCCATGCAGGAGGATCTTGCGAATGCGGTTCCCATTGAGGATATCATACTGAAGTATACCGGAAGGCAGGGAACCGATATCACAGGCTGTGATTTTGAGAATGGATTGTATTACCTTTGTAAGGATGCCCCGGTCATTACCCGGTTCGCAGACGGGACGTATGTGCTTGTCACGAGCTATAATGGAGAACGCATCCGGTATATCAATCCGTTGGAGGAGGAAGACATCGTGGAGTCCCGGGAAACGTTTGAGGACAAGGTGATGGAAAGCGGGAATGTATTTATCAGTTATGTAAGGTAATTGCCAATGTCATTTCGTTACGTCGGCAGCTAAGCGCGATACCGGAACACTTGGCGAGGTTGTTTCGAGCCTGGCGTTCAGGTATGCTTAACCTATCAATGGTTACGCATAGAAAAATATCATAGATTTGCTTGAATATGCCGGTTAGATAATCTATAATAAAAAAGGAACGGATCGGAGGGGGGTTATATGAATATCATTTATTTTAATATATGCGCGATACCAATCTTTATCATTATCTTATTCACAACGTTTATCAGGAGGGCGACCAGAGGGCTGTCGAATAAGCTGTTCATTGCGATGGTGGGCACTGCTCTGGTGGCAACGGTGGCAGATCTTGGGTTAGAGCTTCTGCCCTATGCGCTTCCGCTTTCCGGTACGGAGCTGGTGCTCGGCCAGATTGCGGCCTATATATACTTTGTGTTCAGACATGGGATGATCGTGCTCTATCTGCTCTTTTTATTTTCCATCACCCGTACAAGCTACCGGATTCATACCACACTGGCAAAAGTGGTGATCCTGATACCGTATGGGATCGTGCTGCTGTTGCTGCTTCAGAATCTGTTGACGGAGAATGTATTTTTTGTATCGCCGGAGTATGGATATGAGCGTGCGGGATTTATGGTGATTCTGTATGGGGTTTCCATTCTGTATGCGGTTGTGGGAACGGTTTATCTGCTCTTTTGTATACGGTTTTTGAATTTTGGTAAATGGCTGGCGTTGGTTTCCATGTATCTGCTCTGCTTTGTAGCGGTTGTTGTGGAGTTTTTCTATCCAAGGCTCGTGATTGAGATGTTTGCTATGGCCATTGCACTTCTTCTGGTCATCCTGCTTGTGCTGCGCCCGGAGGAGATTACCGATTCGTCCATGGGACTTCCGAGCTGGAAGGCATACCGGACCGAGCTTAAGAAGCTGATTACGACGAAGCAGGAGGCTCAGATCGTAGTGGTTCGTTTTATCAATGCGAATGAGATTCGAACCTATCTCGGAGAGGAACGTTATCAGTCCTATGTGATTCGCATCGCAGACCAGATTAACCAGCTGTGCCGGAATGAGCACTTGAGCTATGAGATGTACTTTGAACAACCCGGAAGTCTTTATATTATTCTCGACAATATGGATT
>JAFVCQ010000035.1 GCA_017479085.1 Lachnospiraceae bacterium | reverse complement strand
TCTCCAAAGCTTTCTGTTCATTGTCCAAAGCTTTTTCGCAGGATTCGCTCTGTTGTCTGGCGACATTGGCATTGTGAATGGCGGCGTTCAGCATGCCCGTAGCTTCGTTATCTGCAAATGCCTGATCGCTTGCCTTCTGTATAGCACCTCTAACCTCATCCGATAGTTCCAGCGTGATTCCATCTACCGTCAGTGTTCCGTCCTTTACTGCCCTTAGTGTATCGGTATGGCTGAGCCTTTGCGTGCTTGTGCTGCCCGCTGTAGGGCTTTGTATAGAGGACTGTGTCAAAGAGACTGGATTTTTATAAAATTCCTTGTTTGTTCTGACATGGATACTCATGTTCGTTCCCTCCCTTATAAAAACATACTCTCTATAATTTATCGGACAAAATGGATGTTATCTGTACCTTTGGCTGCACAGTTCCTTAGGCTGATACTCTGCAGATCGGCTGCGGAGAACGTTTCCTTCATAATTCATACGGAAATTGTAGTGAAAAAATTACGGAAAGTTCATAAATATTTAATATATCTGTGCTATAATTACAGATATTTTATGTCAAAATGAGGGCGAATGATAGAGGTGAAGACATGGAACACGATACAATAATGCTTCCCAGCCTGAGAGAAAAGGAAGCAGAGCTACCCACAATTGACGATGATCTGCTGGAGAAGTTAAAGCTTCTAATGCTGCAATCCCAGCCATTTCAGGAAATGATGATGATGTACAATTGTGCGATTCGGGAGGTGCGTACCAAGGCAGAGGTGTTGAATGATGAGATGTCCGTCCGGTATCACCGCAATCCGATCAGCAGTATTTCCTCCCGGGTGAAGAAGCCGGAGAGTATCACGCAGAAGCTCTACAAAAAGGGACTACCCTTTACCGTGGAGGCGATTATGGCCAATCTGGCCGATGTGGCTGGTGTGCGGATCATCTGTGAATTTGTGGATGATATCTATTCGATTGCTGCGATGCTTGCCATGCAGGACGATCTGAAGCTGATTAAGATAAAGGACTACATCAAATATCCCAAACCGAACGGATACCGGAGCTATCATATGATCGTGGAGATACCTGTATTTTTTTCAAAGGGAAAGACACCGATGCGGGTGGAGATACAGATTCGTACGATCGCAATGGACTTCTGGGCCAGCCTGGATCATGAACTTAAGTATAAGAAGGATATTGACCGGGAGGATGAGGAGCTCATCGCCCAGGAGCTGCTCTCTTGTGCTGACCGAATCGCAGAGACCGATATGATCATGCAGCAGATTCGGATGAAACTGGATTCTGTAGAAGAGAAAAAAACGCAGTCAGAGATTGTGATGGAGGAATGAAAAATTTCCGGATATTTGACTTGTCTAAGCGTATATCTTGTTGTAAAATAGGAATGTTAATATCGTGAAAGGAATTCTCTGTGAGGCTTGGCAGGAGCATGCATCAGGGAATACAGGGAGTGGAGATTATGCGTAGAACAAAGATCATATGTACATTAGGTCCGGCTACGGAGGACGATCAGGTATTAAGGCAGTTGATGATAGAGGGGATGAATGTAGCCCGGTTTAATTTCTCTCATGGGGATCATGCCCAGCATAAGAGGAATCTGGAACGTGTTCAGAAGTATCGGGAAGAGCTGGGACTTCCAATCGCAACGCTGTTAGATACCAAAGGTCCGGAGATACGGCTCAGGGATTTTAAGGATGGACGGGCAGAACTGCGTTCAGGACAGGAATTTACATTGACCACGAAGGAGATCGAGGGAGATGAGAACGGTGTATCCATCACCTATAAGGAGCTGGTGGATGATGTGAAGGTGGGCAACCGGATTCTGATCGATGATGGTTTGATTTCCATGCGTGTGGAGAATGTGACGGAGACGGATATCACCTGTGTTGTGGAGAACGGGGGCGTTGTATCCAACCATAAGGGAGTGAATGTGCCGAATGTTGCTCTGTCCATGCCGTATGTGAGCGAGAAGGATAAGTCAGATATCATTTTTGGCATTGAACAGGGATTTGATTTTATTGCAGCGTCCTTTGTACGGACAGCGGACGATATTCTGGAGATACGGGA
The DNA here is from genome assembly GCA_017479085.1 of Lachnospiraceae bacterium. Lineage (GTDB taxonomy): Bacteria > Bacillota > Clostridia > Lachnospirales > Lachnospiraceae > CAG-590. The sequence goes on along the minus strand of JAFVCQ010000035.1, from coordinate 5,538 downwards.
CATTTTAAGCCAGCACAACTGTAATTTTATCAATATTATTGCAAAGATTGAGAACATGCAGGGAGTGGAGAATATTGATGAGATCATCCGTGTGTCGGATGGTGTCATGATCGCCAGAGGCGATATGGGAGTGGAGATTCCGTTTGAGGATGTACCATCCATCCAGAAGATGATCATTAAGAAGGTATATAACGCAGAGAAGATTGTGATTACTGCGACACAGATGTTAGATTCCATGATGAAGCATCCGAGACCGACACGGGCAGAGGCTACGGATGTGGCGAATGCGATCTATGACGGTACATCCGCGATCATGCTGTCGGGGGAGACGGCCGCGGGCGGGTATCCGGTGGAGGCATTGAAGACAATGGTTCGGATCGCAGAGCGGACAGAGGCAGATATTGATCTGGTCAAGCGTTTTAATAACCGGGAGAGTCTGGTCAACCCGGATATCACCAATGCCATTGCCCATGCGACCTGCACAACCGCGATGGATTTGAATGCGACGGCAATCGTGACGGTTACCAAGTCGGGTAAGACAGCCCGCATGATTTCAAAATACCGTCCGTCATGCCCGATCATTGGCTGCAGTCCTTATGAAAATGTATGGCGGCAGTTGAATCTTTCGTGGGGCGTGATTCCGCTGATGGTGGATGAAAAGACCAATACAGATGATCTGTTTGAACATGCCATTGAACAGGCAGAGAAACAGGGTTATGTCAAACCGGGAGAGATCACGGTGATCACAGCGGGTGTTCCAATCGGCGTTTCCGGTACCACCAACCTGATCAAAGTGCATGTGGTGGGACACATTCTGGTGAAGGGGCGGGGAGTCAACAATCGTCGAACCACCTCCAGTCTTTGTGTCGGCAAGGAAGAGATGGATATTATTGACAATTTTAAGGAAGGGGATATCATCGTTCTTCCGGAAACCAGCAATGATATCATGGATGAATTGCGGCAGGCCTCCGGAATTATTGTGGAGAAGGAGGGACACAATTCCCATGCAGCAATCGTGGGACTGAGTCTGGATATTCCGGTCATTCTCGGAGCGACGAATGCAACAGAGATATTGAAGTCCGGTGCAGTCGTCACAATGGATGCAGAGAAGGGGATTGTATCATCGAATTAACAAGAAACGAATGGAACAGACTGGAGGATCAGGATAAGGAGAGAGAAACACATGGCAGAGGTTAGAAAAGAAAAAGTATTTTGTCCAAAGTGTAAAAAAGAGATTGAGATTGGGATGTGGGACAGCATTGACATACCATATGATATAGAGCAGAAGGAAAAAATTCTCAAAAATATATTTTTTAAAGTGCATTGTGAGGACTGTAAGATCCTGTTCCCGATCGCATATCGCTGTCAGTACAACGATATGGAGAACAAATATATGATCTGGTTTGTTCCGGGCATGGAGGAGAAGGATCGGATCGTATTGGCAGATTACAATGAGAAGCTGAAGAATGACAATACCCTGCGGCTTGCACAGGGCGGATACCGGTATCGGATCGTGCGCACGGATAATGAGCTGAGGGAGAAGGTCTTTATCTTTGAAGAGGGATTTGATGACCGTATTGTGGAGATGATGAAGGTCATATATGCGCCAATGATCAAGCAGAGTGTGGCGAAGGATCACAAGATCTTAGGCATCTATTTTGACCGGAAGAAGGATGGCAAATACCGGTGGGTGATCATTTTGGATCGCATGACACAGCCGCTCATGATGGATATCAATATGGATATCTATGAGGATATGAAAGGAAAATTAAAGGATATTATAGAGGAGAAGACACCGGAAGGACTGGCACAGATCAATGCCCTGTGGGCAAGAGATGTCATGATGACGCAGGTAAAACGAATCGAGGGAGCAAGGGCTTAGGCACACTCGTGTGAAGCGTAATGCTGTGTGAGTTCTGCCAGGAATCGGAGTATTTGACCGGTTTCTGGCAGTTTTGTCGTATATTATGCGGTATCGAAAGCATATTGTAAGGAAAACTTAAGAAAAAAATAATAATTATTCCCCGAAAATTGGTGTATACTAATGTATTGTGTAATTCAAGTGAAAATAACACAGTAAGGAGGGGAAGCAATGAATATCCTAAAACGAATACGGCATTACAGCGAGGTGCAGCCCGAACGGATTGCAATACAGAGCGGACAGGAGAAGCTGACCTACCGTGAACTGGAACAATATTCCTCCAGACTGGCCGCTTACATAGAACGGCACTACAAGAACAACCGCTCTGCGGTTGCAGTCTATGGTCATAAGGATCCGTATATGTTAGTGTGTTTTCTGGCATTGGTAAAGTCGGGCAGAGGGTATTGTCCTATCGATGTCTCCGTTCCGGGGGAGAGGGTGGATATGATCCTCAAATGCCTGGATTCGGAGGTGTGCATGGCTCTGGAACCGTTAGATGGAACAGACAAGACACTGCTTTCATTGGAACACATAAAGGTGCTGGTGCAGACAGAGACAGAGGAGATCGGGGAGGAGCATGCGCTGAAGGGAGATGAGGTGTATTACATGATCTTCACCTCCGGAAGCACCGGAGTCCCGAAGGGCGTTATGATCACGAGGGACAATCTGGAGCATTATCTGGACTGGTCGGTTACGCTGGGGACGGATGAACAGCACAAGCAGGGCAGGGTATTCCTGAATCAGGCGCCCTTTTCCTTTGATCTGTCGGTGATGGATCTGTATACCTGTCTGGCCTGTGGGGGCACCCTTTGGACTCTGGATAAGGAGACACAGCAGGACTATAAGCTGCTCTATGCATCGCTGGAACAGTCCGGGATCACCGTTTTTGTGTCCACGCCATCCTTTGCCGAGGTGTGTATGTCAGATCCCGTGTTTTGTGCGCAGACGCTGCCGAATCTTCAGTTGTTCCTGTTCTGCGGCGAAACTCTGACCAATCAGACTGCAAAGAAGCTGCGCAAACGGTTTCCGGAGGCGGTCATTGTGAATACCTATGGGCCGACGGAGTCTACGGTTGCGGTCACGGAGGTGATCGTGGATGACCGGATGGCAGAGGAGGTCAGTCCGCTCCCTGTAGGGAGGGCAAAGCCGGGAACCCGGTTTGAGATACAGGATGAGGATGGAAAGGTGCTTCCGGATGGAGAGAAGGGTGAGATTCACATTCTGGGGAATACCGTCAGCGCAGGCTATTATAAAAATCCGGAGGGAACGGAGAAAGCCTTTTACCGGACGGAGCGGGATGGACAGGCTGTGAGAGGATACCATACCGGCGATGAGGGATATTTGTTGGAAGGGATGCTCTTTTACTGTGGAAGGATGGATCTGCAGATCAAACTGCATGGCTACCGCATTGAGATTGAGGATATTGAGAACAATATCGTGAAGCTGGACGGTGTCAGACAGGCGGTTGTCATACCGAATATCCGCAAGGGTACGGTTAAGAGCCTTACGGCATACGTTGTGACAGAGAATCCGGATCTGGATCTGAAAGAGGCATTGGGAGCCTATCTTCCGGCTTATATGATTCCAAAGAAGTTTGTATTGTTAGACCAGATCCCGATGACGAACAATGGAAAAGCAGACAGAAAGCGGCTGGGAGGATGAGAGCATGGGTTTTTTTGAACATTGGCAGTTCTTTTTCTGTCTGATCGTACTCCTGATTCCGGCAGTGATTCTGGGAACGATGGAGAAACCGTTAAAGCATTACAGCATGGGAGTCTCATTGTTCTTTATCGCCTGTATTGTCGGACCGGAGACCGCACAGTTGGTTTATCTGATCCTGTTTTTCATATTGGAATGGGGTGTGATTCGGGCGTTTTTGGTTCTGTACAAACAATATGGGCGGGATGAAACGACCTACCATCTGACCATAGTGATCAGTCTGCTGCCACTGGTGATCAGCAAGCTGCAGCCGTTCATCGGGTTAGATATATTTTGTTTTGTGGGAATTTCCTATATTACCTTTAAGGTGGTACAGATACTGATAGAGATCTATGACGGTGTGATTGACAGGGTGGGATTTTATGAATATGCGGCATTTCTGCTGTTCTTCCCAACCCTGAGCTCCGGACCGATTGACCGGAGCCGGAGGTTTTTGGAGGATTGGAACCACATATATGACAAAGAGGCATACTTACAGCTATGTACCAGTGGAATCATCCGTCTTTTGGGAGGCTATATTTACAAGACGATTCTGGCGGGACGGTGTTATATGTATCTGATTGATGCGGCGGACAAATCCGGTCTGCTCAATGAGATCCGGTATGCCTATCTCTATGGTCTGTATCTGTTTTTTGACTTCGCAGGCTACTCGCTGATGGCAGTTGGCACAAGCTATGTGCTGGGTATCCGGACACCGGATAATTTTAACATGCCATTTCTCAGCCGGGATATCCGCGAATTTTGGGACAGATGGCATATCAGCCTGTCTCACTGGTTCCGGGATTTCATCTTTACCCGGTTTGTGATGCGGTGCAAAAAAAAGAAATGGTTTCATACAAAGCTGCAGAGGGCAAATGCCGGATTTCTGGTCAATATGTTTGTCATGGGGGTATGGCATGGATTGAATGTGTCCTATCTCCTGTATGGATTGTATCATGGAGCTTTGCTGGCCCTGACCGAAACCTACCAGAAAAAGTCGGGATTTTATAAACAATATAAGGACACAGGCTGGTATCAGATCGTTTCGTGGGCCGTGACCATGCAGCTTTATATGTTTGGATTTTATATCTTCTCAGGAAGATGGTTGGAATGGATACCCAATTAGTCTGCGCCCTTGGGCTTGACTTGCAAAGCATACCTTTGAACTATGCTCGCAGGCTCGCTAAGGGCTCAGGCATCTTGGAGTTTCAGAGTAAACGGTGGTGTACTAAGTTCATTCTGCGCCCTTTGGGCTTGAATTCTCTAAGTACACTACGTATACCGGAAACTTAGCCAATCAGTCATCGCCCTTTGGGCTTGACTTCTTGGAGTTTCAGAGTAAAGGAGAATGAGAGATGGAAGAAAAGATTTTGGAAATTTTAGCAGAGGCATGTGAGGATGACAGTGTAAAGGAGAATCTGGATGTGGAGTTGTTTGACTCGGATCTGCTCGATTCGCTCGGTTTCGCTGAGCTTTTGGCAGAGCTTGATGACGAGCTTGGGGTGGTGATTGCTCCATCCGAGGTCAACAGGGAGGACATGAACACTCCGAGAAAGATCATAGAACTTGTGAAAGAGAGAAAGGCTTCGCTATGAGTAGAATGAAAGCGTTTCTGGTAGCGGTGGTCTGCACCCTGCTCACAATCGTGGGGATTCACTACTATGGATTGAAGCATGTTGCATTTAACCCGCATAAGATGGGAGTCTGGACGGATGATGCCAAGTTTTTGTCCAGAGAAGGTATCCTGAAAAATCAGGATGCACATACCGTAGTGGTGTTTGGTTCCTCCGAGTTCGAGACGGCGGATGATTCCCCTTACCATATCTGCAATCTGTTTCAGGACGATGTGTTTACGCCCATGCTGTTAGGCAGAGGGCACTGTCAGAGCCTGCAGCATGCCATGACACTGGCCTCGATCG
>JAFVCQ010000034.1 GCA_017479085.1 Lachnospiraceae bacterium | reverse complement strand
CTATCACATCTACAATATCATTTCTGGAACGAACCTCCTCGATCAGATCCTCCTCATAATACACTCCGTTCACCACCTGTTCCTGTGCTGCAGCTAGCGTTTCCAATTGCTCGGCTCAAAGGCCTCCTGAAACTTCAGCACTGCATAATTATCCGTCATACCGGCTATGTAATCACATACCACCCGCTCCCGTTCGTGCCCTGTATCCACCATGGAGCAAAATTCCTCCGGCATCCTCTCCGGATAACGTATGTAATAATGAAACAACTCCTGTAACAGGCGCTTGGCTTTCCCTTCCTCACCCTTTGCCACTGGATTCGTATATACCGTATCGAACAAAAAGCTCCGCAGACGCGTCATCGCCTGCCGGATATCCGGGGAACAGATAATATCTGCCTTTCCCTCACTGTTGGCAATCACATCATGAATCATGGTATTGAGACGATTCCTGGTACTATTGCCAAGCTGTCTGGTACATTCCTCCGGCAGCTCCTCCTCCGACAGGATTCCTCCCCGGATCGCATCATCAATATCATGGTTGATATAGGCGATCTTGTCCGCCAATTGAACAATCTTTCCCTCCAGTGTTGCAGGTGATCCGGTCGTCTTATGATTGAGAATCCCATCCCGCACCTCTACCGTCAGATTCAATCCTTTTCCTTTCTTCTCCAACCGTTCCACCACACGGATACTCTGTTCATTATGTCTAAACCCATTCGAGCACACTTCATTCAGCGCTCTCTCTCCGGCATGTCCAAAAGGAGTATGTCCAAGATCGTGCCCCAGAGCAATTGCCTCTGTCAACTCCTCGTTGAGGCGAAGCGCCCTCGCAATCGTCCTTGCGGTCTGTGACACCTCCAGCGTATGCGTCAGCCGGGTACGATAGTGATCTCCCTCCGGTGATAGAAAGACCTGGGTCTTTTCCTTTAACCGGCGAAACGATTTGCAGTGCAGGATTCTGTCCCGGTCTCTCTGATAAATCGTCCGAACATCGCACATGGGTTCTTCCACATCCCTGCCCCTGGATTGGTCGCTAAAAGATGCATATTCACACAGGTACTCGTGCTCCCATGCCTCTAATTTTTCCCGAATATTCATATCAGCATACATTCCTCCCAATCCTATTATTTAACCGTCTATCTTTTAATATACGACACAAATTTGCAAATTCCTTTTTTTATTTAAAAAAAATTTGCATGACAGACCGGAATGGCTTATAATAAACCATATAGAAATGGCAGGCAGAGCCCTGACCATAAATTATATAGGAGGAAAACAAATATGATACCGGAAAAAAACCGCTTGGCAGATGAAGATTTCGAGGCTCAGGTGATCACATTGGAATTTGAAGATAATTCCGAATCCGAATGTGCCCTTATCGCTATATTTGATGGTGTTATTGGATATGAGGATACCATGTATGCTGCTTTACTTCCCGTAAACGAGGAGGAGCGTGAGGATGGGGAGTTGTATCTTTACCGCTATCAGGAGCTTTCAGAGGACGAATTCAACATAGAGGGTATTGAGACGGAATCCGAATTTGATGCCGCATCCGTGCGTTTCAATGAGCTTCTGGATGAACAGGAGATCGAGGCCTTTGATGTCTCATCTGACGAATGAAGAACAAGAGGATGTCAAGTCATATGGCATCCTCTTCTCAATTACCGGAAACGCGCAATTACCTCTTCATTTGCCTTCATGGCCGCCTCTTCCATGTCTTTGCGTTCCTCTATCAGTTTCTGTCTGATCTCGTCATGCTTCACTGCCATGATCTGAAGAGCCAGATATGCTGCATTCTTACTTCCATTAATCGCAACCGTGGCAACGGGAATTCCGGACGGCATCTGTACAATGGACATCAATGCATCCATACCATCCAGCACTGAACCGGAAAGTGGCACCCCGATCACCGGAAGCACTGTCTGCGATGCTACAACCCCCGGCAATGCAGCCGCCATACCCGCAGCCGTGATAACGACCTCGGTTCCATCACGGTTAATCTCCTCCATAAAGCGTGATAGTCCCGCATGCGCTCTGTGAGCAGACAAACATCTCACATTGACCTCCACTCCATATTTTTTTAAGATCTCCACTGCCGGCTCTACTTTTGCAAGATCACTGGTAGAACCCATAATAATTGCTGTCTTCATACTGTTATCCTTTCCATTGTATTATTCTTCTTTTATATGCTCCATTCCTGTTCAAAGAAGCACCTTCATTGTATAACATCTAATCTGTATTGCAAGTCCTTTTATAAGGCTGCTATCAAAATATTCAGCAAACCCAATAGAAAACCAATCAACGCTCCGAGATTTACAATACCGTCCAGTTCCTTTTTCATAACAGAGAGAACCAGTGTTTCCAGTTCCAAGACATCCATCTCATCTACTTTTTTGCTGACTGTTCCAGCAATATCAAAATCCTCTAACAGCCCATCTATATTTTGTTCAATGAGAGTCTCATAGACCTGTCTGATTTTTCTGCGCATGCCGGTCAGATCCAGCCCCAGCATCGGAACCTCCTCTGCAAGTGGTGTTTCCATCAGCTCTGTCATCTGCCGGTCCACCGATGGCCACAGCACGATATCTCCATGCTCTGCCATATAATCCTTAATCTGATCCGCAATCGGCTCTGCCATGGAGGCAATCAGATCATCTGAAATAAACATAGCCAGCATGCTTCCCTGCAGCTTCTCCTTTACCGCAGAAGCACCTCCCTCGATTATCAGCTTTGCAAGATCCATTTTCAGGATCTCCTCTGTTATCTTTTCACAGAGCATATCCTCCAGCATCTGTTTTTTCTCTTCATAAATGTCTTCTCCGGCATACTCCGTTATCAATCCGGCAACCGATTGTTTGAGAATGTCTTCTATCTGTGTGGCAATACCATTTACCACCTTCTGTTCGATCGGCTCACTTTGCAATAATCCCTTTACATCCTCTCTGGTGAACAGGTTCTCTCCAACAGCTTTGCCAAGTGCCTTTGCAAGATCGGACTTTCGTTTTGGTATCATTCCGGGTGTAAATGGCAGTGTCCTGTTTCCTATCTTAACCGGATTGATCGGCCGGAATAACATCTTAACCGCAATATAATTCGTAAAGTATCCAATCACACTTCCGATCAACGGACCTGCCACCACATTGACTACTGTCATACATCTTACCTCCAATTTCTATGCATCTGAGAATATCACCCCAGACCGCTTCGCCATCTGCAACCTGTAAATTCTTTTGGATCCCTTGGAACGAACCTCTTTTCATAACTTTTCCATGTCTTTGACCTCTCCGCTCTTACATTTTGCAATATAGCTTTGAACCTGAAACCAATAATGTAAAGAGGAATATCTCCCCCTTACAGGGGAAACATTCCTCCAATATAAACCCAACTATAAAAATCCTGTCACTTATTGGTTTGCATAGTCTCTTATTATTTGTCGTTGATTGCAGCCTGTGCAGCAGCCAGTCTTGCGATTGGCACACGGAACGGCGAGCAGGATACATAGTTAAGACCTACCTTATGGCAGAACTCAATAGAAGACGGATCTCCACCATGCTCACCACAGATACCTAACTCCAGATCCGGACGAACCTGACGTCCCTTCTCAACTGCTACCTGAATCAACTGTCCAACACCGGTCTGATCCAGCTTTGCAAACGGATCATTCTCGAAAATCTTCTTGTCATAGTAAGCATCAAGGAACTTACCAGCATCATCACGGGAGAACCCGAATGTCATCTGTGTCAAATCATTGGTACCAAAGCAGAAGAACTTAGCATGTGCAGCAATCTTATCCGCTGTAAGTGCAGCTCTTGGAATCTCAATCATGGTACCTACCTGATACTTGATATCTGAATTCTTCTCTTTCTTAACCTGATCCGCAACTTCCACTACCACGTCCTTAACGAACTTCAGCTCTTTCTCCTCACCTACAAGTGGAATCATGATCTCAGGAACGATATCCTTGCCTGTCTCTTCCGCAACCTCGATTGCAGCTTCCATAACAGCTCTGGTCTGCATCTTTGCAATCTCCGGATAGGTAACTGCAAGACGACATCCACGATGACCCATCATCGGATTAAACTCATGCAGTGCATCACACTTGGCCTTCACATCCTCAACTGAGATTCCCATATCCTCAGCGAGCGCTTTGATATCCTCCTCCTCAGTCGGAACGAACTCATGAAGTGGCGGATCCAGGAAACGAACTACCATTGGCATTCCATCAAGTGCCTTGTACATAGCCTTGAAATCAGCCTTCTGGAACTCACCGATTGCCTTAAGAGACTCTTCTCTCTGCTCTACGGTATCCGAGAGAATCATGCGGCGGAACTTCGGAATTCTCTCCTCACCGAAGAACATATGCTCTGTACGGCAAAGACCGATACCTTCCGCTCCTAACTCAACAGCCTTAGCGGTATCTGCCGGTGTATCTGCATTCGTACGAACCTTTAATTTTCTGTATTTGTCTGCCCAAGCCATAACACGTCCGAATGTGCCGGCAATCGTAGCATCCACGGTCTTAAGCTCACCCTTATAAATATTACCAGTTGTTCCATCGATCGAGATCCAGTCGCCCTCAGTAAAGGTCTCTCCTGCCAAAGTGAACTTCTTGTTCTCCTCATCCATAATGATATCTCCGCAACCGGATACACAGCAGGTTCCCATACCACGTGCAACAACTGCTGCATGAGAGGTCATACCACCACGAACCGTCAGGATACCCTGAGCTGCCTTCATACCGGTGATATCCTCAGGAGATGTCTCCAGACGAACCAGAACAACTCTGTCTCCCTTCTCTTTCCAAGCCACTGCATCATCTGCTGTAAATACAACCTTACCGCAAGCAGCGCCAGGAGAAGCACCGAGACCCTTTCCAAGTGGTGTCGCCTCTTTCAGTGCAGCAGGATCGAACTGCGGATGCAGCAAGGTATCCAGATTACGAGGATCGATCATTGCTACCGCTTCTGCCTCTGTCTTGTGTCCCTCATCTACAAGATCGCATGCAATCTGAAGAGCCGCCTGTGCAGTTCTCTTACCATTACGACACTGTAACATAAATAACTTCTTGTTCTCAACCGT
>JAFVCQ010000033.1 GCA_017479085.1 Lachnospiraceae bacterium | reverse complement strand
CCTCAACTTCTGTCGGGAGAATGATTACAGGTTAAGTCCGGAGGCCTCTGATTATCTGAAGGAGCAGCTCGGGGAATACGTCAAAAAGGCCGATTCCTATTTTGGTAATGCCAGAGCAATCCGCAATTTTCTGGATTCTGCCATCTCCGCCCAGGCAAACCGGCTATTGGCAGAGAATACCACCGATCCGGAGGCTCTTGTCACATTCGTACCTGCTGATTTGGAACAAATTTTTCACAAATCATAAACCGGCACCATGACCGCCTCTTCTTTGTTCACGGAAAGCCATCTTCGTGTGCAGGACAATAGAAGGAGGCATCCAAAGGTGCCTCCTTCTATTGTCCTGTCATCCGATCAATGGTTGTATCCCTGTTTTATTGTAATTTCTCCTTTCCACCCATATAAGGCTGTAATACCTTTGGAATATTCACCGTGCCATCCGCATTCAGATTATTCTCCAAAAAGGCAATCAACATACGAGGCGGAGCAACCACTGTATTATTCAACGTATGCGCATAATACTTCCCCTTCTCGCCATCGACCCGTATCTTCAGTCTGCGAGCCTGCGCATCTCCCAGATTGGAGCAGCTTCCCACTTCAAAATATTTCTTTTGTCTTGGTGACCATGCCTCCACATCGATCGACTTTACCTTGAGATCAGCCAGATCCCCGGAGCAACACTCCAGTGTACGAACCGGAATATCCAGACTGCGGAACAAATCAACCGTATTCTGCCACAATCGGTCAAACCACAGCTTGCTCTCTTCCGGTTTGCAGACAACGATCATCTCCTGTTTTTCAAATTGATGAATCCGATATACTCCCCGTTCCTCAATTCCGTGTGCGCCTTTCTCCTTGCGGAAACACGGAGAATAACTGGTCAATGTCTTCGGGAGCTGATCTTCCTTAATGATCGTATCAATAAATTTTCCAATCATGGAATGCTCACTCGTTCCGATCAGATACAAATCTTCCCCCTCGATCTTATACATCATGGCATCCATTTCCGCAAAGCTCATCACTCCTGCTACTACATTGGAGCGAATCATAAATGGCGGTATACAATAGGTAAATCCCCGGTCAATCATAAAATCTCTTGCATAGGAGATAATTGCAGAATGCAGTCTTGCGACATCTCCCATCAGATAATAAAACCCATTCCCTGCTACGCGGCCGGCAGCATCCAGATCAATTCCCTGAAAACGCTCCATAATCTCGGTGTGATATGGAATCTCAAACTCCGGTACAACCGGTTCCCCATATTTTTGAATCTCAACATTCTCGCTGTCATCTTTACCAATCGGCACCGACGGATCAATGATATTCGGTATCACCATCATAATACCGGTAATCCGCTCCTGAAGATCCTTCTCCTGCTCCTCCAGAGCCGCAAGCTCAGCCGAACGCTCTGTCACAAGCTTCTTCGTCGCCTCCGCCTCCTCCTTCTTCCCCTGTGCCATCAATGCGCCGATCTGTTTGGATATCTTATTCCGCTCTGCCCGGAGTGCATCCGCCTTGCCCTTCGCCTCACGGCTTTTGATATCCAGTTCAAGAACCTCGTCTACCAATGGCAGCTTCTCCTCCTGAAATTTGTTCTTGATATTCTGTTTAACGATATCAGGGTTCTCACGTAAAAACTTTATGTCGATCATGTCTCTTCTCCTCTTTATTAATATCCTATTAGTTGCAAACCCTTATAAACCAACACTTTTCATCTATTTGTGTGCTACATGAGAGTTACTTATTGCAACTTTACAAAATTCTTAACAACTTATATCAATTGACTGTGTATCACAATTATAATTGCATTTTCATTTTCTGTCAATTCATTTCCTATGAGAACCACGGAAATCAATTTTCAGATAATATGTCTAATAGGGCATTGGTATCCAGCAGGCAATTGAACATGATTTTTGACAGAGCAAGCTTTGATTTCTTATTCTGCTTGAAACGTTTCACCATATTGAGAGTGGTTTTTCTCAACATATTCAGATTCTGTTGGGCATCCCCATTCAGGATACGACAATAATCCTCTCTGAAATGCACGTCAAGAAGCCAGTGCATTGTTTCCACCGACCATTCACACCTTGCATATTTCAGCATTTCCTCCGCTGTGAGTTTCCTGCTGGATATATAGTAATGCCATTCATCTGAAT
>JAFVCQ010000032.1 GCA_017479085.1 Lachnospiraceae bacterium | reverse complement strand
CTATTAGGTTAACACAATTCTCAAACAATAACAACAATATTCTAAAAAGAATACTGGTATTTTCTATCTGTCTTCCTTCGGCTTCTCACAAACATACCCACAGTCCTCTTTCATACAGACTAATTTACTCCCTTTTTCCAGCATGACACTGCCACACTTACTGCATCGTACATCAGACGGCTTCTGCCATGACATGAACTCACATTCTGGATTATCGATACAGCCATAGTACTTTCTGCCTTTTTTTGTCTTTTTTAAGACAATATCCTTTCCGCAATTCGGACAGGCTACACCAATCTTCTCATAATAGGGCTTGGTAAACCTGCAGTCCGGAAACCCGGGACAGGCAAGAAACTTACCATGCGGACCATATTTTACCACCAGATTCCTTCCACATACCTCACAGAGTTCCTCCGTCACCTCATCCTCAATTTTGATATGCTCCAATTCCTCATTGGCTGCCGTGATGGCTTCCTCCAGATCCGGATAAAAATTCTCAACAACCGTTTTCCAACCGATAACCCCTTCCTCAATCTTGTCAAGCAGAGATTCCAAATTTGCAGTAAAATCCGTATCCACAATCACCGGGAATCCCTTTCGCATAATTTGGTTCACGGCCTCACCCAGTTCCGTGACATACAGATTCCGATTCTCCTTGACAATATATCGCCTCGCCAGTATCGTAGAGATTGTTGGCGCATAGGTACTCGGTCGTCCGATTCCAAGCTCCTCCAGCTTTTTTACCAGAGAGCCCTCTGTAAAATGAGCCGGTGGCTGTGTAAAATGTTGTCGATCGATCAGTTCCTCCATCTTGAGAACCGTATTCTCATCTATATTGCGAAACAGATTCTTTGCCGCATCATCCTCATCCTCTATTGCGTAAACAGCCATAAAACCATCAAACACAAGCTTGGTGGACGTTGCTCCAAACTCATAGCCTCCTGCCTCGAGCTTCAGCGTCTCACTCTCATATCTGGCCTCTGCCATCCGGCTCGCCAGAAATCGATTGTAAATCAGCTGATACAAACGAAACTGATCTCTGGAAAGCTCCTCCTTCAGCCTGACCGGTGACAGCGTGACATCTGTCGGCCGGATCGCCTCATGCGCATCCTGTATCTTTTTACCATTTGCGCTTTTTACATTCTGTGTTCCAATATATTCCTCCCCATACTGTTTGCTGATGTAGTCAGCAGCCGCAGCGCCGGCCTCCTCTGAAATACGCACCGAATCCGTTCTCAGGTAGGTAATCAATCCAACGCTGCCTCTCCCCTTCAGCTCCACTCCCTCATAGAGCTGCTGTGCGATTCGCATTGTCTTGCCGGTGGCAAAATTCAGTTTCTTTGCAGCCTCCTGCTGCAACGTAGAAGTCGTAAATGGCAAAGGAGCCTTCTTTACCCGATTCGACCGGCGGATATCCTTAAGGGTGAGCGCAGCATCTGAAAGCTCCTGCAGGATCTGTTCCATCTCTGCTGCCGAGTGAATCTCAGCCTTTCCCATCGGTGTGCGCATCAGCTTTGCCAGAAAGGCCTTCTTACTCCCCTCCGGTCTGACGGATGCCTCTAACGTCCAATATTCTTCCGGAATAAAGCTGTTGATCTCATCCTCTCTGTCACAGATCAGTCTAAGAGCCACTGACTGCACCCGGCCGGCACTCAATCCCCTTTTCACCTTCACCCAGAGCACCGGACTGATCTCGTAACCGACCAGACGATCCAATACCCGTCTGGCCTGCTGCGCATCGACCAGATTCATATCAATATCCCGCGCCTCCTTCAGAGAGCCTTTCACTGCATTCTTCGTGATCTCATTGAAAGTGATTCGTTTGTAATTCTTATCCTCCAGCTTCAGTGCCTTGGACAGATGCCATGAAATCGCTTCTCCCTCGCGGTCCGGGTCAGTTGCCAGATATACCTTATCCGCTTTCTTCACCTCCTTGCGGAGCGATGCCAAAAGTTCACCTTTTCCCCGAATCGTAATGTACTTGGGTTCAAAATCATTCTCAACATCAATTCCCATCTGGGATTTGGGCAAGTCTCTGACATGTCCGTTTGAAGCGATCACTTCATAATTATTGCCTAAAAATTTTTTAATCGTCTTTGCTTTGGCAGGCGATTCCACAATTACAAGGTTCTTTGCCATAATCCGGCTCCTTCCAGTTCCTATAATTTGATTGCGTAATAATTTCTGGTGGTTTCTACGACTGCTCCGCATAATACCAGTTGATTCAATGCCATGCATACCTCCTGTGGAGCAACCCGAACCTCCGAAATAATAACATCTACATATTTTGGTTCGATTCGCAAACAACTATACACCATTTTCTCCAGTGGCGCAAGTGACATTTTATGAATTTCTTCTTCAGACCGCTCCGGTCTGTTTCGTTTTGGGCGACTTGTATTGTCAATCTGAAGAAGTTCCAACACATCCTCCACCCCTGTAACGATGTGGGCTCCCATCTGAATCAGACGGTTACAGCCTGCGCTTTTGGAATCGGTCAACCGCCCCGGCAATGCAAAAATTTCTTTTCCCTGTTCCAGTCCCTGGTCTACCGTGATAAAGGTGCCGCTTTTTTCCATGGCCTCCACCACCAAAATACCATCCGCAAAACCCGCAATCAACCGGTTTCTCATCGGAAACAGACCGGCAACCGGTTGAATCCCCGGTCCACTCTCCGATATCAGGCCACCTGACTGTTCTATCTGCTGAAACAAAGCTGCATGCTCGATTGGATAAATCTGGTCGATTCCGCCCCCCAATACACCCAACGTATAACCGTCCGCCTCTAAGGCGCCTACATGTGCCATTCCATCCACACCTCGGGCCAGACCACTGATGATACCCACTCCGCACCCCGCCAGTTCACTTGCAAAAAAACGTGCCATCTCCTTTCCATAGCGGGTACAGCTTCTGGCTCCGATCATCGCAACTGTCTTTTTTTCTTCCGGTGGAAGTATTCCCTTCAGATAGAGACCATAGGGCATATCCGGAATGGTCTTCAGACGTTCCGGAAACAGGGGAGAATCGGGATGCAGAAATGTAATCCCCCCTGCCGATATGTTGTTATAACTATCTATGACAGGAGCCTTATTTTTAGACATGTGAAAAGCAGATTGTTGTTTTTTTGTGCGCAGTACCGATGCAATCTCCCTCTCTTCTGTATGATAGATCTGCTTCGGTGTCCCAAACCGGTCTAATAATCTGCCAATCGTCCTGTTGCCAATTCCACTGATAGTATTAAGCCAGTACCAATAAAAATCTTCCGTCTTCATTCGGTTCCCCCTCCCTGATAGAAATCAGACATGCGATAGGTAACCGCCTCCCACATATGATGGCTTTTCACACACTCTGAGGCATCCAGATCTGCGATGGTTCTCGCCACCTTCATAACCTTGCCGGCTCCTCTGGCCGATAACTGATATCGCTCAAAGAGCTCCTTTCTAAGCTTTTCCTCCTCCTTGCCCAGTCCACAGAGTTCGTCTAACCGGTTTGCCGGAATCTGAGAATTAAAACGAACTCCGAAAGGAGCGAGTCTCCTTTTTTGAATCGCCTGTGCCCGAATCACTCTCTCCCGAATCTGTTTCGAACACTCCTCCTGCTCCATTCCATATAATTCTTCGTAGGTCATTTTCCGAACAGAAATATTCAGATCCATCCTGTCCAGCATGGGTTCCGAAATTTTTTTGAGATAATGTTCAATCTGTGGTCTGGTACAATGACACCGCGTCAGATCCGGATAAAAACCACAAGGACACGGATTCATAGCCGCTACCAGCATGATATCGCATGGAAACGTATAACTGCCCTGCAGTCTCGAAATGGTAATCTCACCATCCTCTAATGGCTGTCGCATCATCTCTATGATATTCTTCTGGAACTCCAGAAATTCATCCAGAAACAGGACACCATGATGGGCCAGACTGATTTCCCCGGGTTTTGGCACCTTTCCACCACCAATCAGAGCATTGGCGGTAATCGAATGATGCGGCATCCGGAACGGACGTTTCCGAATGAGGCCTTCCTCTGCTCCCAGCATTCCATTCACACTGTAGATCTTTGTCAGTTCAATACTCTCCTCATAGGACAGCGCAGGCATAATGGTGGGAATCCGTTTGGCAATCATAGATTTTCCTGCTCCGGGAGGCCCCAGATATAAAATATTATGCATACCGCTTACTGCAATCTCCGTTGCACGTTTTAACATCCTCTGCCCCTTTACATCGGCAAAATCGATTGAAAAGCCTTCTGTTTTCTCCTCATATCGCGGCATCGGCTCTGCCTGCATCGGACTCTGTCCCAGCAGATGCTCTACCACCTGTTTTAGGTCTTTTGCTCCATAGACAGTGAGGCCGGGAATCACCGACGCCTCCTTCCGATTGTCATAGGGGAGGATCAGTGTCGTAATATTCTGCTTTCTGGCAAAATCTACAATCGGCAAAACACCTCTCACACCCAGAACATCACCACTAAGTGACAATTCCCCCAGCAGCAGAATATTCTGTACACACTCAGCCGGAATGTAGCCATATGCGGCTAATAACGCAATACTGATTGGCAGATCAAAAACAGAACCCTCTTTCCGGACGTCTGCAGGAGAAAGATTCACTGTGATTCGTTTCGGTGGAAGCAGATAGCCTGCATTCTTCAAAGCCGTACGAACCCGTTCACTTGCCTCCCTGACCTCAGATGCTAAGAAACCTACCATGTTGAATACTGGTAGTCCCTCGCTGACATCGGCTTCCACTGTAATCAGTCTGCCCTCGACCCCATGCAGTGTGCCGCTTAGAATTTTACTATACATAACATACTCCTGTTCCATCTCCAGGTCGGAACAGATTCATTATACTCAATAACAGAAAAATAAGCAATGACCTTTTTTCATTTCATTGCTTATTTTCCTCTCAATTCAAAAGTTTTTTCACTTCATCCATGAATGTGTTGACATCCTTAAACTGACGGTATACAGATGCAAATCGCACATATGCGACCTGATCTAACAGCTTCAACTCATTCATGACAATCTCACCAACCGCAGAGCTCTCAACCTCCTTGCGCTCCATGTTAAAAATAGCGGTCTCAATCCGGTCAATACAGCGTTCAATCTCCTCCACCGGAATCGGCCTCTTATGGCAGGACTTGATCACACCCGATTCAATCTTTGACCGGTCATAAGCCTCCCGGATCTTGTCTTTCTTAATGATCGTAAGCGGAATCGTCTCTACCTTCTCATAGGTGGTAAACCGTTTTCCACATTCATCACACTCTCTCCTTCTGCGAATAGAGCAATTATCCTCCGCCGGTCTTGAATCAATCACTCTGGTACTGTCCACTCCACAAAACGGACACTTCATATGTATCTAACCTCCTCATTTTACTCCAACGTCAAACTAATTACATATTACATCACTATAATATCTTTGTCAAGTCCACATGGAAAACGATTGTCATTCAATCGTCCCTCATCCGTGCATCCTCCAGGCAGACATCGACCAGTATAATGTCCGGTCCAATCCGGATCACATCACAGAAACGAATACAGTATCGGATACTCTTTCCAAAACAGGAAAATATACGAACGGGGGCTGGTACAATCAACGCACAAATTTGTCCGTTACATGGATCAATTTCAAGATCCGCTACACAGCCAAGTCGTTTACAATCCTTACAGTTGATCACTTCTTTTTGCTTCAGGTCCAAAAATGTCATAATTGCTCCAAACTCACCTTGAAACAATATATGCATCTGTATAGGATCTTATGCCTCCTATAATATAATCTTGACCGGACATTTTTCCTTACACGCACCACACCGGATACACTTTTCCTGATCAATATGCGCAACATTCTGTTCCACAAGAATGGCATCGGAGGGACAATTTCGGGCACAGAGACCGCATCCAATACAACCGGCCTGACACACCTTTTTTACATCCATTCCCCGGTCCTTCGAGCTGCATGTCACCCGGCACACTGCATCAACCGGTACGAGCTCAATCAGCTTCCTCGGGCACGCTGCAATACATTTTCCACAGGACTTACACTGTTTCGGATTCACCACTGCAATTCCATCCACAATATCAATCGCCCCAAACGGACATACCTTTTTGCAATTACCAAAACCGGTGCAGCCATAGGTGCAGGCTTTGGCTCCCCCTCCCGGATTGTTCAGCGCAAGTCTGCAATCCTCCACTCCAATGTAGGCATAGTTATCCTGTGCCTTTTCACAGGTTCCGGCACATTTTACATAGGCAGTCATCGGGACGGTTTCCTCTGCCTCCACGCCTATGATGGCACTAATAGCCTGTGCACAGGACGTGCCTCCCACCGGACATCCGTTCACCGGTGCCTCCTTCCTTGCAATCGCGGCTGCCAGTCCGTCACATCCCGGAAAGCCGCAGCCCCCACAATTATTACCGGGAAGGCACTCCCTGATCGCAATCTCCTTTTCATCCACCTCTACTGCAAAGCGTTCTCCGGCAATTCCAAGCAGAATCCCAATTACGGCACCTGTTCCGCCAACGATTGCCACAGCAAGTAATATTGATGTCATATTCATACGATAAGCCCCCTATTTTATCAATCCGGAAAATCCAAAAAATGCCATTGCCATTAATCCTGCTGTTACCAAAACAATAGGTGTCCCCTTAAAGGATTCCGGGATATCATTATATTCGATTCGTTCCCGTATCCCCGCCATGATCACGATCTCGATCGTGAAGCCCACCGCAGTTCCAAAACCGTTTATCACCGATGTCAAAAAGCCATAGGACTTCTGCACATTGATCAGGGCAATGCCCAATACCGCACAGTTCGTGGTAATCAGGGGAAGATAGACACCCAACGCAGAATACAGAGGCGGCATTTTTTTCTTCAGAAACATCTCAACAAACTGAACCAACGCAGCAATAACCAGAATAAATACAATCGTCTGAAGATAGGTAATATCAAGTTTGTCCAGAATAAATGTATAGATCAGACTCGTAACTGCAGAAGCTATGGTTATCACAAAAATGACGGCACCACCCATACCTGCTGCCGTATCTACCTTTTTTGAAACACCAATAAATGGGCAAAGCCCCAAAAACTGGCTAAGCACAACATTGTTTACCAATGCCGCTCCAATTGCAATCAAAAATAAGTTCATCGTCTACGCCTCCTCCGCAGGGTTCGATTCAATTTGGCTGTTTCCCTTCTCGAACGCATCTTCCGTTTCCTCTGTGCAGCTCTTTGTTTTTCCTGATAAAAACGCTCCCAATATCGAAGCGTCCGCATCCTTCTTCGCCGGATTCGCTCACGCTGTCTCAGATATCTCTGACGTCTCCGCAGCCATCTTACCCTCTTTCTCAACATCTTATTTCTGACTGGCGTCATTTCGATACCTCCTTCCCCTGTGTTCCTTCAAACTCTCTTCCTCCACAGAGCGTATTGGTACATCCGATACAGCCATCCTTTCTCTCACAGACAAGACTGTTCTCCCCCTTTTTCTCTGCTCTTTGCATACGGATCTTATTCTGAGCTGCGATTAGACAGGCCAGTACAAAGAACGCTCCCGGTGCCAGAATCAAAATAGTGACCGGTTCATACTGCTCCGGCATGATCCGAACATTGAAAACCGTTCCATTTCCAAAGAGTTCCCGGAAGATTCCGATCGATGTCAAACCAATCGTAAAACCAAGTCCCATTCCAATCCCATCAAACATCGACAGCCACACGTTATTCTTTGATGCATAACTCTCAGCACGTCCCAAAATAATGCAGTTCACCACAATTAACGGGATATAGATTCCCAGACTGTCATATAGAGATGGCACAAACCCCTCTAACAGAAATTGTATGATCGTGACAAAGGATGCAACAATTACAATATATGCCGGAATCCGCACTTTATCCGGAATCACCTTCCTCAGAGCGGAGATCATCATATTGCTGAGAATCAAGATAACCGTTGTGGTAAGTCCCATTCCCAATCCATTCACAGCAGACGTAGTGACCGCCATAGTAGGACACATTCCAAGCATTTGTACAAAGGTAGGATTCTCCTTCACAATTCCGTTATATAAACGTTCCGTCGTCCTGTTCATATTCCCGCCTCCTATTCTGATAATGCGTCAATATAAGAAAGGCCTGCGTTGACCCCATTGGTAACTGCATTGGTTGTAATGGTTGCGCCGGAAATTGCATCGATTTCCGATTCGGAGGTCGCCCCATCCTTCGTATATGAAAAATGCTCCACTTTTTTTCCGGCAAACTGTCCCTTGAACGCATCCTCCTGTGCCTTCATTCCCAGTCCGGCGGTTTCACCAATCGACAGGAACGAGATGGAATTCAGGGTTCCGTCTGTCCGCACTCCCATTGCAAACTGAATATCCCCACCGTAACCCTCGTGATCCGTTACCGTAAGCACGTAACCAATTCCATTTCCCTGTGCGTCTAACACCTTCATGACTTCATCGATCTGTACATCCATGCCCTGTTCCTTCAAGTCAGCCTCCCTTTTATCATCCACCGCCTGTTCCTCGAAGTCTGCTGCATCTGCAAAGACCTCCTTATAGGCTGCCTCCTTTGCGCGCTGCTTCTGCTCCCGAATCGGTTCCTTCGTCACCTCGTAAACCGCCCCTAACAGTAAGCCGGCGATCACAGTGATCAGCATAAGGGAAATTGTATTCCTGATACTCTCACGACTCATGCTCAAGCCTCCTTTCCAAATGCCTTAGGAATGGTAATACGCTCCAACAGAGGAACCACCAGATTACCAATAATAATCGCATAGGAAACTCCCTCGGCCGAAGCTCCGAACACCCGAAACAAAAACGTCAGCATTCCCAGCAGAATACCAAACCAGATCCTGCCTGCCGGAGTGATCGGGGATGTCACATAGTCTGTTGCCATAAAGAATGCGCCAAGCATCAAACCGCCTCCAAACAGATGCGCCAGTAAAAAGGATACATCCAAACCTCTCCCGGCTGCCAATGCATATAACAGAATCAATCCTGCAAACGTACCCAGATAACTGATTGGAATACGATAGTCGATAATTCCCCGTGCCATCAAAAACAACCCTCCAAGTATCAATGCAACAGCACAGGTCTCCCCAATTGTTCCCGGTATCGTCCCCAACGCCATGGACATGACATCCACACTGCCGCCTGTTTTCAGTTCGGCCAGAGGTGTAGCTGTCGTTACTGCATCATAGGAAAAGGACGTCATATGTCCGGTAAACGAAATCAACAAAAAGCATCTTGCTCCCAATGCCGGATTCATAAAATTCTGACCCAGCCCTCCAAAGAGCTGTTTTACAACAATAATTGCGAAAAAACTGCCAATCACAGGGAGCCAAAATGGTACATCCGGTGGCAGATTCATCGCTAACAGCAAGCCGGTCAAAGCGGCTGATCCGTCCCGAAGCGTGATCCTGCGTCCCAATAATTTCTGATACCCCGCCTCCCATCCGATACTGCACACAATTGTGAGCAGAGTAATGAGCAAAGCACGCATCCCAAAATTATAAATTCCAAAAAAAGCTGCCGGCAACAGAGCCACCATAACCTGCCTCATAATACTGCCGGTTGACTCCTTATCTCTGATATGGGGAGAAGACGATATCTTCATTCTCTGTTCCAAAGAACCCACCTCCTATTTCTTCCGATTGGCTAATACCTGTTTACGGGTTCCGGCGATGACCTGGGTCAAATGCCGCTTTGCCGGACATACATAGGAACAACAGCCACACTCACAGCACTCCATGCCCTCATATTGTACAAAGGTCTCCATATCACCATGAACAGCCAGATCTGCCAATTTATTCGGCATCACTCTGCCTGGACATACCGCCACACACCGTCCACACCGAATACATGCAGATGGTTCCTCCTTTGAAACGTCATCCTCTTTCAGACAAAGCAGTGCCGACGATCCCTTGACAATCGGAACATCCAATGAAAACATCGCCTTTCCCATCATCGGACCACCGGAGATGATCTTCTCAGGCTGTTCCACCTGAAAACCTCCCACCGCATCGATCAATTCCCTTGTATTGGTTCCAATGCGCACACGAAAATTCGCTGTATCCTTCACCGCATCTCCCGTTACGGTCACGATTCGCTCATACAGCGGTTTCCCCTCAATCAGCGCATGATAGATTGCCACCACCGTATCAATATTGTGTACGATACAGCCTGCATCCGCCGGCAGCATGGATGAATTCAGTTTCCTGCCGGTATTTGCAAAAATCAACTGTCTCTCTGCCCCTTGTGGATACTTCGTCTTTACCGCCTGCACAGTAATATCCGGCAGATTACGGGTAATCTTAGTCATTTGTTCAATTGCTTCCGGCTTATTGTCCTCAATCGCAATAATCCCCTTTGTGTCGTCAAACAGATTCATCACAATCTGCAGCCCCGCGGCAATCTTTTCCGGATCCTCCAACATTCTTCGATAATCCGAGGTCAGATATGGCTCACACTCTGCACCGTTCACAATGATCGTATCTATGGCATCTTCATTCTTAGGCGATAGTTTGACATGCGTAGGAAAACCGGCTCCTCCCATCCCCACAATACCGGCCTCGCGGATCAGTTCCTTCACATCCTCTCTGTACAACTGATCCAGCGGACGAATATTCTGCCCAAAATCAACCTCATCAAACTGACCATCGTTCTCGATCACAATCGACAAAACCCTTGTACCACCCACCGTCATTCTCGGTTCCACCGCTTTGACTCTGCCGGAAATGCCGGAATGAATATTGGCAGATACAAAACCGTCTGCCTCTGCAATCTTCTGTCCAACAAGCACCGGATCTCCCTTCTTCACCAGAGGTTTTGCCGGCGCGCCAATATGCTGTGACAGCGGATACACACAGTCCCCCTTTGGAAGGAGATCACATATCTCCTTATTCTGTGACAGCTCCTTGCCATCATAAGGATGAATTCCCCCTGAAAATGTTAATAAACTCATGGTCAACACCTCTCTTTCTACTCCGGAAGGAAGCGCTCGCCCCTATCTGGATTCCTTCAACACATACCCATCTGCCTGCAGTTTGAAAGCATGTTTGAGTCCCTTTGTCACATACACCTCCCTGCCGGATGTGACAAAGATCGCCTGAACCCCTTTTTTTACCGCATAGTCCATCCCCTTCTCCAAACCCAACACAAAACAGGCAGTGGACAGTGCATCGGACAAAAAGCCACTGTCACTGATGATCGTGACTGAGATCAGACCACTGTCTGCCGGATAACCGGTAGCGGGATCAAAAATATGATGATATCGTCTGCCATCTGCCATAAAGTATTTTTCATAATCACCAGAGGTGGATATCACCATTCCTTTCTTAGCTGTTAATACCCCCAGCATCTCATTCTCATTTCCTCTCGGATCCTGTATGCCAATATGCCATGCTTCCCGTTTGCCTTTATCGCCATACACCGCTATACTCCCACCGATTGAAATCACCGCCCCACGTACATCATACCCGGCAAGCACTTTGTTCACCTCATCGCAGGCAATCCCCTTTCCAACAGCTCCCAGATCAATGGCCATTCTGTTATCCCGAAAGATGATGCCATCCTCTGTAAGCTCCATGTTTTCCGGTCTGGTATGCGCAAGTACCTCCTGAATACGGCTTTGCTCCGGAATCTCTGTTTCTCCCTCCTCGATTCCCCACAGAGCAGAGATTGGACGGATACAGGGTGAAAATGCGCCATCTGTCTCCTCGCAGATTTGAAGCTCCTGTTCCAGATAACTGCGAACCGTTTCCGACAGCGGATACACACCATCGACTGCATAACTCCGATTACAGCTTGCGATCTCTGAATTTGTAATGCGGACGGAAATCCGATTCTCCAATTCCTTCAGGCACGCATCAATCGCGGAATCTACCTGTTCACTCTTTGCTGCATTCTCCGAATAGATCGTCTTTTTGATTCCGGTTCCCATTGCAAGCGTCGTGTACGAATATGCCTGATACGTGCCGCTTTTTATATATTCGCTCCGTTTCCCGAGAAAGAACAGCAAACCGATACACACAACCGTGAGAATCACTACTTTGCTGCGTCTACGTCTTATCAACCATCTTATTTTTCTCATCTTCTATCCTATCATAAAGGAAATCTCTGCCTTACAGGCCACCTTGCCATCTACACAGGCAGTAACTGCCCCGACTCCCATCGGTCCCTTCACCTTAATAATCTTACATTCCAGATCCAGTCTGTCCCCCGGAACGACCTTTTGCCTGAATTTTGCGCTGTTGATTCCTGTAAAATATGCCGTCTTGCCTTTATTTTCCTCCAGACTCAACATTGCAACCGCTCCAAGCTGTGCCAATGCCTCAATCTGCAGCACCCCCGGCATCACGGGTTCACCCGGAAAATGTCCGGCAAAATACGGTTCATTATAAGAGAGATTCTTGTATCCCCTGATCGATTGTCCCGGCACCAGCTCTGTCACACGGTCGATGAGTAAAAACGGCTGACGATGCGGAAGAATCTCCATAATTTGTTTGATATCTAATTCCATATATTTCCTGCTTTCTTTAATCCCTGTACTTTCTGACAACCAGCGTGGCATTATGTCCGCCAAATCCCAGAGAATTGGACAAACATACATTGACCTCCTGCGAAATGCCATGCTCCTTTACATAGTTCAGATTGAACTCCTCCGGATCCTCCACCTCTCGCAGACCCGTGTTCTCATGAATATAACAATCCAAAATAGATTTCACACAGGTTATGAATTCGATTCCACCGGCAGCTCCCAACAGATGTCCCACCATGGATTTGGTCGAGCTTACCGGAATCGTCTGTGCAGCTTCGCCCATCGCCGCCTTGATCGCCCTTGTCTCAAACAGATCATTGTGATGAGTCGATGTTCCGTGTGCATTGATATAATCCACCTCCGACGGGGATATGCCCGCATCCTGCATCGCATATATCATCGCCTTCGCAGCGCCCATGCCATCCTCTGCCGGCGAGGTGATATGATATGCATCCGAGGTGGCACCATACCCAACTAATTCTGCCAGTATTTCTGCACCTCTGGCCTTCGCATGCTCCAACTCCTCTAACACAACTACACCTGCTCCCTCTCCCAGCACAAAGCCGGCTCTGTCCTTGTCAAACGGTATCGAAGCCCTGCTGCAGTCCTCTGTCGTATTCAGAGCAGTAAGTGCTGCAAAACCGCCAATTCCAATCGGTGTCACACAGGCCTCTGTTCCACCCGCCACCATCACATCTGCATCTCCATACCGAATGGTGCGGAATGCCTCTCCTATATTGTGGGTTCCGGTCGCACAGGCCGTCACCACATTGATGGATTTTCCTTTCAGACCAAAATAAATTGAGACGTTCCCACTTGCCATATTGGATATCATAAGCGGAATCAGCAACGGCTCCATCCTTCCCGGCCCTTTCTCAGCTAAGCGTTTCTCATTGCGCTCAATCGCCTGAAGACTCCCGATTCCCGATCCAATGGCCGTTCCTATCCTGTATGGGTCTTCCTGCTCCATCGAAAGACCGGACTGTTCGATCGCCTCCTTTGCTGCTGCAACTGCATACTGTGAAAAAAGTTCCATTCGCTTTGCAGCCTTTGCATCCATATATTCCTTCCCAGCAAATCCCTTGACCTCTGCCGCAATCTTTGCCTTATATTCGGATGCATCAAACTTAGTGATCGGCCCAATGCCGACCCTGCTCTGTTTTACACTGTCCCAAAATGCATCTACACTCAATCCAATTGGAGTAATAGCTCCCATGCCTGTCACAACCACTCGTCTCATAGCAAATCTCCTCTTATCCTTCCAAGATTATTCTGTAACTATATGCTTATATGCTCATACCACCATCCACACAGATGACCTGTCCCGTGATGTATGCTGCAAGATCCGATGCCAAAAAGGCCACCAGCTCTGCCACATCCTCTGTCCGGCCTAAGCGTTTCATGGCAATTCGGTCTGTAACCTGTTTCTTTGCATCCTCCGGCATCGCATCTGTCATCTCTGTTACAATGAATCCCGGCGCAACTGCATTAACCGTAATACCTCTTGACCCCAGCTCCTTTGCTGCCGATTTGGTAATACCCACAATCCCAGCCTTAGAAGCAGAATAATTGACCTGTCCTGCATTGCCATATACACCCACTACACTTGACAAGTTCACAATTCTTCCATATCTCTGTTTCACCATCTGTCTTGCACTGTGACGGATACAATGAAAGGTTCCCTTCAAATTGACATCCACAACCGTATCATAGTCCTCCTCCGACATCTTAAGCAGGAGGCCATCCTTTGTCACTCCGGCATTATTCACCAGAATATCCAGTGCTCCATGCTGTGTGACGATCTCCTTCATCATTGTCTCTACAGCCTTGTAATCCGCTACATTACAGCCGTAACAGACAGCCCGTCCCCCCATCTCCTGAATCAGGGCTGCCGTCTCTTCTGCCCGCTCCTTCGCCCCATTGTAATTGATCACCACGGTTGCACCATAGCGCGCAAGCGTGATCGCTGTCTGTCTGCCAATTCCCCGGCTGGCACCGGTTACCAATGCGATCTTACCTGTTAACATATTCTCTCCTTATCTTCAGCCCGCAATTGCCTTTATTTTTTCCAAATCTGCATACTGATCAATGTTCACGACCGTCACTTCTTTTGAAATCTTTTTTACAAAAGAGGACAGCGTCTTCCCCGGTCCGATTTCGATGAACGTGTCCACACCCTCTGCCAACAGAGTCTCTACACACTGTATCCACTTCACGGAAGACGAAACCTGCGCAGCCAACAGCTCCTTGACTTCATGTTTGTCCGTCACAACGGTACCGGTTACATTTGTCACATATGGAATAACGATATCCTTTATCTCTACCTGTTCTAATTCCTTCGCCAGCTTATCCCCTGCGCCTTTTAGCATTGGCGAATGGAACGGACCGCTTACATTCAACGGAATACATCGCTTTGCACCCGCTTCCTTTAACCGTTCACAAGCCTGTTCCACTGCTCTTTTTTCACCGGAGATCGCAATCTGCCCCGGACAGTTATAATTGGCGATTCCGACCACACCCTCTACCTCATCACAGACTCTTTCAATCGTATCGGCATCTAACGCGATGACTGCAGCCATTCCTCCAACTCCCGCCGGCACCTCCTCCTGCATATAGATTCCACGTTTTCGAACCACCTTGGCGCAGTCCTCAAATTCCATGACACCGGAAGCGGTCAGTGCCGAATATTCTCCAAGCGACAGTCCCCCTGTCAGATCCGGCTGCAGACCCAGCTCCAGAACCGCCTGCAGCATTGCGACCTCTGTCGTGAGCATTGCAATCTGTGTATACTCTGTAATATGCAGATCCGTATTCTCCTCAAAGCAGAGCGCCTTTAAATCGAGTCCGGATGCCTCTGAAGCAATCTCATAGATCTCCCGGCTCGCTGCATGCTTTTCATAAAATTCCTTTCCCATTCCCACATATTGCGCTCCCTGTCCCGGAAACATAAATGCAATCTTACTCATATCTCAATCTCCTCCATTTTCACAAATAGCCCGATACAACCAGTGCCTTTCTCCGATTGTACCGGGTTTTTCCAATCACCATTCAATTAACTGCGCTCCCCATGTCAGGCCGCCACCAAACCCGCAAAGAACAATCTTGTCGCCCTGTTTCAGCATCGCATTGCGATTCATTTCATCTAACAGGATGGGAATCGATGCACTTGAGGTATTACCACAATGATCAATATTCATCGGAAACTTCTCAAGCGGAACACCAAGCTTTTTGGAAACGGAGACAACAATCCGCGCATTTGCCTGATGAAGAACATAGTACGCTACGTCCTCCTTGTTCACATTCGCCCTCTGTAAGAGCAGTTCAATACAGGCCGGAACCTTGCGAACCGCAAATTTGAAAATATCCGGACCGATCATTTGAATATAATGTATATCCTCCTGTTTTCGGTTGAGAAAATTCCGTGTAGAGCGATCCTTACACTTTAAAGACATTCCCTTTGACCCATCACTGTGTGTCACACTGCTCAAGATTCCTCTTTCCTGTTGAGTGACGACCACCGCTCCTGCTCCATCCGCAAACAGAATACAGGTAGAGCGATCCTTCCAGTCCACCAGTTTGGAAAGTGTTTCCGACCCAATCACCAATACTGTCTTTGCCATACCTGCGGTTATATACGCATCAGCAGTCTGTAACGCATAAACAAAACCGGAACATGCCGCATTCAGATCAAAACACGTGGCATTCAATGCGCCAATCTTATCCTGAACAATACACGACATACTCGGTGTCGCCCGTTCCGGAGAAAGGGTGGCCAAAAGAATCAGATCAATCTCCCTGACATCCACTCCGGAATTCTCAATTGCGGCTCTTGCCGCCTCTGTTGCCATATAGGAAGTCGTCTCATCCGTTGCAATATGCCGCTCTACAATTCCTGTATGCTCCCTGATCCAGTCATCATCTGTCTTTACCAGCTTTGCCAACTCATTATTATCAATAATGGTAGGTGGCAAGAAGCTGCCCGTTCCAATTATTCCTGTTGCCATACCGACCTCATCTTTCTAAACAAATCGGATGCACCGCATCCTCATTCCAACTTTTACAACTATAATAATAGACTTATGTCCATACATAAGTCTATTATCAAGTAAAACTATAACGAAGTTTCGCTGTTTTGTCAACAATTAAATCCCATTCCCACTCTTTGTCTCCGACTCAATTAAAGCCAGTTTTTCTTTCAGATTCTGAATTCGGGTATTCAGAACATCGATCTGTGCAACAAAGGCGTCAATCGCCTCATCTATATTCTCATCCTTTTTCTTTGAGAGATACACATCCATGCCCATCTGGGTAAACAACTTGTTCTTATCATTGTTATAATCACGGATCTTGCTCTTCAGATCATGGATCGTAGCGAAACGCTTTGTTGTATCCTTCGCCTTCTCCACCACATCCGCAGAGCCTTCCTTTACTTTATCCACAAATTCATCCCATGCCATAATCATCCCTCCTTCCCATGCGATCACAGCACTTAAAAATACACGACCTCTTCTAAGGGTTTTTTGGACCTTTCAATGTTCTGAGCATACAGCACAGGTCCATCTCCGTCAAATTCCTGATAAAATTCCCGCTTCACCTTCGCTGTCACGGTCACCCATTCTTTATCTTTGAGCTTTGGCGCCTCTGACGATACACATTTGAACCCCAAGAAGGTGATATCCTCTGCACAGCAGGTCATGGCAAAACGTCCCGGAACAAAGGCGTTCCCCTTATACTGTGGAGGACAGTATACCTGTCCCTTGAAACGCACCGTCTTATCCACATATTTGTCTATATTATCGGATGCATCAATATAGAAAATACCATAATCATCATCCGCAATCTCTACCACATCCGCATCTAAATCATATGGGATTTCCATCTCTCCATCATCGATCTGCGCCTGTCCATTCACATTTTCAAATACGATCTGTGCCCTGCGATTCAGGGTTTTAACCGCCATCCGCATGGTATTTATGTCCGTATCATCTGTCACTCTGTTAAACACGATCATATCTGCATTTTGAATATGCTCTGCCATTAACGCTTTCATATTGTTGTTATAAATCGTAAAGGTGGTGGAATCGATCAGGGTAATGACCTGCACGATCGTCCAGCCTTTCGGAACACGGATGTTAAACAACTTTTCCAACTGCCACATACCATTATACTCGATCATAACCTGATTGGGCTCATATTCCTCCTGCAAATCCAGCAGTCTGTCCGTATTCAGCTCCTCCTCATCCAGATACACGGTAGAAATATTGCGTCTGCGAAGCTCTTCCTCGTCATATTCCTCCATTCCCTCCTCAGTGACTAACAAAAGAGTTGGTTCTCCCTCTGTAAAATTACGGTCCACCAATGTCTCTCTGCAAAACTGCGTCTTGCCGCCTTCCAAAAAACCCATAAAGATAAATATTGGAATTTCCTTTTCCTGTTTTCTCATATCAGCAATCCTTTCTGCTAAACAATTCCCCTAGTTTATACATGGAACAGTTCTGCCAGCTTCTCCTCTTTTAGCTCACTTCCAATCACACAGAGCTTACCGGTTACATCCGGCTGTCCGCTCCGCAGTTCATATTCCTCCGGTGTCAGGTCAAAATAGATCCATGTGCCATCATCCGCCGGAACAATACCCTTAGCACGGAGAATCGTCCCGTATTCCGGATGCCCGGCATCTGCAAGCTGCTTCAGAATCGATTCCATTTCCTCCATTGTGTACTTATGCGGTGTTTCCCTGCCCCAGCTCGTAAAGACATCATCTGCATGGTGGTGATGATGTCCATGTCCGTCCTCATGATCGTGATGGTGATGCCCGTGTTCGTCCTCATGATCATGATGGTGATGCTCATGTTCATCCTCGTGATCATGGTGGAGATGTCCGTGTTCGTCCTCATGGTCGTGGTGGTGATGTCCGTGTTCATCCTCATGCTCATGATGATGATGCTCATGTTCATCCTCGTGATCATGGTGGTGATGCCCGTGTTCGTCCTCATGGTCGTGATGGTGATGCTCATGTTCATCGTGGATATGTCCACAGGTCGGACATACTCTGGCCTCCTCCAACAATTCCTCTACCAGTGATTTTTCTTTTTCCAGCGCAGACACAATCTGTTTTCCATCAATGTCATCCCATGGAGTTGTAATAATGGTCGCCTGCCCGTTATGCTCTCGTATCATTGCCACCACTGCTTCGAGTTTATCCGCTGACAGCTTCTGGGTTCTGCTCAAAATGATCGTTCCCGCATTCTCTATCTGATTATTGAAGAATTCGCCAAAATTCTTCATATACATCTTGCATTTTGTCACATCTACCACAGTGGATGCCGATTGAATACTGATATCCTCCTGCAGATCAGCAACCGCTTTCATCACATCCGACAGCTTACCCACACCGGATGGCTCGATCAGAATACGATCCGGATGGTATTCCTCTAACACCTGCTTGAGGGCTTTACCGAAATCACCAACCAGGGAACAACAGATACAGCCCGAATTCATCTCATTGATCTGAACGCCTGCATCCTTTAAAAATCCTCCATCAATTCCAATCTCACCAAATTCATTCTCGATCAACACAAGCTTCTCTCCCTGAAATCCTTCAGCAATCAGCTTCTTGATCAGTGTCGTCTTTCCTGCTCCTAAAAAACCGGAAATAATATCAATCTTTGTCATGTCTCTGCCTCCTGTTTTCCTTCTTCCATCTCATTCTATATTAACATGAATTCTTTATCTTATACTGCCTCCCTGATTGTGGCACCTCCAACCACAATGTCTCCATCGTAAAAGACAACTGCCTGTCCCGGCGTGATTGCCCGTACCGGATGATCAAACCGGCATTCCACCGTATCCGCTGCCACCATTCGGATCTGACAGGCGGCACCCGGATCGGAATAACGTATTTTTGCGGTTACCCGCATTTCTCCCTCTAATGTGGAAAGGGACATCAGATTCACCTGATCTGCCAACAGCCTGTCATGAAAGGTATCCTCATTCGTTCCGATCACCACCTCATTGGTGTCCGGTCTAAGCTCTAATACAAAGGCAGGTGCTCCAAGCGATAACCCAAGCCCCTTGCGCTGTCCGATGGTAT
>JAFVCQ010000031.1 GCA_017479085.1 Lachnospiraceae bacterium | reverse complement strand
TAGAGCAGGAGCTCATGGTTTGTATTGGAATAGGAGCGGATAAAAGACTCGATCACATTCGGATAGGTAGGGTAATCCTGTTCAAAATCCGGTATGTAAAGAAAAATTTTTTCTTCACCTATATTCTTCTTTGGGATGGGTTTGATATCGATCGGCATAATGCTGGAGAGATCCTGCTTTGCGGATCCAATGTTTTTTCGGATAAAGGTATGGATATTCCCCTGTAAATCTTCTGCATTTTTCAATACTTTGTCGGCAGGCCAGTTCCACCAACGGATTAAGTTCAAAGCCTCAATCTGTGACGTTTCAAACCGGTATCCGATAACACGGGCAGGATTGCCTGCAACAATGGCAAATGGTGGCACATCTTTTGTTACAACAGCTTCAGCAGCTACAACCGCGCCATTCCCAATAGTGACCCCGCTTAGAAAGGTTGCTTTTTCTCCGATCCAACAATCGTTCATAATGATGATCTGACCTTTTCGTTTGGTTAATACAGGTCGCTGATAAGGAACACCGCTGATACGTCCCTGGCTGACTTTTTTATAGTCATGATTCAGATCAATAATAAAGCTGATATCTGAGGCAATAGCGGAATATCTCCCAATCTGTAAATTGTAAACAAGATCATGCCCAACGACAGTATCTGCGATGGCTTCTTCAATATAGCTGTCTCTGCCAATTGTTAGAACGGGAAATTGTTTGCCTTCCTGTAGGATGTCGCTTGTGTACTGATATTCTGTTTGAATGGAATATTCTGGAACATTAAATTTTAATCGCATAGTTATAAACATCTCCTTGTTGTCACGAACAGATTAAAAACATAATTCTATTATTAAGACCCAATTCCGATCCGCAGAATCTGCTCCAATTTGATCCGGTAGCTGTGCAGCTCTCTGATCTTATCCTGTCCGTTTTTGGCAATCTCCTGCCGGATATCATCGTGCTCCAGATAATATCCGATCTGGTTCAGCAGATCCTCCTGACTCTCATAGACTGCCAGATCCGTTCCGATCTCAAACAGCTCCGGGATCTCTGCCTGATAGTTGCTGAGTAAGAAACCGCCGGCCCCCATGATATCAAAGATACGAAGGGGCAGACCGGTCTTGATGGGGCGGTTGGTCATATTGAGGTTGATCTTGCTGCACTTGAAGATCTTCGGCATCATCGTCTCGGAATCGGCTCCGCCCCGGTGATGTGCCTTTGGGAGCATGGAGACATCACTTAGCGTATACAGATCCAGATCAAAATGCTCAGAGATATTCCGAAGTGTCATAATGCGTTCCTGTTCGGTGCATTTGTAACCGATATAGGTATCTGCGATGATGGCCTTTGTATCCTCAGTGTAGTCTTCTCCTAACGGATACCATCCGGCTGCTTCCTTGAACTGTCTGCAGAAATCATCGGTCAAAGAATCCTCTATAAAATTATAGCCATACACATTCAACTGGGCACGGATCAATCCGTCCACATAGCCTCTGATATAATCAGGGATATCGGTAAGCTGGTTGTATTTGCATTTCTCCTCATAGGTAGAACCGATAAAGGAGATGTCGCAGTCGTAGTTTCTGTGATCCTCTTCGGTCAGGGTGACAGTATTCCATGCCTCATAGTCACAGGCCAGTGGCATGTAGTAGATGCAGTCCGGATTCAGGGGATAAAATTTGTCATACTGGCTTTGGTCAAACATAAAGATGCGGTTCCATGGATTCTGGATCGTCTCTGAATATAACTGAAAGCAGGGATGATCCACCGTCCAGCAGATATAGGGGATCCTGAATATATTGCACACTCTGGATACAATAGGAATGAAATTAACCGTAATGACACAGTCATAGCGTTTTGCTTGTAAAGTGGCAGCAAGAGCATCCAGATAGCCTTTGTCATAATCGACGCTGTCAAACAGACGTGTCATATAATCAATGTTGTGACCGAGCTGTTGAAGACCGTGATCGATCCCGGACTCGCAGATGCTGGTCCATTTACAGAATAGGATGTTAAGTGGATTCGGATGAAATGAGTGGTTTGTTGGTTTTTCCATGGGATACCTCGTTTCTGTTGCTGGCTGTGAACCATCCTTCTTAGTAATACTTCTGGTCATCATTCATTGTTGCTTAGAGACGGCTTTTGGTATAGCTTCCGCTCAATATATTTCTTCTTTTCCTCAAGATACTCAACTGTTTCAGATGCTTGTTCTCTCCGTGCGCGTTTTAATGCTTCCTCTACGATTTCTAACTGGTCAAATAAATTGTTGTTGATCTCCTTTTCGGTGGTCGGCATGTTATCAGCTCCTTCCATGCTTGAATATTTGTCAGGGATTGCGAAGCAAACGGTGGTGTACTAAGTTCATTCTGCGCCCTTTGGGGCTTGAATTCTCTAAGTACACTACGTATGCCAGAAACTTAGCCAATCAGTCATCGCCCTTTGGGCTCGACTTCTTGGAGTTTCAGAGCAACCGTTGATCTGCGCTGTATCAGCGGTCGCTTTGAATCGGAATATTTGTATGGTAGCACACAAGAAGAGAAATGGCAATAAATGAATAAAAGGTTTTTATGATGTAGTTATCATAATCTTCCCATAGTCCTCTGACTTATCCCGCATAATATGGAGGCCTGTCTCAAGCTGTTCCAGAGAAAAATGGTGGGAGATGATGTGTTCGGGCTGAATCTTTTTTGCTGCCAGCCGGTTAAGCACATAGTGCCAGTCATCGATGTTCTCTTCGGTAGGTGGCAGAGTATCAGCCTGTGGTCCTATTGGGGACTTGTCTTCTTGGAGTTTCTCAGTAAGCGGTGGTGTAAATGACGAGTTCCAGGTGCCTTTGATCGTGAGTTCGTTTCGCAGGATTTTCCAATAGATCTCTTTGTTCAGAGACATATCTGAGCAGGGATTTCCGACCAGTATGATGTTTCCGGATATGCCGGCACAGTCTACTGCCTGGCAATAAGTTTCGTTTTTGCCAACACATTCAAATATGATATCCGCGCCAAGTCCCCCGGTGTGTTCCCTGACCCATCCGGTCATGTCATGATACCGGCTGTCACAATAATTGTCTTTTGGGATTCCGATCTCTGTTGCTTTTTGTTTCTGGAATTCCTTATTGCCAATGACCAGAATGTTCCGGATACCCGCTTCTGCCAGAAGCATGGTTACAAGCAGTCCGATCGTACCCAGTCCGATGACCAG
>JAFVCQ010000030.1 GCA_017479085.1 Lachnospiraceae bacterium | reverse complement strand
GGTCTTTGAACTGACATTCTCTCCGCTGTATACCGGTCTGCCATCTTCGTATACCGGTGTTTTCACAACAGTCGCCTCTCCTTTTACTGCATACCAACTGCCGCCATTTGAGTCCTCATAATTCTCATACTCTCCCCCCGGTGCCTGATACCGGGCAGCATCATAGAATCTCACGGCACTTCCGTCCAGATTCCGGATCTCTATCTGTCCGTTTCCACAGTGTTCCGCATCAACAGCGGATATCTGTGCATCATACCCCGGCATAAATGACTGGAACTGCGCTATATTATAAGCCTCCGCACCGTCACCGGTCTCAAATGCCGGCATCCGCGCCTGCTGCGCCATTGCATAGCAGTCCACGCCATCCGAAGCCTGTATATTGGAATGTGGTGCTTCCGGCTCATCATAAAAGGCACTGCTGTACCACAGGGAATTACCGCTGTCCGTAGTCGCTTCGATCACACCCTCGTCTACGGAACGGAAGGCTGTATCTTTCGCCATATCAGGAAACAGAGTGCTGATACCGTTTCCGTCACTTCCTTCCGGTATGCCAAAGAATGCACCTGCACCGTCTCCTGAAACAGTCTGGTACCACATGCTTCCATCCGATGCCGTCACCGTCTGCGACGCTCCCTCCGGTTTTTCAAACTGATCGGCTTTATACATATTTAATTCTGCCATCTGTCCTTCCGGAGTCATCGCCGTAGTGCTGATCTTTCCGCCCTTGATCTTTGTATTCTTGAGCGGCATGCCATTTAGTTGAGGCATATAGTTCTGAAGGCTTCTGTCTGCAATATCTCCTGCGATCTCACCGGACACCTTCGCATTCCTTCCGGCAACTGAGGCGATCGAATCCACTGTAAGCACCGCACCGTTTCTGGCAGCGATACCGCCAAACGCACGTCCGACAAATCCCATACCGCCGCCTGCACCCATTCTGGCACCCCCATCTGTGACGGCATCCCGTACATAGCTGTTCGGCTTGAAACGGCTGGCAAATCCGGAAGCGGGGTTTGTACCGGCTGCAGCCACAGCAGCACCGCTGAAGACAGTTCCCGCACTCTTTCCGGCATGACCTAATCCCGTTACCGCCCTTGCTGCCATAAGAAGCTCAAGCCCCATTCCAGCCCCGGTCTGGGCTACATTTAAGCCCATAGCTGCAAGATAACTGTCGAACTTCTGTGCTGTTTTGAGAAAGGCGATCACGCAGAAGAACCACAGGAATATGTTTCCTTTTCCGGTTGTCAGTGCCCCGCCATTTCCTACAAACTGTCCGACTGATGAATTGAATGCCCTTAAAAACCAGACATTCATCACAAGCATTAAGAGCTGCGAACCCACCATCCTGCACCACGAGTGGAATACCTGCGAAGTTGACTTCGATGCCCCCATCGAAAATGCCAGCGGCGAGGTATAACATAACACACCAACTACCACATACCGCTCAACCGTCTCAAGAAGCAGCTTAAAATAATTCCAGCCCAGCGTGATCATTAAAATGATCAATAATAAAAGACCGACCACACTGGCACCTGCCAATATTGTGATCAGTCCGCTTTTGAATATTTCTTCTATACCCGCAAATGTGAAATCCTCTTTATTCATTGTGACCTCCATCAGCGCCGTATAGGGAGCCGTTGCAATGTTCAGTGCGATATCAAATATCTGTTTTGCATAATTGATAAGCACCGCAAACAGCGCACTCCTTGCGATCAGCGTCCATGGATTTTCCGCCTCCGTTATCGGTCCGCCAAACACCCTGAACAGCTGCCACACCGTTATCAGAAAAAGAACCGCCCATGAAGTGTACTGTAGTATCGTAAATGCCTTGGTCA
Source organism: Lachnospiraceae bacterium (assembly GCA_017479085.1). Classification (GTDB taxonomy): domain Bacteria; phylum Bacillota; class Clostridia; order Lachnospirales; family Lachnospiraceae; genus CAG-590. The sequence goes on along the minus strand of JAFVCQ010000030.1, from coordinate 5,294 downwards.
CAAACGGAAAATATTCCTCCATTGCCGTCATGTTCGTACCAAGTGCATTCAGGAACACTCCCGATACCGCATCAAGCAGCTTCGTCACCATACTGCTTACCCATGTAACGATTCCCTCAAAGATCCAGTCAAGCATCCATCATCACCTCCCAGCACCTGACTGTATTTACTGGCCTGTGTATGCCCCGCCTGCAATCAGCGGCTGCAGATATGCAACAATGAATCCCAGCGAATTCAGGACGATCCATGTCACCACGATCCGTTTGAGCCAGTTTGTCGCCTCATCAACAGCACGTTGGTTTCTGGATATCATACGGATTATCAGTGCGATCGCTGCTACCGTAACACCGACTATGGTACTGATCCCAACGACCTCGCCATAAATATCCTTCATTATGGTCGAAAACCTGCTCCATATCGTGTCATCTGCTGCAAATACCGGCATATAATGGATCATATCCATACATACCGCTGCGATGAACGACCAGTAGAGATTCCTCACCATCTTCATCCTTCGCTTCCTTCTGCATTCCTTTTGCTCTAAAATGTTTTCTGTCACGTTCCGTTCCTCCTTTTGATCGTAATTCCGGACATAAAAAAAGCTGTCCTGAAAACAAAGGTCGTTCCCAAAACAGCTTTCTTCTGTCTCATCCCACTATGCGACGGTAACAATATAGCACATTTTCATTTACATGTCATCGGCACAAACCTTGCCAATTTTGTGCCATTTTGTTTTCACCGGATATAATCCGAACGGACTCCGCCGATCCTGCCGATCCTGTACATCATGAAATGTTCTCCAGCAGTTCTAACATTTCCAGCCAGACAGACAATTCAGAGGACGGTGCAGACCACAATCTGACAGATATGATGGAAACTGCTTCCTGCCTTAACCTGTAATAATGTCTGGTGGAAAGGTCTAACCGGAGCAGCAGCTCCTTGTGGCTGATTTTTTCCGGAACAAGATAGGTCAGATATAAGATCCTGTAAAGTCGCTCCCCATTGACCGGTTTCTACTTGAGTACCGTCAGGGCCTCGTTTAATCTGTCCATCAGAATCCTTGTCTTCTCAATGCTCTGTAGACGGCTCTCTAACTTTTTATTCCCCCATGACATCTCCATCTCCATTTTCTCAATGATCTGATCGACCCCTTCAAACGGATCATCCAGTTCCGCAGCGATATCCTCCGGGAAACATTCCAGCATCCATGCGATCGTCCGGTAATTCTGCAGAAAAAGAAGCGTGTTATGATATGCATTTTTTCTCATATCCTTCTTTGCTTCCCGGATCTTTTATCCTCTATGCCATCCGTCGGCAGCAGTCCTCTTTCTGTCATAAGGCTGATCAATGCTTCGGAAGTCACCTGTCCCTTTTCCTCCTGCCTGTTATATTCCCTGTTCCGGTTGTCTGTTATCTGATTCTCTGTTATCCGCTCCTCCGTCCTCTGTTGTTTTGTTCTCTGGTTCTCTATTCTCTGGTTCTCCATCATCGTATCATCCTCCATTTCCCTAATCAGCCGGTTCATACAAAAACCGCTCCTTTCTTATGCTGTCCAGACGTATACATGGACCTCTTATCTCTTTATCCTCCCTGACTGCTATATCATTTTCTTTCCCGCAGTCAGTATACTTCTTACAATTCCTGCACAGAGAAAAATACGCGTATATTATAGGGGACGAAAGTGCAATGCGGCATTCGGGGGAAGTACACTCCCCACACCCATCAGTTTCGCGGCCCTTACAATCAGAGTCCTTTTTATTTTCAATGCTTTCCTGACTGCCTGTGAGTTTTCTCGAATACCACGCCACCATCTGTGACAGATGTTCATGCTCCGTACCCATTTTCGTAATATCCCTGCTGTAATCGCGAATCTTATCTATAAGCTCTTTAATATCTTCCTGCATAGGAAGTGAAACCTCGTCATCACATGGATAACATTTATTAAAAATCAGACAGCCGTAGGAACTGGAAAGACGGTACAGGGCAAAGACATCCCCATGCTTCTTAAAAAATCTCCATACCTTTGTCTTTTCCCATCCCCAGCGCTGCCCGAGGGTTTCCAAAGTCAAAATGGCACCATACTTTCCATACTGGACAGCCGGTGCCATCAAAGAAAATGCATTATTTGGATCATTTACCACAGTATGACACCATAGATCCAGCCATGCATCCGCCTCTTCAAATATATAATTGTCTTTTTCAAGTCTTTCTGTGATGTTTCTCGGAATACATAAGAAACCATATCCCTGCGTGGTATATACCGCTCCTTTTTTCATGCAGTCTGCACCGGAACACTGAACCACCCAGTCTGTGATCTGATACTGAAGCTTCTTATTTTCCTCATTCAGCTCGTAATTTATGTAGTGAAGGGAACTGAGCCTGTCCAGTGCTTCAAAGGCTTTATTACGGCTCTTCACACCTAATATGCTCTTAACCCCGACTATGCCGCCAGCCCACATTCCCGGAACGACACAATTCTCAAAACCACAATACACAGAGATACCCTTACGAAATGCTGCACGGGATGCCAGCCTGATATAATCACCCATTACCCCCTTGCCCGCTGGTATAAGCTTTCTGGGCAGCTTCACCCATTCATAATACCATGGACATTTCATCTGGGTACCTCCTCTCTTCATCGAAAAAGGCATTTCCCGTCAACCACAGAAAATGCCTTTCATCATACATCAATAATAACCTTGAATATACGTTATTCAGTTTTGCCACTATGTTGTAATAGCTTAATATTCAAACATCCAATATTGCTTTACATCATCTCCTTTCACAACACAAGATTATTCAAACATGATCTAAGAGCCGGGCAAGGCTTAGAATGTCTTCACAATCTTAGGTGTAAATAATCAATGGTCTGTTTGTTAATGTTATGCAAAATATAGCAGTAAATCGAAAATGACGGGCCCAAATCACTCTTTCCTAATCTATTTTTGCATTTTTTGAATAGGACTAAATCAGCCAAAACCCTTTTATATAAAGGCTTTCTGCTAATCTAACACAAGATTAACAAACTCCCCGGAATCCAGACACGCAACCAGAGTCCCCCGACCGGTCAGATTATAATCCGGTAACCTCACCCGATTGACACAGGAGGCAACAATTCCTTCCATCTGGGACAAAATCAGGGATTTGGGTTTTTCAATATAATCAATCTGGGAATATTCAGACAGTCTGTCGATCAAATGCTGTGAAATTCGAATAACCGCATAGCTGCCCAGCAGTTCCTCCACAGAAATATCAAGCTCCTCCTTAATCTCCTCCAAGCTTCCGGTATAACGAATGATCAGTTCCCATTTGTCCAGCAGATCACTATATCCAACATTCAGATCCAGACTTTTTTCCCTCTCCTCCTCCGTCGTTCCCAATGCCACCATCAGCTCCGGACTTATCTTACTTTCAACCATAGCAAAATCCCATACTTTATTATATATAAAGTATGGGATTCCCTATATGTTTGATACATGGAAATGTTTTTTCATTCCTGCCTTAGCTTCCAGCCTCTCCGAACAGATCCTTCAATATCTCTTCGGCCGACATATCCTTGTAGCCATCCGGATCCGACAAAATCACATCTGATCCCCCGGTTCGCCAACGCATCTGACCATAATGTGACAGGTACGTTGCGCCCCGACTGACATCCGGATATTTTTCATACCATGTCTTGTAATATTTTTTCATATACTGTCTGGCAAGGCGATATGCCTCGCTGTTCTTTTTCCCCTCGGGTGTCACGGTACCACAAATCTGTACACCGGCCGGTGATGCATGAACCAAAACCACACTTCCATCTGCACAGGCTCCAACCACAATCCACACATGCCCACAACAGGTACAGGTAGAGCTCATGATATCCCCTGCCTGATATTCCGTGACCTTGTCTGCCGGCGTATAACTGCCAAACCCAAGCTTTGCAAACTGCCCTGCCTGTTTGGAGGCAGAATATACATATCCCTTTTTGTTGTTTTTTGTGTTGAGTACATTATAAACACACCAGCCCACATAGCCAGAGCAGTCCAGTCCGTCATGGATCTGATATCGGTAATTCCGATAATTATAAGAAGCTCCCTTATTGGCGGCAAATGCTCTCCATGCAGGACTTAATCCAATCCGCTTTGCGTCCTTCCCCGCTGCTGTATCTGCCTTATTCCATCCACCGCCCCACACATACATGGTAGAACCGATTGGAGCAATCGCCGTTTGCAGCAGATTCTTTACCGTTGAGATTCCCTCCCCGGCAACCGTCGTGGATACGACCCTGCTCTTTTTGCCAAGCTCCTTTTTTTCATTCTTCTGTTCCCGATAGGCACGGATATAATAGTGATATACGCTCCCCCTCTCCCTTTTTTTCCGAATCACTTTACAGTTCTTCGCCTGTGCCACTTTCCGGAATGTCAATGTATTCTCCTGCTCTACCGCTTCATATACCACATATCCCGCTGCACCTGCAACCGGTTCCCATGACACGGCAATGTCCGTACTGACTGCCGTCGCCATAACACCCACCGGCCTTCGTTTTGAAAATGTACTTTTTGCACAACTCTGGAAAGAATTTGAATTCATCATAATCCATATTATTCCAACAGTCAGCAGAATATACTGCCATCTTTGAATCTTCTTTATCATATGTGTCACCTGATCATCCTTTTTCCATATCAATACCATTTGTAATTGCGAACAAAATGAGCTGCCGATCGTAATCTTTTAATTGTCTGTATTCTCAAGCTTGATGCCTGCTAACAGAGCACCGAACGGGTTATTGGGAATCTCCTCGCACTGATAGTCGAACTTCTCGATCACATCTGTTACGATCTCAGAGGTATTCGTCTCCACATCCCGTATACTTAAGCTGATCTTCCCGTCCTTGACTTCAAGTACTTTTACCTTCACCTTCTGCCCCACTGACAATACCTCAGACGGTTTCTTAATCCGTTTCATGGAAATCTTTGAGATGTGAACCAACCCCGTGAGACCATTATCCATCTGCACAAAAGCACCATATGGCATCAGAGATTCTACGGTTCCCTCAAAGATCGAACCCGGAACGATCATCGCCATCTTTTCCCTGTCACGCTCTGCCTCCTGTTCCTTCAATACGGACTTAACGGAAAGCACCAGCTTCTTTGCAGACTCCTCCACAGTGATCACTCTTGCCTCCACCTGTCTGCCGATAAAGGCATCCGTATCCTCCACATAGGTCAGTGCAAGCTGCGAGGCCGGGATAAAAGCCCGAATTCCCTCCAGATAGCCGACCACGCCACTGTTAACGCTCTCCTTGATTC
>JAFVCQ010000029.1 GCA_017479085.1 Lachnospiraceae bacterium | reverse complement strand
TCATTCAGCTCTAAAACGCTTAACTTCTTAATCTCTTCGATAAATTCCTGAGTCGTCATTCTTCTTATTCCTCCATATTCTCATTATTCAATGTGTGTTCTCCCTGTCAACCGGGAGCCCGTCATTCATGCGGCTCTATGCGGCATGCTTCCATCGGCCATTATGCCTCTGCTGCGGCACCGCCATCCTGCTGATCTGCGATCTGCTTGATCACTCTTGCAAAATTGGTAATCGGTGACTGAATGCTTCCAAGGAACTTGGAAAGTAACTCTTCTCTTGAAGGGATGCTGGAAATCGCCTTGATCCCTGCCTGATCATAGTATGTTCCCTCTACTACACCGGACTTGATCTCCAATGCCTCTGCCTCTTTTGCAAACTTTGCCAGAATTCTGGCTGGAGCAGTTGCATCCGTAGCGGAGATAGCAAATGCATTCGGTCCTTCCAAATCGTCCTTCAAAGACTCGAACACTGTACCCTCAATTGCAAAACGAACCATTGTGTTCTTATATACCTTGTAGACTACACCGGCTTCTCTTAACTCTTTGCGAAGTCTGGTATCCTGCTCTACGGTAAGACCACGATAATCCACTACTACAACAGATTGTGCATCCTGAAGATGATTCTTGATCTCTTCAATGATCGGCTGCTTCAATTCAATCTTTGCCATCGTCTCTGCGCCTCCTTATAATATTCAATGACTGCGCGATCTCTGCGAAACCATATACACCGCATCTGCCGGTTCCCCACGCAGACACCTCCATATCGTTTCAAAATAAGAAAAGCTCTATGTCAAAGACATAGAGCGGAACGTCATTCCCACGACACTTCCTCGGTAGGCGCTATGCTTATACCGTACGGTACCTACTGTCTTCGGCAGTTCATTGGGATATACATTAACATACCCTTTGCTCCTTGTCAAGCACTTTTTCGGAGACACAACACCAAAATTTATCATAAAATCCATTTTTTTATTGCGTTTTTGTGCCTTCTGTAATATAATGAAATTAATTAGTTTGCCGTCTCAATTATTTTTAATTTATGGACTATAAAATTATGATTGAGACGGCACACTAGACCTCGCAGCTTTCAAGGTATGTGCTGTACATTACAGTTCCTAAGTATATCAGCTTTGAAGGAACCGCCATAGATTGCAGGATTCAACGGATGGAATCCGTACTCTGTGGTTTTATCGCATAATGAATGTTTCCAGGGAAGGAGGTAACAGATATGCTGAATCTGGATAATGTCTACAATTATTATAACACGCATGTAATTGCACCGAAGACCACCAGCCGGTTTGCTTCTCATAAGAAGAACGATTTAAAGAACGTATATCACAATATGGTGAAGCAGACGCAACATTCGCCACTTTACAAATTTGCTTTTCCGGATACGACACAGGCTTATGCGATCGGGATCAAGGAAGCTGCTATGGCGCTTGAATCCGAGAGTAAGTCACTGGGTTCACAAACGGACAATGTATTTGAAGAATATGTTGCAGTGTCCGGCGATGAGAAGGTTCTGTATGCGAATCTTACCGGCGAATCCGCAGAAGATTTACCGGAGAAGCTCTCTATTCAGGTCAACGCATTGGCAACCGGACAGACCAACGTGGGTGCCTATCTGCCTTCGGGAGAGACGTCTTTTCCTCCGGGAGACTATTCCTTTGGCATTGCAGTCGGCAAGAACCAGTATACGTTCAATCTGACTGTCCATGATGAAGATACCAATGTGGATATTCAGCGGAATCTGGCATCCTCCATCAACAGCAATGATATCGGTGTGAGAGCCAGCGTTCGCAGCAACCGCATGGAGGGCACGAGTGCTCTGGTACTCCGATCCGATTCGGTGGGATTGGACGAGGACAATGACACCATTTTCCGGTTCGATGAGACGTATTTAGACAATGACATTACCTCCCTTTTAGGAGTGGATCATATTGAGGTTGCACCGTCGAATGCAGAATTTTATATCAATGACACCCTGCACACCTCAAACAGCAATCGTATATCCCTGAATCGCTCTATTGATATCGATTTGTTGTCCACCAGTGATTCACCGGTTCCGGTTTACCTGATGCCGGATGAGAAGAAGATTTCCGACAAACTCAAGGATTTCCTTGACTCCTACAACCAACTGGTAGACATTGCAAAGACGGATTCCGGTCACAGAGGCGCTAACCGCTTACTGCGGGATATTTCCAGCATTACCCGAAGGAATCAGGATGCATTGACATCCGCCGGTCTTACTATCGATGAGGATGGGCATCTGAATCGATCCGGGGAGATTAACAACGGAGAGATCCGTTCCCTGTTTGATGACGAATTATCTTCGTTCCGCAAGGACATCAAACGGGTGACTGAGAAAATGACACTGAATCCATTAGATTATATTGACAAGGTAGTAGTTACCTATCCGAATACTTCCGGAACCTATCCGAATCCATATTATCCATCGAGATATTCCGGACTGCTATTCAATGATTATGCATAGCCAGATCCTCCAGCCGCCAGAGTCAGACACATCTGTCTCGATTCGCAGCTTGCGGAGGACAACAGCCTGAGTTCCAATCCTCTCCGGAGCTCAGGAGGTTGCCTTTCAGTTTGCGCGGCGATATCAGAAGGCGCTTAGGATCGTGTCATAAAATCTGCTTTTTCTCTTGCGTTTCTGTACTGTCCATGGTAAAATTTTTTCAAAGCATACGACATTTCATATAGATATTTAAGAGTAGAAGTGTATAGAATAAATAATAGGAAATCT
>JAFVCQ010000028.1 GCA_017479085.1 Lachnospiraceae bacterium | reverse complement strand
TCTACAATACCGCAGACACTTTTTTTGTCGGGAAGATATCCACACAGGCGACGGCGGCAGTGGGACTGGTGTTTTCTGTTATGGCGATCATTCAGGCATTGGGATTTTTTTGCGGACATGGGTCCGGTAATTATCTGGCACGTATGTTGGGAGCCGGAAAAACGAAAGAAGCAAATGATATGGCATCCACAGGCTTTGCATTGGCATTGCTCATCGGGGTGCTGCTGGCAGTGGTCGGAATTGCCTGTCAGAATCAGATTGCGGCGGCGATCGGTGCCACAGCGACTACGATGGAAGATACAAAGAGTTATATGCGGATTGTTCTGCTTGGGGCACCCTTTATGATCGGACAGTTTGTGATCAACAACCAGTTGCGGTTTCAGGGAAGTGCGATGTTTGCCATGATCGGTCTGATGTGCGGGGCAGCGATGAACATTGTTCTCGATCCCCTGATGATCTTTGGCTTTCATATGGGTGTCGCCGGAGCTGCAATTGCGACCGTGGCCGGACAGATTGTCAGCTTTATCGTGCTGTTTATCGGAAGCAGGCGGGGAGAAAATATTCGTCTGCATATCCGGAATATACATATGAACAGACATTTTCTATTTGAAATCACCAATGGAGGGATTCCATCCCTGTTCCGTCAGGGGCTTGCAGCCATCGCTACCCTTCTGCTGAATAAAGCAGCCGGACGACTGGGCGGCGATCCGGCCATTGCCGGTATGTCGGTTGTCACGAGGGTTCTGATGCTGTTGTGCTCTGCCATGATCGGATTCGGACAGGGATATCAGCCGATGTGTTCCTTCAATTATGGGGCGAATCGGAAGAGTCGTGTAAGGGAAGGATATTTTTTCTGTGTAAAATATGGAACGCTGTTTTTGTTGATACTCGGAACGCTGTGTTGTATATTTGCACCACAGATCGTAAGCTGGTTCCGGGATGATCCGGAGGTCATTGCGGTGGGCAGGGTGGCACTCCGGTGCCAGGCAGCGGTATTGCCGCTCATGGCTGTCATCACCATGACCAATATGATGTTGCAGTCTATCGGAAAAGGGGTCAAGGCTTCGATTACCGCTTCGGCACGAAATGGTATTTTCTTCATTCCGCTGATTCTGATCCTGCCAAACCTGTTTGGACTGACCGGTGTGGAGATCACCCAGACCTGTGCGGATATTCTGACGATGGCGATTTCAATCCCAATGGCATATTCGGAATTGAAGAAAATGACAGATCAAGAGTAGCCAGACCAACGGATCCGGTTTTACAGATATTGTACCAGTTCCTCCACGGTTTTTCGCTTAGGAGCCTGACATTCCTGATCCGGATATCCCATGGCGATCAGGGCAGCGACCTTCTGTCCTTCCGGAAGCGCAATCGCCTTTGCGACCTGATCCTCATCAAAGATACCGAGGATAACGGTTCCGACCCCCAGATCGTGAGCAGCCAGACAGAATGTCTGGGAAGCGATACCGGCATCAAACATCTCCCAGCGGTCTTCCTTTGAGGTGGTGAAGCTTCCGTCTTTTTCATAGCCGCAGCGTTTTTCGATCATGCTGACTACAACAAGCTGCGGGGCACCCTTGATGAGCTCACGGTTGTGTTCAAACCCCAGCACGCAGTGGTCTGCGATTTCATTCAGAAGATCCGGCGCCTCAATGATATGGTAACGGGTGATCTGGGTATTTTTCCACGATGGTGCCATAGAAGCGGCAGTGATGATGGAATCGATGGTCTCGTGGCTGACGGCTTCGGACTTAAACTTGCGGATACTTCTTCTTGTGTTGATACATTCTAATGTTTCCATAATGAATCCTCTCTTTCTGTTTCCTTCCACAATGATGCCGGTCGGAACCGGGCATTTGCAGAACGGGTTTTGTATGTTTAGCATACCATAGAAACGGATATTTGTGTAGATAGAAATTCAGCACGCTCTTTTTGCCTGTTGCATAAGTTAATAATAAGTAAGGAGAGTAGTGGGATGTATCATGACATTTGACAACATCAACATCCGGCAGATCGTGAGTGCGGCGATATCAGAGGATGCGATTATTGTGGACGTCAGATCGGAGGATCGGTTTCGAAGTGGGCATATTCCTATGGCGATCAATCTGCCGGTGGAGCGGGTAGAGCAGGGACAGGTCAATTTTCCCAAGAACAGGGTTCTGATCGTTTATTGTGATACCGGAGGGAGCAGTATACGGGCGGCGCGTCTTCTTTCGGATATGGGCTATCGGGTGATCAACTGTGTGGGAGGATTAAAAAATTACAAAGCTTCTTTAACAAAATGAAAAAATCTGTTATAGTTAAGGGAGAAAGGGGAACATGTCCCATAGCCGGAGAAAAAGACAGGATCGTTTGTTTCGTGAGAACAACAGGGAAAAATAGAAGCCTGTATTGTAAAAAATAGGAAGAACTGTTGTGGACGCAGATCGGTAAATCAGTATGAGGGGTCGGATGGGACTCATTTCGGACGGGGACATAGACAGGAACATGCAGGAATTAGAATTGATTGCGCCATGCCATTTTGGTTTGGAGGCAGTATTGAAGAGGGAAATTACGGATCTGGGATATGAGATTGTTTCAGTGGAGGACGGACGAATCACCTTCAAGGGTGACCAGGCAGCGCTTGCGAGAGCCAACGTATTTATCCGGACGGCTGAACGAATCATGATCAAGGTTGGAAGCTTTCGGGCAGTGACCTTTGATGAATTATTTGAAGGTACAAAAGCGCTATCCTGGGAGGAGTATCTGCCAAGGGATGCCCGGTTCTGGGTGACAAAGGCAACCACGAACAAGTCAAAGCTGTTCAGTGGTTCGGATATCCAGTCTATTGTGAAAAAGGCGATTGTGGACAAGTTAAAAGGAAATTATCATATTAATTGGTTTGAGGAGGATGGGGCAGAGTATCCGATCCGGGTATTTATTTTAAAGGATATGGTGACGATTGCACTGGATTCGTCCGGAACCTCTCTGCACAAGAGGGGATACCGCCAGCTTGTGGGGAAAGCCCCCATCTCGGAGACGCTGGCGGCGGCTTTGATCATGCTGACCCCGTGGAAGAAGGATCGGATTCTGGTAGATCCGTTCTGCGGGAGCGGAACCTTTCCCATTGAGGCGGCCATGCAGGGTGCCAACATTGCACCTGGTATGAACCGGACATTTACGGGGGGACATTGGGACAATATTACGCCGAAGCGTATATGGGATGAGGCGGTGAAGGAGGCAGAGGAGCGGATCTGTCGGGACGTGAAGATGAATATTCAGGGCTACGATGTGGATTCCGGTATCATTAAATGCGCCATTCAGAATGCAAGGGATGCCGGTGTGGAGCAGTACATACATTTTCAGCAGAGGGATATGCGCGAGCTGTCCAGCCCGAAGAAATATGGCTTTATCATTACCAATCCGCCTTACGGGGAGCGTCTGGAGGAGAAAGCGAATCTGCCGAAGCTGTACCGGGATATGGCAGCAAGCTTTGACCGGCTGGACACATGGTCAAAATATATTATTACCTCGTATGAGGATGCAGAAAAATATCTCGGGAAAAAGGCGACGAAGAACCGTAAGATCTATAACGGAATGATCAAGTCGTATTTTTATCAGTATATGGGGCCGCGGCCTCCCAAAAGGACAAGTGACAATCCTTCTGCAACTTTATAACACCATAAGAGGAAAGTAGCCTTTATAATCTACCCATCGATGGATGTTTTATAAATGATACCCACTTTTAACTATTTAGTACATGATACCTTGATTGTTTATCACTTTTGGCGCTGAGTACCCCCCTGAAAAATGAACAATTTAGGGATTCACATTATAGGAAGGAAAATAGAATGGAAAAATTGATATTTGCAACAGGAAATGAAGATAAGATGAAGGAGATCAGGATGATCTTAGGTGATCTGAATTATGAGATCTTGTCTATGAAAGAGGCGGGAATTGAGGCGGACATTGTGGAGGATGGAACTACCTTCGAGGAGAATGCCGTGATCAAAGCGACTGCGATCAGCAGACTTGCAAATTGTCTGGTTCTTGCAGACGATTCCGGTCTGGAGGTGGATTATATGGACAAGCAGCCTGGGATTTATTCCGCCAGATGGATGGGAGAGGATACCTCCTATACCGTGAAGAACCAGAAGATTCTTGACAATCTGGAGGGAGTGCCGGAGGCGCAGCGGACAGCCCGGTTTGTCTGTGCCATTGCAGCGGCATTTCCGAACGGACGCGTTATTACAAAGCGTGGAACCATAGAGGGAATCATCGGTTATGAGGAACGGGGAACCAATGGATTCGGATATGACCCAATCTTCTTTGTACCGGAGTATGGCAAAACCACAGCGGAGTTGTCACCTGAAGAGAAGAATGAGATCAGCCACCGCGGAAGGGCACTTCGAATGCTCAAAGAGGAGCTTTGAGCCTCCAATGACAAGCAGGGAACGGATACATAGATGAGAAGGAAAGGAAGAATGGAGATGCGTATACTGGTTATTAGTGATTCACACGGAAAAAATGATGATGTGAAGCAGGTATTGGAGCAGGTGGGCGAGATTGATATGTTTATTCATCTTGGAGATATTGAGCGTGGCCCGGAGTATATCAGGAGTCTGGTAGGCTGCGAAACCCATATGATCGCCGGCAATAATGACTACGATATATCCCTGCCGGATACCGATTCCTTCCTCATTGCAGACAAAAAGGTATTTATTACGCACGGACACCGTTTTTACGTGGGAAGCGGTGTGCAGCATCTGAAGCAGTATGCGCTGGAAAATGGATATGATATTGTGATGTATGGACACACGCATGTGCCGTTTTTGGAGATTGGAGAGGACGTGACGATTCTGAATCCCGGCAGTATCTCCTACCCAAGACAGGATGGGAGGCAGCATACCTTCATGCTGATCGAGGTCGATCGAGAGGGAGAGTTTCATTATTCTAAGGGTCTGTTGAAATCGTCCCTGAGAGATATTTATAGGGGTTTTTATTGATGATGGAAACTTTAGGAACTGTCACGAAATAACTCATAGTACTTGCTTGTCTTTTTGCCCGAGAGCGCAGTTTAAAAATCCGGTGCAACTACTACAAGTTATTTTGTGATAGTTCCTTAGCTAATTGGTCTACGGCCTGTGTGGCTTGACTTGCGAAGTATACCTTTGAACTAAGCTTGTATACTCGCTAAAGTCTCAGGTATCTTGGAGTTTCACAGTAAATGAGGTAAAGGATATGAAAAAAGGACAGATTTTGGAAGGTGTGGTGGAACGCTATACTTTTCCGAATAAAGGATATGTTATGGTAGAGGACAGGGAACTATGTGTCAAAGGGGCACTGAAGGGACAAACCGTACGGTTTTCGGTCAGAAAGCTTCGAAAGGGAACCGGAGAAGGACGTCTTTTGGAGGTTTTGGAGCGTTCACCATATGAGGATGTGGAACCGGTATGCCCGCATTTTGGCATATGCGGAGGATGTGCGTATCAGACCATGAGTTATGGCCATCAGTTGGCCATGAAGGAGACACAGGTCAAAACACTGTTGGACGGAGTCATTTCCGGTTATCAATGGGAGGGAATCAAGGGGAGCCCGGTGCAGGAGGGGTACCGCAATAAGATGGAATATTCCTTTGGGGATGAATATAAGAATGGGCCACTGGCTCTTGGCATGCATAAAAAGGGAAGCTTTCATGACATTGTGACAGTGGATGGCTGTCGGATCGTGGATGAGGATTACAATCAGATTCTCCGTGCGGTTCTTGATTTTTATACGGAAAAGAAGGTGCCATTTTATAAAAAATTGCAGCATGTAGGGGTACTGCGCCATCTGGTGATTCGGCAGACAGCCCGCAGCAAGGATATTCTGGTCAATCTGGTGACGACAACACAGGATCCGGACAGTCTGTGTCTGGAAGAGTGGAAGGACAAACTGTTATCCCTGCAACTCAACGGAGCGATTGTGGGCATACTGCATACGGAAAATGACAGCCTTTCGGATGCCGTGATTCCGGAGAAGGTAATCCCTGTATATGGCAAGGATCATCTGTATGAGAACATATTGGGAATGACCTTTAAGATATCGCCATTTTCATTTTTTCAAACCAATTCGAGAGGTGCAGAGGTTCTCTATGAAACGGTTCGTTTCTACGTTGGAGAGACAAAGGATAAGGTCATCTTCGACCTTTACAGTGGAACGGGAACCATCGCCCAGATGCTGGCACCGGTCGCAAAGAAGGTGATCGGTGTGGAGATCGTGGAGGAGGCAGTAGAATCGGCCAGAGAAAATGCTGCCCTGAACGGTTTGACGAACTGCGAATTTATCGCCGGGGATGTGCTGAGGGTGATCGATGAGATAGAGGAGAAACCGGATATTATCGTGCTGGACCCTCCGAGGGATGGAATTCACCCAAAGGCACTCGATAAGATTATAGAGTACGGGGTGCAGGAAATGGTATATATATCCTGTAAGCCGACCAGTCTTGTGCGGGATTTGGGGATTTTGAAGGCGAGAGGCTATGATGTGGTGAAGGGCTGTGCGGTGGATCAGTTTGTTTCGACGCTACATGTGGAGTGCGTAACAATGCTACAAAGGAGAGATGTGTGAAACTCCTTGATTTTAGGCACTTTGAGAGGCATATGATGTTTTCTCAGAGTGATAGGAAAGAGAAGAAAAAGGCAATTTCTGACGGTGTGAACGTTTCAGTGGTAATGGAACTGTAGTGAGTAAACACAAAGATTCTTGTTCTTGATTTGATGTTGATTTCTAACAGAATAATGAAACGGAATAATGGATTGTTATTTGGATAAATTGATTATTTC
>JAFVCQ010000027.1 GCA_017479085.1 Lachnospiraceae bacterium | reverse complement strand
CCCTCCATCACTGTAAACGCACTTGGCCACGGATTCAATCCCCGGATCAAACGCTCAAGCTGCACTGCATCCTTTGAGAAATCCAGCAACCCCATATCCTTCGTCAACCTTCCTGCATAACTGCTCCTCGTCTCATCCTGCTTTGTCCGGGTCGCAGTTCCCTGCTCTAGCTGTGTGAGGGTCTCCAGCATAAGCTCTGCCCCCTCCTTCGCCAGCCGCTCAAAGAGAGACCCCCCTGTCTCCTGAGGGGTCACCTTCACTCTTCGCTGACAGATGATATCTCCGGTATCCAGTCCCTTTTCCATATACATCGTTGTCACACCGGTTTCCCTCTGTCCGTCGATCACAGCCCACTGGATCGGTGCAGCCCCTCTGTACGCCGGAAGCAGGGATGCATGCACATTGATACAGCCATACCTCGGAATCTGCAGAATTCGTTCCGGCAGAAGCTGTCCAAACGCCACCACAACGATCACATCCGGCTGTATCCGCTCAAGCTCTTCTATAAAAGCCTCCTCTCGAACCCTCTCCGGCTGCGCCACGGATAAGCCATGTGCCAGAGCCGTCTCCTTGACCGGAGGATACATGTATTTCTTCCCACGTCCCTTTGCCTTGTCGGGCTGGGTCACGACAAGTGCGACCTCATGTCCCGCCCTCACGATTGCTTCCAATGTATCCACCGCAAAGTCCGGTGTTCCCATATATACGATTCTCATCCCATCACCAGCCTATTCCTCATATTCCACATCCCGCAGTGGCTCGATCGCCACATCTTTGTACAGGATTCCCTCTAAATGATCCACCTCATGACAGATTGCTCTGGCCAACAGTCCGTCCGCCTCAATGATAACCTGCTCCATATCCTCATTAAAGCACTGGCAGGTCACACGATCCGGTCTTGGCACAAGCGCCACCTTCCCCGGCAGGCTCAGACAGCCTTCCTCACCGGTCTGCTCTCCTTCCTGCTCCAAAATGACCGGATTGATCAAGACATATGGATGCTCATAATCCACATCGATCACCACAATCCGCTTGAGAATTCCGACCTGCGGCGCCGCAAGTCCTACACCATTTGCCTCGTACATTGTTTCAAACATATCGTCAATCAGAATCCTGGTGCGCTCGGTCATCTCCTTTACCTCTTTGCACTTTTTCCTTAAAATATCATCTCCGTCATATCGGATTTGTCTTAAAGCCATTGTTTTTCTCCTTCATACACTGTCGCCCTGTTTCTTTCTTCCGACAGCAATACACATTTACATCAGAGTATTATAACACAAACCATGTCATAATATCTACCCATTTTCGGACAAAACTTTTCTCCTAGAAATCTTCATATTCCACGGTTCCGTCCGAGTAGGTGATGATATAAAATCCATGTCCGGAACCATCGCAGTCCTCCACGCGCTGTTTGGAAACCACTGTTCTGCCCTTCGGCTTTGAACCCTGTACGATCTGACGGTTGACTGCCTCCTTGACAACCTCCTCCCTTACGACATCCCTGCTTTCCTCTTTGCCATCTACGTAAGTTACCTGATAGGTCACCTTTTTTTCTCCATTTTCGCCCTCCCGCACCACACGACTGCTGCCAACAGTCATGCTGTCCGAGTAGGACACACTGGTCTCAAATGGAATGGATTCCGTATCTGTCTGTTCTCTGCGTTCCACCCTCTTTACGACCACCTCTGTCCCGTCCGAGAGTCCGGCAGACTGTTTCGGACTTACCCTGTCCAATGCTCCGAGTGTCACATTCTGTTCCTCTAAAAATTCCTTCACCGTATGAACCTGAGTCAGACAGGTCTGCTTGTGTCCGTCTGCCACAAGACTGACTGCCATACGATGTACCACAGAAATCCTCATCCCCTCTGTACAATAGGCATCCATATCATGATTGATATAATCATTTTTCAGCAGAGTCACACCTGCTTCCTCTAACGCATCCTCTACCCTGCCTCCGATCAATTGAACCTTCGACTCGCCATCCTCTGTCTCCACCACCACATTGGTACAGCGTTCAATCTGTATATCTGCCTGATTCTCCGTGATCCTTGCCTCTCTTGCCGGTGTGATGACATCCTCTCCGTCCACGGAAATCTCTGCTTCCTCTAAGAGATTCTCCACCGTCTGTCCGCTCTTCGTCATCAACCGGGTCTGGGTTCGTCCATCATATATGATCACCGCAATCTGTTGGTCACTGCAGCCGGACAGTACCAGATCAGACCACAGGAGAATGGCCATTCCTGCCATGAATTTCAACCACATTCTCATCCTTTATCCCCTCTTTCTGTTTTTTTTCGCATTATTCATCCGATTCGGTATCCGACAAACCGACATCCACAATTTCGCTCTCTGTCAATTGCCATGCCCCATCTGTCTCCGTAAGGATTTCCAACAGTACCTCTTCCTGCGGCAGTTTGTTCTCAGACAGATACAGCAGATATCCATAGTCCGTCTCATTATTCGTCACCGTAAAGGCTTCATAGGTATGACTGCCCTTCGAATCGGTGACACGGATATAGATCTTTGTATCCAGGCTCTGTATTCCATCTATACAACCACGCAGCTCCCAATAGGCAGAATCGTATTCCGCTCTCTGAAGACTCCATGTCTTATGCGCTCCGGATCCATCTGCTGCAACATCGTAAGCTTCCTCCGTTCGGTTCGGTGTCTCTGTATCCAACGGCTGCGTAAGCGTAATCTCCGGGCCCGACATAATCGGCGGTTCCTTTGCAAAATCATCCACATTCCGTTCGACCTTCTCGACAATCACATATGAGGGATGATACTGTTCCAGATACGTTTCCAGATGATATGGAGTGCCTTTGGAAAAATATCCCTTTTCAAAGGTATCTGCCATGAACGGAAGCAAAGTATTTCCAAAGGAATCACGGAACATCAACAGACTACCGGTTCCCACCGTATTGGCTGTCTCAATCCACGCATCCTCCACGCTGTCCGTATCCGTTACATAGTGATAGGATGCCTCCTTCTGATACGTGTAATCCCACTCCGGATCCATCGCCAGCGGATAGAGCATCCGATTCAGATCACCATAGGAATCTCTGGTACGAATGTTGTCAATGGTCTCAAAATTCTCATGCTCAACCTGCAGGGCATCCAGCATCGTATTGTATGCCAGCACTGCTCCCTTCTGATTCCAGTGGGAATCGCGTTTCAGATAGAGAATCTCTTTCTCCTGCGCAAACTCTGCAAACAGATCCGCATAGGATATGTCCCATTCCGCCAGTTCCGGTTCTAACAGGGTCATGTTCTTCACGGTACTGACCCTGTGAGCATCATAATACGGCATATGCTCCCCATACAGAGAATTCTTGTTCGGTGCCACGGTAAACAAAAACACCGCTCCGCGTTCCTCCACACTTTCCTGTATCAGGGACAGATTGTGTGCAATATTCCAGATCCCCCGCTCAGAAAGAGTATCCCGACCGAGATGATCAGCAAGGGTCGAGGTGTAATACAGCCATCCATCTGTCCCCACAATAACGGAATCCATATTCGAAACCCGAAACACCTTACTCTGTATCATGGAATCTGCGGTGACATACACCGGCCGAAACGCAAAATGATCCTCAAACCAGGTTCCCCACTCCTCCATGTAATCTCTGTTCCATACTCCATTCCTGATCAGTACCGGTTTCTCAGCCAGTCTTCTGTTTTCCGTTGTCGCAGTGGTTGCCGCAAACGGCATACCGGCCAAAGGCAGTATACAGATCAGAAGGCATACAATAATATATATGATACTTCCTGTTTTTTTCATAACAAGTCTCCACCTTCCTATACCACATTTCCGTTCGGAAGCGATTCCTTTCCTAAAAACGGAAATAAATAAATGGATTATACGTGCTGCCGGACAATCGCATCATGCACCAAAGCAGCAGACAGATCGAACCGAGCTGAAGCCCTGCCTGCACCAGCTTTCCACTCAATGAAGTGTCCGGTTTCTCCATATCGGTCTTGCGCCGAACCCAATCCGATAACGGTCTCACAGGTGCACAGCCCACAACTGCCACCACCAGCATTGCGATAAAATACGGTGTCAACTGCTGCCATACTAAGCTTATGGTTTCCGGAGTCTGCCAAAAACCGCTAAACATCTGTCCGATATAGGAAAAGCCCTGTGTGACCGTATCCGCACGGAACATCACAAAACCAACACACACTACCAGCATAGCATACAGATGAGAAAACCATTTGGGAAGCTTCTTCACAAGTGGCACATATTCCTCCACTAACAGGAAAAAGCCGTGGTACAATCCCCATAGAACAAACGTCCAATTCGCACCATGCCATAAGCCCGTCAGGAAAAATACGATGATCCGATTGACTGCCGCCCTGAATTTTCCCTTCCGGTTGCCTCCTAACGGAATGTATACATATTCCTTAAACCATGTGGATAAGGAGATGTGCCATCTCCTCCAAAACTCCCTGATACTGCACGCTTCATAAGGATATTGAAAATTCTCCCGGAACCGGAAACCGAACATCTGACCCAGACCGATTGCCATATCACTGTAACCACTGAAGTCATAATAGATCTGCATCAGATAGGATATTGCACCGAGCCATGCTGCCACCGCATTTACCTGAAACGTATCCGCTCCAAAGACTGCATCCGCAACAGATCCCATCGTGTTGGCAATCAATACCTTCTTTGCCAGTCCGCAGAGGAATCGCCGAAGCCCTGCAGCCGCCTGATCTGCCTCCCCCTTCCGGTCTTCCATCGCTTCACAGATATCGCGGTATTTGACGATCGGACCGGCGATCAACTGTGGAAAGAAACAGATGTACAGAAGCACTCTCCAAAAGCTCTTCTGCACCTCCACCTTTCCCTGATAGACATCGATCACATAAGAAAGCGCCTGAAAGGTAAAAAATGAGATGCCAACCGGAAGTGCAATCTCCGGAGCTGTCAGGTTCAGATGGAATAGACCATTTACACTGTTTACCAAAAAAGCTGCATATTTGAAAAATCCCAACAAACCGAGATTGACCATGAGGCCGGTCCACAATACCATCTTTTTTCTTTTCTCTATATGGGCGATGACCCTTGCGATCGCATAGTTAAAGAGCGCGCTGAAGATCATCAACAGAACATAGACCGGCTCCCCATATGCATAAAACAAAAGACTTGCCACGATCAACAGTGCATTTTTAGCTTTCAACGAGGGGAACAGGCAATATAAGATATATGTGACCGGCAAAAATATACATATAAATTCAAGTGAACTAAATATCATTTCCATGTCACCTTTCCATTTTTGACTTTCATGGTACACTTCCTCGTGACGGAGGTTTTACATGGAGTGGTCGTCTTCTTGTAGGAATCAACACCATTCATCTCCATATCCGGATCAAAGATATACCAGCTCTTTCCAATCTTCACCTCTGTCCAGCCATGTGGTGTCATACCGCCGTGGTTGCTGGATATATCGCCAACGATCACCCTTGCATCATATCCCAGTACGGTTGCAATATAGGCAAAGCTGGCTGCATAGCGATGGCAGTTGCCTGTCT
>JAFVCQ010000002.1 GCA_017479085.1 Lachnospiraceae bacterium | reverse complement strand
TTCGCTCTGACTCGCGTATAGCCTCCAGTGTCTTATATCCATCCAGTCTCGTCATCATGACATCCAGACAGATCAGTCCAAACGACTCTCCTGCCTCCAGTCCCTTCACAACCTCATCTACTGCGGACATTCCGTTATCCACCACCACCACTTCGCCATACATGGAAAGTAATTTGCCCATAAATTTCTGATTCGCAAAATCATCATCTGCAATTAAGATTCTCATACATGCCTCCCTGATCGACTGCCTGTCCTGACAGTGTTCTTCTCAACGTCCTATGTCTCATTTCTATACGATACCCCGCCGATAACCTGTGTGCGGCTATCCTTCTTCATCTGTCTGATAACTGATCAGCTCTGCCAGCTTGTCCATAGTGGAAATCGTAACCTGTGTATGTGGTCTGTCATCATATTCAATTCTGCGGTTCAGCAGATCCCGTTCTATACTTCCAAGAAACAGATTGGCAAGCTCCTCCGGGGTAAACGTATCCACGATCTCCTTCTCCTCCATCGCTGCCTTCAGCTCACGTCTTACAAAGCTCGTGCGCTTTTCAATACAGGCAGCCACAGCCTCCCTCGTATTCACATTGTGCAAAAATTCCTCATAATTCAGTACAATAGCAGCCATCTCCTTATATCCCTCATAGTAGGTACTGATCGTTTTCAAAAACTCCAACACCTTACTCATATGAGAAAGATCCTTCGCACCAATGGTTGCAATCATAATATCGTCAAATTTGGTAAATGTGTGAATGACCTCCACCAATACTTCCTCGATTCCTCCAAAATACCGATACAGCAAGGATTCTGACATATTCTCTTTCATAGCCAGATTCCGCGTGGTAAGGGAGGACAGTCCCGCTTCGCTGATAATCTCAATCGCAGAAGCGATGATTCTGTCTTTTCTGTTCACAAAACTTTTATCCATGCGTACCCCCACAATACGTAACTACTCACTCTCTTTCCCTATATTGTATGGCATCGCATACGATTTGTCAACAAAGTATCTCCCGTATCACTGTTCAGCAGCTTAGGAACTGTCATGAAATAACTGCAATGTCATTTAGACAGGCTGGACGCTACCGGGTATGGTATACGTTTCCCGTTCCGGGCACGCTAGCTTTGCATAGCTTCGAACTAAGCTCACATTGTTCGCTAAGGTCTCAGCTATCCGCTTAGCTGCAGACGTAGTAATCGCACCGGATTTTGTCCAAGAGCGCGGTTCAAAAATCAGGCGCATAGCGGGCTATGTAAGTGATTTTCGAACTGCACTCCCATGCAAAAAGCAGGCAGGTACTATGAGTTAATTTGTGTCAATAAACAGATGTGAGGATTGCTTCACTCATCCGAAGGACAGGTATAGATTGACACTGTGTCTGTATCGCGGTCATAATAATAGATCCGGTCAGACAAAAGATCTACAAGACCCACTGTACTCTGGTTGGCTTCCGACACTAATTCTGCCAGAAAGTGTGCATCCGTATCCTCCCGGTGGGGAACTAACATCATCTCATGAATACTCGAGGGCATGACAAACAGATTGCAGTTCAGCGTTGTGGCAAATTGCCGGAGCACATTGTCGTACAGAATACAGGTTGCGCCATTAATCCCTGCTTCGTTGGTCAGAACATGCATATGAATGCCATCCTCACTCCGATCCAGTTCGCCGATGTCTGCCAGCAGCTCCTCCACAAGCTTATCCGGTGCCTTCTGCCTCACGCACTCCGAAACCATCTGTGTCAAAGAATGAATCCTCCACGGCAGAATCCGCATGGTATTAAACAGGGCAATCGAATACAGCTCCTCTATTGCAATTCCCCAGTTTTCAAATTCCTGATCTGTAATCAGGGAGCTTGCCATTCCCATCGCATCCCGACTGGCAAGATAGCGAAATGTGATTGCAAGATCCAGATACTGCTTGTGAGGACAGTGTTCCAACTGTGTTCGGTTCCTGTCATAATTCACCAGTCTGACCACGATCTTATCCCTGACTGCTGCAAAATCAGTAAGATCATCAATCTCGAGATCTCTTTCCGCTCCCACTCTCTGATATTGCAGATAGATCTCCTCCATAATGACAGCCATCGGTTTCCCCATCTGATAGCTGTCATAATATCCATTCAGATATAGATTCGGACTGACCGACTCCCCTTTTCTTCGCAGAGTCAGACCATCCAGTGTCACACCATTATTCTTGATCACCTTATGCAGCTCCAGTTCGTATCTGCTTTCCTGTTCCGTATAAGTCGTCTGTATGGCTTCATCTTCCTGCTGCATGCAGGTATGAATCCAATCCTGTCGCTCAAAAAAATCGACAAGATGCTCCCTGATATATTCGATAAATTCTTCGTAGTTCATATAACTCTCCTTCCAAAAATTCTTTGCAAGGAAAATTCAATCGTCCGCGCCAATACACGCTTCCTGATATAATAAAATGAGAAAACAGATGCGACTGCATCAGAAATAGCGAATAAACGAAATCCGACTATGCATTTATCATAGCGGATTCCGTCTTATTCGTCAAGTCCTTTTTAGAAAGATTTATATTATTTTTCCCAGAAAGGAAACCAGAGTCCGCATATCCTCATCCGTTCCAATGGTGATACGCAGATAATTATCAATGCGCGGCTTATCAAAATACCGCACATAGATCTTTTCCTTCTTCGCTGCCTCAAAAATCTCCTTCGCAGGAACCGACTCATGAGTCGCAAACACAAAATTAGCACTGGATCTCGGATAAGAAAAACCAAGTCTTGTCAATTCCTGTTCAAACCATTCTCTTGTTCGTACCACTCTGGCTATTGTGTCTCTAAAATACGCCTCATCCTTCACACTCTCCACTCCCAATACAATGGATGGGGTGTTCATCGTGTAGGAATTATAGCTGTACTTCACATCATTGAGTGCCTTGATCAGCCTTGTACTGCCCATCGCATAACCGATCCGAAGTCCGGCCAGTGAACGGGATTTTGAAAAGGTACGAACCACCAGCAGATTCTCATAGTCCTGCAACAGGGTAAGCGCCGATTCTCCACCAAAATCAATATATGCCTCGTCGATAATCACGATCACATCCCTGTTATGCTCCAGCACATCCCTTACCACATCCAGTCCGGCTGCCAGTCCGGTAGGTGCGTTCGGATTCGGAAAGATCACACCACCATTCCCTGCCTCATAGTCCGATGGATTCAACTCAAAGGATGTATCCAACGGTCTGGTCTCATAGGGGATACGGAACAAATCTGCCCACACATCATAAAAGCTGTATGTGATATCCGGAAACAGGATGGGTTTGTCGGAGTTGAAAAAGGTCAAAAAAGACATCGCCAGCACATCATCCGATCCCACACCTACAAATACCTGATCTTCGTCCAGTCCATGATATCCGGCCAGTGCCCTGACCAGTTCTCCGGCAGTGGGGTCA
This sequence comes from Lachnospiraceae bacterium, assembly GCA_017479085.1. Classification (GTDB taxonomy): domain Bacteria; phylum Bacillota; class Clostridia; order Lachnospirales; family Lachnospiraceae; genus CAG-590. The sequence continues at coordinate 1,925 of JAFVCQ010000002.1, read as the reverse complement.
GAGTATAAGCGCAATTGCTCCAGATTCTCCTTCTTCTCTACCACTCCGGGCGATGGCGGATATGGATTCTCATTGGTGTTCAACTTGATCACACCCGCCTCCTTCGGCTGCTCCCCCGGTGTATAGGGCACAACCTTACGAATATTATATTCCCATGGTCTCATATTAGTACCTCGCTATCCCACTAGCACGCAGTTAAGGGTTTGCCAGTAAACAGTTGCCTGCCATCTATCTTCCGGAATACATGCATTACGCCCTGGAAAGATACTCTCCGGTACGTGTATCAATCGTGATCTTGTCCCCCTGATTCACAAACAACGGAACATTCAAAGTTGCACCGGTCTCCACCGTACATGGCTTGGTTGCGCCGGTTGCGGTATTGCCCTTCACGCCCGGCTCACACTCTGTCACCTCTAATACCACTGTAATCTCCGGTTCAATCGCAAACACATTGCCTGCATGGGATACCACCTTCACATTCTCGTTCTCTTTCACAAACTTCAGAGAATCGCCTACTACATCCTTGCTGAGTGCGATCTGATCATAGGTCTCATTATCCATGAAATAATACAGATCTCCATCGGCATATAAATACTGCATGTTCTTACGCTCAATATGAGCCGTCTCACACTTCTCGGTCGGACGGAAGGTCTTCTCCACCACACCGCCACTTACGATATTCTTTAACTTGGTTCTTACGAAAGCAGCTCCCTTTCCCGGTTTTACATGCTGGAATTCGATGATCTGATAGATATTCCCCTCAAATTCAATCGTTACACCATTCCTGAAATCACCTGCTGATATCGTTGCCATTACAAAATCCTCCTTTATCACATATCTGCCGTACTTCTCCGAGCAGTTATATCCTCCTCAGAGTGACGCATTCGCCAAAATAAGCACTCACTTGCCACAATTATATCGTAATTCATTTCCTTTTTCAACCAAAAATTTTGAATTGTTTGCAACTAGCAAGGCTTCGTAATGAAAATCCTTGTGGGAAGATTGAGTATATAAGTTTGACCAGTCCGACTTTTACTGCAAACTCCTTCATTAAAAGGAGGCCGGCATCAGAGGACAGGCCGCCGCCATCAAAATTTATTTTCAAATAGGGGTTGCTTTCAAGAGCGATGTGATTTAAACTATTCATAGAGCTTTTCCTTATGGTATTTATTTTGTTTTTGGTATCTAAATTATACCAAATCAGAAGCTCTTTTGCTATCACCAAATAGGTGAAAACAGCGGTGAATAATACAGGATTAGATTGGATGCCCAAAAATAAATAATGATATGCGAGGATAGATACATACCTTGCTGTTGTAATGATGACATCAAAAGATATTGAGTGTAATCAGGCAGGTTAATAGAAGAATGGAGATGCAACTATGAAAATAATGCCAAACAGAATGGATAGAGGATTTTATCGATATCAAAACGAGTTTGAAAGAAAAGCCATTGAAGTGCTTCGTTCAGGATGGTATGTGCTTGGAAGAGAAGTGAATTCCTTTGAGGAAGAATTTGCAACATATATTGGAGCAAAGTATTGCGTTGGACTTGCAAGTGGTCTGGATGCGCTATGGATCGCATTCAGACTTTTAAATATTGGTCATGGGGATGAAGTTATTGTCCAGGGAAATACATATATTGCATCCGTGATGGGGATTACCATGAATGGAGCAACTCCCGTATTTGTTGAGCCGGACAATAATTTTGGCATTGACGTAGATAAGATTGAAGAAAAGATTACAAATAAGACCAAGGCAATCCTTGTCGTACATCTATATGGTATGGCATCAAGAATGGACAGGATTGTTGAATTGTGCCAGAAATACAATCTGCGACTTGTTGAAGATTGTGCCCAGTCTCATGGAGCGTGTTTTGATGGAAAAATGACAGGTACATTTGGTGATGTTGGGTGCTTTTCATTT
>JAFVCQ010000026.1 GCA_017479085.1 Lachnospiraceae bacterium | reverse complement strand
CCCGTATCCTCTGTCGAATCTGGCACCGGCTGATCTGCTTCATCCGGATCATTCTCCGATTCCATAATTTCAAAGAAAGCCTCTGCCTTGCATTCCTGATACAGATCCGTTTCCGCAAATATCGCCTTAACCTGATAGCGTCCCTTCTCCGTCGGAATGTCTGGCCGATACTCTGTCTCTCCTACCCTTCGATACAACCATGTCACCGCATCCGTTCCGTTTGTCCTGCTCTCCGCCCGTGGTGCCGGCCGTTCACCGTACACTACATCTTCAATCACCACGGTTCCCGTTCCCTTTCCCTTCGTAACCGTTATGACCGCAGTTGCCTCGCCCTCTGCATACGATTCATTTGCTGCAGTCCGAAGCTTCACAAAAAACGTTCCGGCTGAGCGAATTCGCAATGTATTTCCCAGCAGGCTTCCCGTACCGGTTCCCTCACTGGTTAAGACATAACTTGCCGTACCTGCATTTTCATCCAACTGAAATGCATTCCGGACATCAATGGTCTTTCCGCTGTACTCCACCGTTGTATCAATGCCCTCATGCTGTACCGGAATGCCAACAACCGAATCCGGATCCTCCGTAATCGTCAGCCTTCCGTTCTGATAGGTAATACTGTAATTATCTGTTACATCCTCTGAAGCCTCATTGTAAATGACCGCATCCGACGGACATATACTTCCACTTTCTGTCAGAGACAGAGGATCCGGCGTCAGCCGGATGGATCGGATCACATCCCCATCGGCCAATCCGGACTGTGTATATTGCCCGGTCAGAATAGGTTCATCTCCCAACAAAATACTCTGATTCTTAGCCTTGATCGTAACCGGTCTTTTTTCAATCGCAATCGTTCGGGAGCCAAACACATCCTCCTTTCCATCCTGACTCAATTTATAAAAAACCGTATATGTCCCCGCATCCATGTAAACCGGCTGTTCATCGACATAGTCCTCACCATCTTCACTGTATTGAATCGTCGTATCCTCGTCCTTATCAATCTGAAGACCGTGTTGCATTCCATCATACACCCCGCTGTATCCCGCTATCGTTGCGGATATCAGATTCTCCCCCACGGTCAATATAGCTGTCGCAGTGCCTTCTTCGTACAACTCATCATCCGGATAGGTATGCACCTGAAGCGTGTAAATTCCCGGCTGTTGAATCGTCAGCATATACCGGTTGACCTCTTCCGTATTGCCATCGGGTCCCTGCACGAAATAGGATGCCACCCCCGCATTGGAATCCAGCGTGAAATATTCCCGTACATCAATCTTCTTCCCGCTCGTATAAGGCAGAACTGCATCCTTTCCCACGTTCGTAACCAATGCCGGCAGAACAGTCAGCTCTGCCTCTGCACTGGCGGCAGCATAATTGCCCTGTTCATATGTCTGTACCTTCAACCGGAAGGTGCCCGGACGGGATACGATCAACTGCGTTCCATCCAGTATCCCGCCTCCTTCAATCAGATTATACAGTGCTCCACTCACACGAGAATCCAGATTAAAGCACTGCGACACATCAATGTCGGAACAATCATACCGCACCGTCATATTCTTACCGATATGCTGTACCTGCAACTTTCCAACCCGAACCTCTGCCTCATCGCTGGTCACCTCCGTCTTAGCGGTACCCTCGCCATTGGTCACCACGCACTTGTAATGTGTCTCATCATCGCTCACCTGCAGCTTGTCGGTTGTATAGCTTGCATTTCCTGCATTCGGAATTTTTGTCCATACCCTGCCATCCGGACTCATCATCCACTGATAGGTATAAGGCGCTGTACCGGATACCTTTACGGAAAAGGAGGCCTGCCCTCCCGCCGTTACATTCTGTGATATCGGCTGGGTCGTAATCCTCACCGGTTCATATACCTTGATAGTAAGGGATGTCTGCACACCGCCATAGGTGATATCCAGTTGTTTGTTCCCCGCCTCCTTGATATCCAGACTGCTACACGTCCATGTTCCATCTGCCACCATCTCAGTATGTCCGTCTGAATAGGTTGCAGTCACCGTGATATCCTTCGTGCTCCATGTATCTGTTGTCTTATAGACCGTCTTTGTTTTCGTTGCCTGAATCGAGGTTATCACCGCAGTCGATCCGTTTCGCTGCTGCTCGGTGGGAGGCTCCTCCCCTGCTGTACTGCTGCCATCACTGCTTACCGTTCCCGCATAGGACCACAGATCCGAATTTGACAGATTCAGATGCAGCGCCGGGCAGATTGCAATATACCCAACATCTACTCCCATTCCCTCTATATAGGTATAACCCGCTTCCCCTATGTACATCGCATTCTTATTAAAACTCCCCGGCGATCTCAGCCACCAGCAGCCGCTCTTTCCTGCCCCGTTCGTATAGTTTGATTTCTCAATTCCCCCTGCTCCCACATAAGCCGTATTCTTCCGGATCTTCGCATCATCCTCCGAAACAGTAGAAGCAAAGCCATAGGAGGAGTTCGTAACCTCCTCATAGGATAACAGGAAGAGCTTGTCATTCGTGTCATTGCCACCGACACTGTTGAGTGCCCCGGGATTATTCCCGGTCACGACTTTGGTGGTATAGATTGCCCCCTTTTCTGTGTCCGTGAAGGCCTTATCGATAAACCCTTTCTTCCGAAAATCCACACTTCTCGAATTGCTGCTGTAACCATATCCATTGAGCCAACTGCGCACCAGACCCTTCTCCCACGTGATATCCGAAAACGAATCATAATAATGATACACATCCAGATTACAGTCTGCCACCAGAAAGGCATCCTGTCCCGTTACTGACAGCACCCTCCACTTGATTGCATCGGTCGTATTCCCCGTTGCATCGGACTGCGGATACCTCCCAAAATATACACAGTCCCATGTTACAACACCATTTGTACTTTTTCTTGGATTCTTCAGTGTCTGTGCAGCCTGTACCTTCGAATCCATTCTGTGCGGAACCCCTGTCAACAGAGAACCAATCATAGCTGTCATCAGCAGCACAGACAGCAGTTTCCATCTCCTCATTCCTTTTTTCATATCATATTTCCCCCTTATCCGAACTTCGAATTGTCTTCTGTTGTTCTCATTTTACCGTTACCTTGATTCTTCGGTTTACACCATTCAGAGCGGTAACATAGATATAACAGCTTCCTTTTTTCTTAGCCTTGATTCTGCCCTTTGCTGTCACGGTTGCAATCGTCTCATTCGTGCTCGTATAGCGAAGGCTCTTTCCATACTTTGCCGGCAACAGCTTTTTGCTGCTTTTTTGTTTCACCACTGTCGCCTTGATCTGTATCTGTTTTCCTTTTCCAAGCTGAATCGTACTCTGATTCACCCGAATCGACTTTACATTTGTATACTGTTTATGCTTACTGCCCGCAAGATATAACTTCTGTCCGATGGCAATATACTGTTTATCACCATTTACAATGTGATATGCCCGCACACAAAAGCGATAGACGGAGCCTGTATCCAGCTTCTTCCCTGCCAGCTTTGATAATTTGACGCTCGTCTTCTTCCCATTCGTTATCGTCGTTGCAAGCATATCATCTGATGCCCCTGCCTTGGAAGCAAAGATATCATATCCGTCTGCTTCCTTCACTGCCCCCCATTTGACAGCAATGGAACTGCCTGACCATTTTACGGAGGTCTTTGCATTCAGCTTGATGGTATTCTGAGCTCTCTCCTCCTCCGTAATCTCATCATCCTCTTCTATCTCTTCCGAAGAATCTGTCTCCTGATCTTGCTCCTCCGTATCCTCCGCCGGATCTGGCACCGGT
>JAFVCQ010000241.1 GCA_017479085.1 Lachnospiraceae bacterium | reverse complement strand
CTAACAGATTCAGGGGTTTTGTTTGCAGGTTGCCAACATTTTTGCCGGATTTCTAACGACGCTCCCTTATGTTGGCTCTCATATTTGCAAACATCGGCGGACGATCCAGCTAAAAAATGTAGTGGTTTTGAAAATCCATGCAGTTCTGTATTGACCTTTTGCGGTATTTTATCATCTTCACACAGCGGAAATTACTGGAAGCGTGGATGGCAAAACAACAATTCCGCGTCTTCATGGTGACTTAAACACTGTTCTGTCATGCTTCTCTCCTGTTTCCAAAGGCAGGGATATGCTGATGCCAAGCAGCACAGACGAAATCTGTATCTTAATCGCTACCGACTGTATCTCAGAAGGCCAGAATCTGCAGGACTGCGATTATCTGGTGAACTATGACATTCACTGGAATCCCGTACGCATCATTCAGCGCTTCGGGCGTATTGACCGTATCGGATCACGGAATGCACGCATCCAGCTGGTCAACTTTTGGCCAGATATGGATTTGGATGAATACCATCCTCTTGTTAGAGGGATGGTCGATAGGGCACACGATTGCTGGGTAAACGAGAACGCGGCATAAAACCGTGTTTACATATACACCGAATCGGTGTATTATTATCTTCGGAGGTGATGATGCATGACGATCAAGGAAATGCGGAAGAGTCTGGGAGATACCCAGACAGATTTTTCCCGTCGTTATCATATTCCGTTCAGAACAATCCAGAATTGGGAAGCAGGAGTGAACTCCCCTCCGGCATATGTAGAAGAGCTTCTGGAACGTCAAATAAAGACGGATTTAATTAACCGCAGACAGTTTCAAGTACCAAAATGGAGCTCTGATAAAAAGCAGCTCCCGAGAAACAATCAGTATATGGAACCCGTGGAATGGCTTCGAGCAGTTCGGCAGGAATTAGGAAGCGACATTGTATTTGCGCTTGATTCTGCACTGATGTGTGAGGGGGCTTATCTGGGGCGAACTGACGAGTGGGTAATTTGGATTTATGGGAATCCGAAGTTGGAAAAGTATAATGGAGTATGTGTGATCGGCGATTCGGTCAGCGGTCATGAAGTGGAAACCAGAAATGGATTACGTTATACCTGCTTTAACAGAACGCTAAATGATTCTCTGGCAAACGAATCTATCCTTGATATGCAAGGCATAACCGAAGCACTGAGCCGGTATTATTCTACCCATCAGGATTCGTTTACAGGTATATTCCCAAATCCGGAGTACTCTGCAGGTTTTGAAAGACTAGCAGAAGATGCCAGATCTTACTATGATGACTGACAGGACAGGAGGCCCTCTGTATATGAATCTTGAGGATGAGATGTACCGGGTAATGGCAGCTCTTTCTGCAGGCGATGTTCCCGTTGATTTTAAGGGTGCGATGGTCTTGCATGCGTTCCTCTATGAGAAAGGTTTTTCAGAAACAGCAATCAGGCCTACACGTGATATAGATGCCAATTGGCTTTCTGATACCCCACCAGGCATGGATGAAATTGTCAGAGCTTTTCAGCAGGTATTGGATCAAAACCATATTCTGTTTACTGTAAAGTATTTTCGTACATATGGTGATGGAAAATCTGCGGGGTTGGATTTCTGCAGTCAGGACACGGGGAATACGATATTTACCATGGATATGGACATCAATCGGCCAGAAGCAGGTGTACGTTTCTATGCCGTTGGGAACTTCAGGTTCAGAGGTGTTGTGGTAGAACAAATCCTCGCGGATAAGATTTCAGCTATATCAACAGATAAGGTGTTTCGTCGGGTCAAGGACGTAATTGATCTGTATTATCTCTCACAGTGCTTTACAATGGATTCAGAGAAAGTAAAGGCCGTAATGTCACAGACAGGACGAAGCGCAGCGGGATTTGATGGATTTTTGAATCACGTTGAGGAGCTTGAACATGCTTATGAGAAGTTTAGATTTGCAGGCGGATCAGAAAAGCCGATATTTTCAAACGTCTATGGAAAGGTAAAAACATATATATCTGACTTTCTACCCAAGATGTAATCGATAATCCGGGAGGTTTACCTGCTGAGCCAGAAACTGCTTTCCTTGCCAAATAAGAAAGAGAACCGACCGGGACTGATCGATCCTCTTGCATATTACGGAAGAATGAAAATGAAACCAGTGATGAAAGAAATATAGCTTGGGCGATAGAAACGGATAATGGTCATAGATCACTCCTCCTTTGCGTCTTCGATTTGTGTTTTCAGATTTCCAAGGGCAGTCGCCTCGATGGGCAGGGCGATGACCTGTTTGCCGGTGGCTTCCTCCGTCAGGCGGTTGAGGAAGGGATTCTTCGCT
>JAFVCQ010000240.1 GCA_017479085.1 Lachnospiraceae bacterium | reverse complement strand
CGGCCGTCTCCTCAATCGTCTGTGCTGTCTGCCCCAAAAGTACAAGTTTTTTTACTTTGCCATCAAAAGCCTTGATCCAATCATCAAACGGTATCTGTTTATCATATCCGCCGCCAATCAGAACCGTCTTTCGGTTCATCGCCTGAATCGCCCTGATTGCCGCATCTGGATTCGTTCCCTTCGAATCGTTGTAGTATGCAACGCCTCCTGTCTCTCTGACAAATTCGATTCGATGCGCAACTCCCTCGAATTCTCTCAGTGTTTTTTGAATCACCTCCATCGGGATTCCCATGTAATATGCAACTCCGATTCCCGCCATATAATTCTCAATATTATGTCCGCCTAACAGAATCAGTTCCGAACAGTCGATCACCTTTGTCTGACTTCCCTGTTCTCTCAGTACAATCGCATCCTCTTCCAGACAGATTCCCTCGTCCAGATTATGTAACCGGCTGAAAAACACTACCTTTGCCCTGACCCTCTCATCCTTTGCCATTCTTTTTGTAATTGGATCGTCATAATTCAAGATCAGATAATCTTCCTCTGTCTGGTTTCGTCCAATTTCCAATTTGACCGATGCATAGTTGTTCATTGTACCATGCCGATCCAGATGATCCGGTGTCACATTCAGGATTGCGGCAACATGCGGACAAAAAGTGTCTATGGTTTCTAACTGAAAAGAAGAAACCTCTGCCACCGTATAGGTGTCTTCATTCATTCCGGGTGCAACCTCTGTATACGGAATTCCGATATTGCCAACCGTATAGCTGTTTGCTGTATAATGATGAAAGATCTCTCCTACCAGCGCTGTTGTAGTCGTCTTACCGTTCGTTCCGGTGATAGCAGCCAGATGTCCGGCTCCTACCCGGTATGCCAGCTCAATCTCACTCCAGATGGGAATATTCCGGTTTTTTACAGCATTTGCGACCTCAGAATCTAATGGAACGCCCGGGCTGATCACTGCCAGATCAATTCCGGACAGGATTGCATCATTGATCTCGCCTAACACAACCCGAATCCCCTCACGCTGCTCAAACTGTGCCAACAGCTTCTCTATATCCAGGTCCGCTTTGTCATCATATAAGACAAGCTCTGCCCCCTTTTTCCATAATACCCGTCCGGCATTCACTCCGCTTTTTCCGGTTCCTATTACTAATACTCTTTTATGAAAATCCATACTATCCTCCTATACCACAGTGTTCTTCCTAAAGTGCCACCAGACCGATCAGACAAAGGATCGTCGTCACGATGGAAAAGATTGCAACAACCTTTGTTTCCGGCCATCCGGAAAGTTCAAAATGATGATGAATCGGAGCCATCTTAAAGACACGTTTTCCCGTCTTCTTAAAATAGAGTACCTGAATGATCACGGAAACCACTTCCAGAAAATAGATAAAGCCAACAATCACAATGAAGATCGGCATTTTCAGCATGAAGGCCGTCGCCGCGATCAGTCCTCCCAAAGCCAGAGAACCGGTATCTCCCATGAACACCTTTGCCGGATAGACATTGAATACCAGAAATCCCAGCAAAGCGCCAACCGCTGCACAGGTAATCGGCTCCAGACCCGATACCGTTCCAATCGCAACCACGGTAAAAAAGGTGGCTGTCAACACCGTAATGGATGACAGCAAACCATCTAATCCATCTGTAAAATTGGTTGCATTCACGGTTCCGATCACAGCAAAAAACAAAAAAGGATAGAACCAAAATCCAAGATCCCATTCATACCCGTTTGTAAACGGCACGATCACAGAGGTACCAAGCTCTGTATAATTAGCCAGATAATAGGCAAAGACCGCCGTGATCAGAAACTGTCCAATCATCTTCTGCCACGCTCTTAATCCCATAGAACGTTTCATAACCACCTTAATATAATCATCCAAAAATCCCACTAAGCCAAATCCGAGAGTCACAAACAGTACCGGAAGAATCTTCGGATTACTATCTACATATAATAAGGAAGTAATCACGATACTGCACAGTATGATCAGTCCACCCATTGTAGGGGTTCCCGACTTCTTCAAGTGGGATTCCGGACCGTCATCCCTGACAAACTGTCCAAACTTCAACTTTTTCAAAAATGGTATCATGATCGGACTCAGCACTACACTGATACAAAATGCGATCAACACCGGTAATAATATTGTAAAATCAAATTCCATATTCTTTTCCTGCCCTTTAGTAATTCTTATTTTATGGTTTCCCATGATCCGTCATGCATAAAAGCACATACACGTTACTAGTATAATTCTTTTTCTATATTTTATCAACCTTCTTGTTCAATTATTTCTATTCTACTGTATCCTCAAATTCAACCGAGATCACTGATTTTTGCAGTTCCTCCTCGGAATATTCCGCCTCCATTCCCATGTAAGGTAAGATATTGGAATAAAGCTCTGCCATAACCGGCGCAGCAATCGTTCCACCATAATAGGTTCCTTCCGGTTCATCAATCAAAATGATACCAATGATCTGCGGATTATCCGCCGGAGCAAATCCCACAAAGGAAGATATGTATTTCCCGTTTCCTCTGGGAAGCTTTTCAGAGGTGGCCGTCTTTCCTCCGATTCGATAACCCGATACCTGCCCCTTATTTCCGGAGCCTTCGGCTACAACTGCCTCTAAGAGCTCTTTCATCGTCTCAGAGGTGGATGACTGGATCACCTGTTTCTGCTCCGGATAAGTGAACGTCTCAATCGTTTTCCCTTCCTGATTGACGGCATACATTGCAAAATGCGGTGTGACCAGATTGCCTCCATTCACCACAGCACTGGCTGCCCGCAGCAGCTGCATGGGTGTAATCTGAAAGGACTGTCCAAAGCTCATCGTTGCCAGCTCCACCGCCTGCACATTTTCTTCCTTATGCATAATGGAGGATGCCTCTCCCGGCAGATCGACGCCTGTTTTTTCAAAAAGACCCAATTTCCGATAATTCTTATACATATTGGATACCCCAACTCTGGCGCCTACGTCCATAAACACAGGATTACAGGAATTCATAATCCCCTCCCGGAATGTCTCTGTTCCATGACCACCTACTTTGTGACAGCGTATTTTCCGATCTTCTATGATCCGATATCCGGGACAATTAAATGTATCCGACACCCGTACCACCCCTTCCTCCAACGCCGCAGTCGCAGTGATCATCTTGAACGTGGAACCCGGTTCGTAGGTATCATTGATACAAAAATTACGCCACATATTATTGAGGGCATCCTGTTTCTCCTGCTGAGTCATATTGTCTGTTCTCTGACTCTCTGTCTCTTCTTCCTCCTGCACGCCTTTTACATAATAATCCTCAGCACGAACGAGTGTATATGGGTCATTCAGATTATACTCCGGTACATTCACCATAGCATAGATCTCTCCATTTTGCGGATTCATCAGCACGACGGACACCCGTTTTGCCTGTTTCGCCTTTAACACCTTCATTGCGGCCTGTTCTGCATACTTTTGTATATTGACATCAATGGAGATATATATGTTGTTTCCTGCAACCGGTTCGAGCCTGCTTTCCGCTTCATTCTCCAACTCCATTCCATATGCATCCGTTAAGGTCAGAATACTTCCGGGTGTTCCTGCCAACAGGCTGTCATAGGTCACCTCGAGGCCGACAATTCCCTGATTATCCGAACCGGTAAAACCAATGACTTTACTGGCCAGACTATCAAACGGATAGTAACGCTTATAGTCCTCATCAATCATCACACCATCCAGCTGCATATCTCTTAAGGTATCCGCTGTCTCCTTTTCCACATTGCTCTTGATCTTCTCCCGCATCGTATTCGCCTGTACCTTTTTTCTGATCGTCTCCTCATCCATAGACAATACACTGCAAAGTGCTTTCACCACCTGTTCCTCATCTGTAATCTGGGAGTGAATGACCGAAATGGAACAAACCGGCTTATTACCTGCCAGCTCCACACCATTGCGATCATATAGGATTCCTCTTTTTGCCTTTATGCTGCGTTCTCTCTCATGCAGATCCTCTGCTTTTTGCAGATAGTATTCTGATCTTGCAATCATCAGATATCCAAGACGCACCACCAACAGACACAATGCCAGCACAATGAGAAGTGTGATAGCAAAAATCTTTTTCCTTGTATAGGTTTTTGGCATAAGCTCTCTCTCATGGTTCTTTCTTATTAAGCTTATTACTTCTATTCCAAACTTATGCCCGAATTCCCACTTCTTTCAAGCTGATTTGTATGTCATGGCTTTTCTATATAGAAGACATTCTCTTCCTGTATGAATCAGTCCCATACCCCGTAGCAAGCTACGGGGTATGGGACTCTCATCTACTCTGTTGGTTGCTGCGATTCCGGAGCCGACGTATCCTCCGACTGTTCCTGCGTATCTTCTCCTTCTTCGGTCTCAGCTTCATTATCCGATTCCTGCGTTTCACCTGTCTCGGACTGCACCAGCTCCTCCTCCGGAATCTCTCCCTCATAAATCGGAGTTGCCTCCTCGTCTCCTACACTTGGATCGCCTTCACTCTCCTCTGTCTCGGTCTGATATATATTCATGTACGGCAGCAGCTCCTCAAAAATACTCTGTGCGACAATCGTACCCAATCCGGAATTCGCCTGATCCTCCACATGTGGTTCATCCACTGTCACATAGACAACAACCTGTGGATTCTCCACCGGAGCAAATCCGATAAAGGATAACAGATACTTGCCATTTCCACGCGGCAGCTTTTCTGCTGTTCCAGTCTTGCCGCCAATCGTATATCCCTCAACCTTTGCCTTCTGTGCGGTACCGGAATCGACAACCGCAAACAGTGCCTCTCTCATAAATTCTGAGGTTTCCGATGATATCGTCTTTCTAAGGACTGTCGGCTCGATATTGCGAATCACGCCACCATTCTCATCCACAACCTGTCTTACCAGATGTGGCTCATAATAATTGCCACCGTTGATAACGGAACAGAACGCTGTGCCAATCTGCATCATGGTAACTGTAAGGCCCTGTCCAAAGGAGGATGTTGCAAGCTCCACCTTATTCAGCTTGTCTGCATCATAGATCAGTCCCACTGCCTCACCTGCGAGATCCACATTGGTTCGTTTTCCAAATCCAAAGGTATCCTGATACTTTGCAAAGGTGTTCCTGCCCTCCGACAGAGCGATCTGCATGAGCGCAACATTACAGGAATACATCAGTGCCTGCTCGATGGTAACGGTTCCATGTCCCGCATGATTATGACATTTGATATGCCTGTCCTCCACGTCATAGACACCACCACAGAAGAAAGTCTCATCTCCGGTTAACACACCATCCTCCAATGCACCGGCAATTGTAAAGGTCTTATAAGTCGAACCCGGCTCAAATCCATCTGATATGATAAAATTACGCCATGCCTTATTCAGACAGATCAGCCGGAAATCATCTGTCAGATTCGACAGTTTCTCCTGTGCAGAAAGACCTTCATTTTCCAATACCGCCTTAACTGCGGCCTTGTCCTCCGGCAGCGTCTCATATTTTTTCACAGAAAAATAATTAATCACTTCCTGATCTTCTAACAGATAATCAATATAATCCTTCTCTAACAGGTACTGAATCGTACTATCCTCATACGGCTTATTCAGATCAAAGGAATTGGAATTCGCCATCGCCAACACCTCTCCCGTGCCCGGATTCATAACCAGTACCGATACATTCTTTGCTCCTGTTTCTTTCATAAACTTAGAGATTTTCTTCTCCACAATGCTCTGTGCATTGGCATCAATCGTAGATACGATATTATATCCATTGACCGGCGGTTTCGTCGTCCGCTCCAGCGTCAGATCCTGTGTCAGATATCCATACTCTCTGCCATTGATTCCGTTCAACTCCGTGTTGTAATACCCCTCAATACCACCCTGACCGACATTGCCGCTCACAGTGAAGCCAATCGCCTGACAAGCCAGTGTACCATGCGGATAATATCGCTTGTATTCATCCTCAAACCACACTCCCTTGACCTTCTTCCCACCCTCCGTGGCAAGAAATTCATTATACGGAGTGATCTGCTCATAGGTCAATCCCTTCAGCATTTTCTTATACAGAGAGGTCTTATCCTCAAGTGCTTTGTCAATGTCCTCATCCTTCAGAGAAAAGAACTGCACCAATGCCGCTTTTGTGGCTTCCTTCACCTCATCACTCTGCAATATATTTTTCGGTTCCAGAATCAGATTATACACCTTCTCGCTCGTTGCAAGCTGTGTTCCATTCCGGTCTAAAATATCTCCGCGGCGATAAGGGATTTCGATACTGTCATAGCTCTGCTGCGCCAGCACGATCTTCTCATACTTCTTGCCGGATTTACTGTCGATCATTATGATCTTGATCAACAAAAAAACAAACAGGAGTGTAAATCCAATGACTATCAGAAATAATTTGTTCTGCATTCTCGCCAAAAAACGTTTTCTCTTTTTCGCCATATCATCACCTTATTCTATTTTTCCGGTACATCCTTGAACTGTTTTACATAGTCCGGGTTACTGGCCTCATAGGACACCACCTGACCATTCTTTGGATATACCATACCAAGCTCCTTCACTGCTACATCATACACCTTCGTCAAATCAACAGAGCTTTCCAAACGCTTTCCCATCTCATCGTTGTTATCCTTCAGTGCATTCAACTCACTCTCTAACACTGCAATCTGTCTTCTCTGTTCCGTCACTTCCGCTTTCGCTGTCAGCATGCTGATACAGAATCCAAACAGCAACAGGGTTGCACCCAACAATGCCACCGTATATCTCAGGTCAAATGTCTTCGCTCGTTTTACATTCCGACGGACATTCGGATTCGCCTGTCGTTTTTCTCTTTCCGGTTGTTCTATTGTGTCTGGTGCCGTATTCAGTTGTCTTGCAGTGTTGCCTTCAATGTAGTAGTCTTTTTCTTCATTTCTTGAATCCAATCTTTCATACCCCTTTTCTAAATACGTCTTCTCTTTCGTATTTTATTTTTATGTACAATACCAATTATATTCTTTCAAAAATGCGCAGCTTTGCACTCTTGCTCCTCCGGTTATACGTCAGTTCCTCCTCCGACGGGAGGATCGGTTTTCTTGTGATCACCTTTCCCCGCGGAAGCCTGCCGCAAACACATAAGGGAAAGTCGGGAGGGCATGTACAAGGATTCTCATTTGTCTTAAAAATCCTCTTTACAATCCGATCTTCTAACGAATGGAACGTAATGATGCAAATTCGGCCCCCTGGTTTCAATCGGTCTATCAATTGGTCGATGGATTGTTCCAGAATGGTCAGTTCTTGGTTAAGTTCAATCCGGATAGCCTGAAACGTTCTCTTGGAAGGGTGCCCTCCTGCAGACCTTGCTCTAATTGGTATAGCAGCCTTAATTATGTCATTCAGTTCATAGGTTGTACTGATAACCTTCTTCTGTCTTGCCAGACAAATGTGTCTCGCAATTGGTTTGGCAAATCTCTCCTCGCCATAATCTCTGATTATCCTGTAAAGCTCCTGCTCCGAATAATCGTTAAGGATATCTTTGGCAGTCATCTCCTGCCTCTGATCCATCCTCATATCAAGAGGTGCATCCTCTCTGTAAGTAAATCCTCTGTCTACCGTATCCAACTGGTAAGAGGATACCCCCAGATCCAGAACAAAACCGTCCACCTCATCAATGCCCAGTCCGCTTATGATCTGAGGAATATGCTGATAATTACTTCGTATAATGTCAATCCTTACTCTGTCCTGATAGGGCTGCAACCGAAGACCGGCCGCCTGAATGGCTGCTTCATCCTGATCAATACCAATGAATCTGCCCTTCTCTGACAAACGTTCACATACGGCAGCAGCATGTCCGCCACCTCCTAATGTGCCATCCACATAAGTACCATTTTCCTTTATATTCAACCCTTCTACTGTCTCAGAAAGCAATACCGGCTTATGCGAAAAATCCACGTTCCTCTCTCCCTATATCTTATAGCCTGACTGTCCAATCTTGCCGGACAATTCATCAATATCCACTTCTTCACCGCCATTGCGCTGTTCCCATCGCTCCTTGCTCCAGATTTCCACATAATCGAGCTGGCCTACGATCATAACATCCTTGACGATTCCTGCAAACTCTCTCAAATTCGCCGGCAACAGGACACGCCCCTGATTGTCCACTTCGCAATCCACGGCGCTTCCTACGAAGAAACGTTTCATTTCTCTTGCATCTCTGTCAATCTTTGGAAGGGCATTGAGCTGATCTGCAAACAGATCCCACTCTGCATTCGGATATGCCATCAGGCATTTGTCCATTCCCTTTGTCACGACAAAAGAAGTGCCAAGCGGTTCACGCAGCTTAGAAGGTACGATCATTCGGCCCTTGGTATCAATTGAGTGGCTGTATTCGCCTTTTAATCCCTTAGACATGATCCTCACCTTCCCCTCACATCCTATACGTCAGGCAACCGAAAGGCGATCCCATCCTCACCACTTTGTTACCACTTCACTCCATATTACTCCACTTTCCTCCACCGACATTCCCTATTGTACCCCATCATCTTTCAGATTGCAAGAAAAAAATTCAAGGAAAGCCCTCGAATCTATTGTAAATTTGTCCAAATACGTCAAGAAATTTTTGTCTATCTTGTATATTTTCACTATATTTTGTGTCTTTTTACAGGGTATATCTACATCATATAGTATATATGCTTTTTTCACCACCAGCGCAGAAAAGTGGAACAAAGTGGAGGGAAAAAGTGGGGAAAACCGGATCAAAAACAGGTGGGGAAAAGTGGAGGAAAATACTCCAATAGAAAAGACAGGTGGTAGGTTATCCCTATCACCTGTCGGATTATACAGCATATTCTACTACTCTATGCCTTTTTTAACTGTATTCTTTTATAGATCATATAAATCGATGCTCCCACCACACAGAGGGCGGCAAGCAGCTGGGAGACCTTAAAATTCCCTCCCAATATCATCAGGGAATCGGTTCGAAGTGCCTCGATCCAGACTCTTCCCAGACCATATCCCCATATATACATGGCAAACATCTCCCCGTCAAATTTCTTATGTCTCCGATACAGGAAGATAACCAACAGCACTCCCAGATTCCAAAGGGACTCATACAGGAAGGTCGGATGTACCTGTATAAATTCTCTCCCTTCAATGGTCAGAACATGGTCGATCATATCCTGTGTGATAATTCCATTATTCACTGTGCGCAGAAGATAGTTCTTTCCACCAAACCATTCCACCGGAATCGCCATCGCAAACAGAGAATCCGTGTAAGCTCCAAACGCCTCCCGGTTAAAGAAATTCCCCCATCTTCCCAGAATCTGTCCTGTCAACAGACCCATGACACAGGTATCTAACATCAGCAATACCGAGACGCCTCTCTTTCTGGCAAACACGATCAGTGTGAGAATACCCGCAATCACACCTCCATAAATAGCCAGTCCTCCGCCACGGATATTAAGCATCCCCATCACCGTATCCCGGACAGACTGTCCCTGACGAACATAATCCTGCAGGCGAAAGACCACATAATAAATTCTTGCACCCAGAATCGCGGGGATCACCAGCCAGAGCATATAATCCAGATACAATTCAGGATCCTGCCCGGTTCGCTTTGCCTCTCCTGCAATCGCCAGATATCCAAGGACAAAGCCCAGCGCAATGACAATGCCATAAAATCGAATTTCAAAATCTCCAATGAAGAATCCATCGATTACATTTTTTAGTACAATTCCCAAATTAGGGAACCGAAGCTCGTACATCCCGTACTCCTTTCCTCAGACATTAAACTTAAACAGAATCACATCTCCATCCTGCACTACATATTCCTTACCCTCTGAGCGCACCAATCCCTTTTCTCTGGCCGCATTCATGGATCCATGCTCCACCAGATCCTTATAATTAACGACTTCAGCGCGAATAAAACCACGCTCAAAATCCGTGTGGATCTTTCCTGCTGCCTGCGGTGCCTTTGTTCCCCTTTTGATTGTCCACGCCCGTGTCTCATCCTCACCGGAGGTCAGATAGGAAATCAGACCCAACAATGAATAGCTTGCACGAATCAGCTTGTCCAGTCCCGATTCTGCAAGTCCCAATTCTTCCAGAAACAATTTCTTCTCTTCCTCTTCCAGCTCCGAAATCTCCTGCTCAATCTGGGCACAGACCGCAAAAACCTCTGATCCATATTCAGCAGCATACTCCTTCACTGCCTGAACATAGGAATTCTCCTCTCCATCCGCTGACAAATCTTCTTCAGACACATTTGCTGCAAAGATAACCGGCTTTCTTGTCAACAGATTATACTCTGCGATCCATGTATCCTCATCCTCACTCTCTGTCTCAAACGTGATCGCCAGCTTGCCATTTTCCAGATGCTCCTTGACCCGCTTCATAAAAGCAACCTCTCTCGCAAGCTCCTTGTTGTTATTTGCAGCCCTGGAATTCTTCGCAATCCTGCGATCCAGAATCTCAATATCCGAAAAGATCAATTCAAAATGAATGGTCTCGATATCCCTTAACGGGTTAATACTGCCATCCACATGCACCACATTCGAATCCTCAAAACAGCGCACCACATGAACAATGGCATCTACCTCCCGGATATTAGACAGGAACTGGTTTCCAAGCCCCTCCCCTTTCGATGCCCCCTTTACCAGGCCGGCAATATCTACAAATTCAATCACCGCAGGAACCGTTTTCTTAGACTGGTACATATTGGTCAGCACCTCTAACCGCTCATCCGGCACCGGCACCACCCCCACATTCGGATCTATGGTACAGAATGGATAATTGGCAGATTCTGCTCCTGCTTTGGTCAACGAGTTAAATAATGTACTTTTACCCACATTGGGAAGACCGACAATTCCTAATTTCATTTCCCTATCATCTCCTTTGCTTCTGCCTCTGTGCTCTTTTATTCATCCCAATTATGATAGACTGCCTGTACATCATCATCCTCATCCAACAGATCCAGAATCCGATTCATTTTTTTGATATCCTCCTCGCTGGTCAACTCTACCCAGTTTTGCGGAACCATCGTCACCTCTGCGGAGACCATCGGAATCTTCTCCTTTTCTAATGCCTCCCGCACCGCCGAGCAATCGTCCGGAGCAGTCAGGATCTCATAGCTGTCCTCCTCCTCGGAGAAATCCTCCGCGCCGGCATCTAATGCCAGCATCATAAGGTCATCGGGTTCTAAATCACATTCTTCCCTTTCAATAATGATCTGTCCCTTTTGATCAAACATAAAAGACACACAGCCGGTGGTGCCTACATTGCCCCCGCCCTTTGTAAACGCATTCCGCACATTGGATGCAGTGCGGTTCTTATTGTCTGTCAGTGCATCTACGATAATTGCCGTACCATTGGGGCCATAACCTTCATATGTGATCGACACATAATTCACCGAATTGGCATCTCCTGCAGCTTTCTTGATTCCCCGCTCAATCGTGTCATTTGGCATATTATTGGCCTTGGCTTTTGCAATCACGTCTCGAAGCTTCGAATTATTATTCGGATCGGGACCGCCTTCCTTCACAGCTACCGCGATCTCCCGTCCGATAATGGTAAACATCTTCCCCTTTGCCGCATCATTCTTTTCTTTTTTATGTTTGATATTGGCAAATTTTGAATGTCCTGACATCTCTCTATCTCCTATCTCTTTCTATATTTTTCTGCATACGGGATATATATTATCATTAAACCTTCTTTTTTTCAAGCTTTATTCCGTCCGCTTCTTGATACCTTTTCCATTTTTTGTTATGATAATGATACAATGTCATTTCGTCAAACCGTATGCTGCCGTATATGGTTACTGGCAAAGTCTTAGCTTATACTTGCGAACGAAACGACTATGCTAAGCTCGTCTGTCGCCCTTTGGGCCCGGGCTGCTATGCATACCTTCGAACCATGTAATGATATCATATACACAAAAAAGGAGAACACCATGGATCATGAAACTCAGGCTATGTACAAAACACTCGTATCCATTGCGGACAAAATTGACCGTCATCTGATGCAGCGTGATCTGTCCCATGATAGTGTGAAAGAACTGCTTCGGATGGATCTTCGCAATTTTCTCATCTATCTCACTGTTTCCGATCATGTGGTGGCAAAAGATGAGATCCGCTATATCAACCAATCGCTCGGATACGATTTCGATGATACGACCATGCGCAGGTTCGCTACCGAAAGCAACCTTTTAACGGATGATTTTCTGAATCATCCCCCATGCTCTATGCATTATTTTTTAGATTACTCCAAAGATGATTTCATTATACACGAATCAAAATATTACGATATCAAGAAACTATATATGCTCACCTTTCAGATGATTGGAGAGGATTTTCTCTCCCATTGTCATCATATGGATGTGACAGAGGTCAATCAGTTAACCCGCTATCGTTTTATGTTAGAAAGCCAGATTCGCGCATATCACAAAAGCGGTGAAACACAAATTGTCCGCCCGGATCGTATTCCCCTGCGCCCTCCGACGAAACCGGAGGCTCTGACGGAGCAGGAATCTGAGATTCCTTTCATTGGAAATATATCAGAAGGGGATAAGACGATTGCAGATTTGGATTCTCTGCTCAACGAGTTAGAGGATCTGATCGGACTGGCATCCGTCAAAGCAGAAGTTAAGAACCTCATCAATCTGCTCAAGATCATTGATATTCGCAAACGCAACGGATTAAAAGCTCCTTCCGTTACCCGGCATTTTGTGTTCACAGGCAATCCCGGAACAGGAAAAACAACCGTTGCCCGCCTGTTGTCACAGATTTACTGTTCACTGGGCATTCTTTCCAGAGGACATCTGGTAGAGGTAGACCGTTCCGGACTGGTTGCTGCCTATATGGGGCAAACCGCCATCAAGGTGAAAGAGGTGATCGACCGGGCGCGCGGCGGAGTCCTGTTCATTGATGAGGCATACGCTCTGGCTAACCAGACACCGGGCGGTGATTTTGGACAGGAGGCCATTGACACACTGGTCAAGGCCATGGAGGATGAACGTGAGGATCTCATCATTATCGCCGCAGGATATCCGGAACCTATGGAACAATTTATCAAAGCGAATCCCGGCTTGAAATCCAGATTCCAAAAGACCCTCCATTTTCCTGATTACAGTGCAGAGGATCTGTATCAGGTATTCCTCAAATTCTGTCGGG
>JAFVCQ010000239.1 GCA_017479085.1 Lachnospiraceae bacterium | reverse complement strand
TATGAAAAAATGTCAAAAAAGCACAGTTTTTCGGCAATTTTTTGGGGGTTGCATTTTGTTTTGTTAAAGTGTACAATAAACTTCAGATAAGCAAAAAAATAGCGTCCGAAAGACTATAGTCTTTCGGACGCTATTTTCAAATACCGGAAATTTAGCAAAAGACATTACCGAAATGGATTTATCTGAATCAAGCAGTGACTACGCTGCGATACAAGAAGCAACCGGAAATATCTATCTCTCATGCGGAGAATTCATTTGTAATCAATTCCATAGAACTCTCCTCTAATCTTCCCAACCAAAAAACTGTCCTGTGACAATATTCTCTTTGGGATTTCCCTGTTCATCCAATACACCAATATCTATTAAATCCTGCTTCGCTATCTCTTTTGCTTTTTCCGGATCCTTACGTTTCAGTTCTCGGAATTCGTCAAGATATTCCTGCATCATCTTAATGCTTTCTTCCGGAGTAAGTCTTACAGCTGTCGTCATATTATCATCTCCTTCAAATCCAAAATCAATAATTCTGCTTTTTCACATTATACCCCATCCGCAATTTACAATCTACACAATCTTTCTTTTTTATCCGTACTATTTTTCATTTCACGAATCCCAATTCAAGCAGTTTGTACAGTAAGTAGCATTAACTACATACCTCTTTTTGCTTCATCCAATTCCTCCGTACTCACATAGGAATCCGGCTTTATTTTTCGGTTGCTCAAGAGAGCCACAGTCTCCACATGTGAACTATGCCCGAAGACATCCAACGGACATACCTTATCCACCTCATACCCGCCTGCTGTCAGCAGCTTTACATCCCTTGCAAGGGTTGCCGGATCACAGCTCACATACACAATGCGCTCCGGTGCCATCCGTAGCATCGTCTCAATGACCGCAGGGTCACAGCCCTTTCTCGGCGGATCTACCACGATCACATCGGCTCTCTCCCCTGTCTTTGCATACTGCTGTGGCAAAACCTCTTCCGACCTGCCTGCAAAAAATTCCACATTGGTTATGCCATTCATCTCCGCATTTTTCCATGCATCTTCAATGGCTGCCGGAATGACCTCCACACCGCATACCTTTCCTGCTCTTTGTGCCAGAAATAAAGAAATCGTGCCAATTCCACAGTATAGATCCCACACCATCTCCTTTCCATGCAGATCAGCATATTCCAAAGCCTTCGCATACAGCTTTTCCGTCTGCTTTGGATTCACCTGATAAAAGGACAATGGACTGATCTGATATTGTATCTTGCCAATATAGTCCGTAATCGTATCCCTGCCCCAGATGATACGACAGGTATCTCCCAGTATTTTATTTGTCCTTTCACGATTCACATTGACCGAGATACTGGTCATTCCGGAAATATCCTTCATATAGTTTATAAATTCCTGTTCCACGTTCCGCTTCCTGCGATCGACAATCCCTGTAAGTTCCTTCCCATTCAAAACCAGACAAACCATCACCTCTTTCGTCGCCTTGCCGATACGGGTCAGGATATGCCTCACCAGACCGGTATTCGTCACTTCATCATAGGGTTCTACCTGATAATCCTGAAGAAATAGACGGAAACGCCGCAGAATCTCATCGTTGACCGCATCCTGAAGATAACACACATCCGTATCCATCACACAATGCGTTCTTCCTGCATAAAACCCGATCACAGGACTTCCGTCTCTTCCCCGCTGTACCGGAAACTGTGCCTTGTTTCGATAACGGATTGCCGGAAATTCCTCCGATCCTGTGAGTTCCATTCCGAGAATTGGTTCCATCTTCTGTTCCACATTCGCAATTCCACCAATCCGCTTCAGACAATTCATCACCTTGTCCTGTTTCCATTGAAGCTGACGGGCATACTCCACCTGCATAATGCTGCAGCCACCGCATCTCCTCGCCAACGGGCAAACCGGTTCCACCCTGTATTCTGATGGTGTTATGACCTCCACCAGCCTGCCATACGCATACTGCTTCTTTACCTTGATGATCTGAATACGCGCCACATCTCCAACCACCGCATCCTTTACAAACACTGCCATTCCGTCAAGATGTCCGATTCCCTCACCATCATTTCCCATATCCTCCATCATCAGTTCATATTGCTGATTCTTCTCCAAACTCATAGCTGTTTCTTCCTTTTCTATCCTGTCTGCTCTAAATAACAAAACCATATGCTTCAACTCGTACCGTACATTATACCACCATATCTTCCCCGAAACCAGTACTTTAGGAACTGGCATGAAATAACTTAATACTTCCTAGAAAATTATTTCAATAGACTTTTTTCGACAAAAAAGGTATAATCATTTTATACGCAATATTTTGTATTTCCATCATATACATACCATGAAGGACAATCTATTGCCTGTATGACCAATCCGGAACAACTGTAACGGTGAACACACTGCCTGTCAGATGCTTCTCCGTTGCAAATAAAATAAAAAAGGAGAACAATATGGGATTAATCAAAGCAATTTCAGGAGCAATCAAGGGGGTTGCCGCAGATCAGTGGAAGGAATATTTTTACTGTGATGCATTGGAATCGGATGTGTTAGTGACAAAGGGGCACAAGCGTACCTCCAGCAAATTTGGCACCAAAAATGACGGAAACGACAATCTTATTTCCAATGGTTCCGTCATCGCAGTCAACGAAGGGCAGTGTATGATCATTGTCGATCAGGGTAAAGTTGCAGAGTTTTGTGCAGAACCGGGAGAATTTCTTTATGATACCTCCAGTGAGCCAAGCTTACTGTATGGCGACTTAGGAGAGAACATCAAAAAGACCTTTGCGCAGATCGGCAAGCGCTTTACATTCGGCGGAGATACCGGCAAGGATCAGAGAGTATATTTCTTTAACACAAAGGAGATCATGAACAATACCTACGGCTCACCGAACCCAATTCCGTTCCGTATCGTAGACAACAATATCGGACTGGATATCGATACCTCGATCCGCTGCCATGGCGATTATTCTTATAAGATCATTGACCCGCTGTTATTCTATACGGATGTATGCGGCAATGTATCCGAGGAATACACAAAGGACAAGATAGATAAGATGTTAAAGGCAGAGATCGTTACAGGCTTACAGCCTGCACTGGCAAAGGTTTCTGCTCAGGGAATCCGTTACAGCGATGTACCTGCCCACACTCCGGTGATTATCGATGCATTAAATGAAGTTTTAGCTGAAAAATGGGTACAGACCCGAGGTATCTGTATCGCCAGCTTTAACATAAGCCCGCTCAAGCTTTCCCCAGAGGACGAGGCGATGATCACAGAGCTGCAAAAGACTGCGGTATACCGCAATCCGAACATGGCTGCTGCCGCTTTAGTCGGAGCACAGGCGGAAGCTATGAAGTCGGCTGCCGCCAACACCTCCACCGGCCCTATGATGGCATTTGCCGGAATGAACATGGCAAGTCAGGCGGGAGGAATGGATGCCAATGCACTGTTTGCAATGGGACAACAGCAGAACAACACTCCACCAACGAATCCATCCCCGGCTGCGCCAGGCCCGGCTCCGGCATCTGCAGCTCCGGCTGCACAGGCAAGCGCTGCGGATTCCTGGACCTGTGAATGTGGTGCAACCAACACCGGCAAATTCTGCGTGGAATGCGGAAAACCAAAGCCGGCGCCAAAGATCGGCTGGACCTGCGCATGCGGTGCAGTCAATCAGGGCAAATTCTGTCAGGAATGCGGGAAGCCAAAGCCGGCCGGTGCGCCTTTATATAAATGCGATAAATGCGGTTGGGAACCGGCAGACCCACATCACCCGCCAAAATTCTGTCCGGAATGCGGAGATGTATTTGACGACAACGATATCCAATAATGCCGCTGTTGCGACACACATGAAGCCCCTCTTTTTATTCCATAGCAACAGCATACCGAAAGAGTGACCCTTGTCTGCATCCTCACAATTGCATTCTGTGAGGATGTATGATTTTATAAACCATTACAAAGACCACCAAGGGGGAGAAGAAATGGATGAATTTGATAATATAACAATAGCCGATACCAAAGAGGAAACGGACAAAAAATGTCCACAGTGTGGTGGTGTCATGGATTATGACCCTGCCTCCGGCAATCTGAAATGTCCGTATTGTGATTATGAAGAAGCCATCAAAGTGGAAAAAGAACAGCCACACAAAGCAGAGGAACTCGATTTTTACAAGGCAGAGCATACTGCAAACCATGACTGGGGCGTTGCCACAAAGACAGTGATCTGTAAGGCGTGCGGCGCTGAGTCAATCTATGATGCCCTGCAGACCTCCGCAGTCTGTCCGTTCTGCGGTTCCAATCAGGTAATGGAGGCCAATGATAAGGACACGATCGCACCGGGCGGTGTGGTTCCGTTCCAGATCAGCGACAAGCAGGCCTCTGAGCTGTTCCACAGATGGATCAAAAAAAAGTGGTTCTGCCCAAAGCTTGCAAAGGACAGCGCCAAGCCAAAGCGGTTTAAGGGTATCTATCTGCCATACTGGACCTTCGATGCCAATACCTATACCACCTATGACGGAGAATATGGAATTGACCACACAAGAAGGGATAAGGACGGCAATACCCATACCAGAACGGACTGGCACCGGACCTCGGGTACACACCGCGAATTTATCGATGACGAACTGGTTCTTGCATCCAAGAACCATGACATGTCCATGCTGCGTTCCTTAGAGCCTTTTGATACGGAAAACAACAAGGCATACAAACCGGAATATATTGCAGGATTTGTAGCAGAGCGCTATTCTCTTGGTCTAAAGGATGCATGGAGCAAGGCCACTAATTCCATCAAGGAAAAACTGAAACGCCATATCTCCAATGAAATTGAATCCCAGCACCATGCGGATCAGGTACGGAATCTGCGGACACAGACCGAATTCCGTGACATTACATACAAGTACCTGTTACTGCCGATCTGGGTTTCGAATTTCAAATACAACGACCAGGTATATCAGTTTATGGTCAATGGCCAGACGGGAAAGGTCGCCGACAAAACACCGGTTTCCGTACCAAAGGTCGTGCTGACTGTAATCGGCATTATTGTCATCATTGCAATCCTGTATTATATCGGCGTTTTTTAATCGGGTTTCATCCCTGCAGATTTGCTGTGGATATCATCCCCACATCATTACCAGGCTGCTTTGTAAAGAGGGATGCTCCCATGACAAAAGCAATTTACATTCCACTTTGAAATACGAAGTTGAAGGGAGATGTTATGAAATATATACCTATCATAATCATTTTAGTACTGATACTTGCCATTCTGATCGCCGGATATTGCGGTTATCACTATCTGCGGCAAAAGACACGGGAGTTTTCCAAAACCATGTTTGGAACCGAAGATATTACGAAGGCTGCGGAGGAGATGCGCCGGGATTATGCCACTACTCCAAAATCCGTATCGGCCATGACCAGCCTCATGCTGCCTAGGATCACTGCGGATTTTCCGGATTTTCACTATGACGAAATGAAGGAACGGGCCGAGAACGTACTGATCAGCTTCCTGCAGGCAGTCACGACACAGAACACCGGACTGTTAAAGGATGGCAATACCGAGCTAAAACAGCAGTTGGAGAATCATCTTCAGATGCTTGTTTCCCGGATGAGACGGGAGCATTTTGACCAGATCCGGATTCACCGCACGGAGATCAGCCAATACCGAAAAACAGCCGGAAGGTGTACCATCACCTTTCAGTCCGCCTTTGAATGTTTTCACTACATCACCACAGAGGATTCTGACAGGATCGAGGGTTCAAAGGATTACAAATACCAGACCAAATACAACATTGATCTGATCTACATTCAGGATCGTGACCGGGTGGAAAACGAATTGGACAGTGCCCTGGGGATCAACTGTCCAAACTGTGGTGCTCCCATCTCCTCACTCGGTGCCAAGGTGTGCAGATATTGCGGCAGTCCGGTGATCGAGCTCAACATCCATGCGTGGTCTTTCAGCCATGTGGAAGAAGTAACATAAAAAGGAGCGGATAGTCGCAACACATGCGAACCCTCCAACTTCTTTTCCCAGACAAAGAGGCAGGGGCGGCTACCACGAGCCGCCTCCCCCGTTATGTTATGATAAGCACTGTTTCTTAATTCCACCACTTCTTTTAGCGTATCCTGTTCACTTCCCCTTGACAGGAGAGCCAATCAGAACCGTCTTTCCCTCAAACGCAAATCCATATCTGCGTATCCTGTCCTCCGCAACCCCATGATCCAGCAAAACCTGTGCATACGCTTTCTCCTCGATCTGGGCTAAGGCTGTCTGAACCGTATCCTCTAAAGATGCTTCTTTTGCAGGATTGTGCACCTTAAACTCCATCAGTATCCCGTCCTCTGACTTGTCTATCGGCTCTAACAGGACATCATAGCGGCCAAATCCACTCTCCCTGTTGGATGTCACATAATACCGGTCAGACAGTTCCACCAGCAGTCCCAAAACAAATCCATGATAAAACCGTTCCGGCTCGCTCTCCTCTGACGGTTTCTTTCCCACATCGAACGAACTGAACATGGATCTTGTCACGCGGTTTAGATACCCGTTCATCGATTCGAGATCACCCTTTAACAATGACCGGATAAAGCTGTTGTAATCGGATTCCCGTTTTGCAAACCAACGCTTCACCATCCGTTCAAACATCCTCTTCACTTCATAGTTGGTCAGCTTCAGTTCATAAATCTCGTCCTCTTTCGATACGATCTTCAGATATCCGCTCGCCAGAAGAAGACTCCAGATTGCACCCTCGCTCTCATCCAGCTCACTGAAGACGATCTCTTCATTCAGTTCACAGGAGATCGTCTTTCCAAGCAGCAGATCTTCAAACTGTATTTTCAAGTCCTTACTTCCCTCTTTCAACAGCGTACCAACCAAACTGTTTGAACTGGTATTGGCCCAGTATGTGCCTGTTTTTCGGTTAGACAAATAGTTGATGATTGACCATGGATTATAAATATCCTCCACATTACCGAAGGTAAACCCATCATACCATTTCTTCACATTCCCTTTTTCATCTTCCGGTATTGCCTGTTC
Organism: Lachnospiraceae bacterium; assembly: GCA_017479085.1. Lineage (GTDB taxonomy): Bacteria > Bacillota > Clostridia > Lachnospirales > Lachnospiraceae > CAG-590. The sequence continues at coordinate 33,337 of JAFVCQ010000239.1, read as the reverse complement.
GTCCATTGCGGCAAATACTTCTTCTTCTGTAAATCCGAAAACATCTGCATATAAATTCGAAGTCGTAGTCACAACACGAAGATTATTAAGATCCGAAAAGACAGACTCCTTGCTCACTCTGGTGATTCCCGTCATCACTGCCCGCTCTATCGATGGATTCGTCTTGAATGTATTGTTAAAGAGACTCCGGATAAATGCTGTCATTTCCGGCCAGTATCCATTCACATATGCCTCCTGCATCGGTGTGTCATACTCATCGAGAAAAATCAGTACCTTTTTCCCGTAATACTGCTCCAGCCATCTACACAGTCTCTGCAATGCAAGCGTTGCTACCGACTCACTCATGTTGTCCTTGACGCTGTTGAAAAACTCCCGGTCATGCTCCGCCATAAACTCCTGTTACAAGATCCACTTTGACCGGCTGTAAAGGTCACTGAGTGCCTGATTGATCTTAATTCTGGTTTCCTCATAGGTTGTCTGCTTCACTCCTGCGAAGGACAAAAAGATGACCGGATAGCTGCCCTGAAGCTTCTGAAATTTCTCGTCCTGCCAGATTGCAAGTTTCTCAAACAGATCACCACGCCCTTCATACCGGTTTGAAAAAAAATAGTCCAGCATGCTCATTGTAATCGTTTTCCAGAAACGACGTGGACGGGTAATCAGAGTCACACTGTCGCCACTATTCCACCATTCCTTGATAAACGGTGTCTTATCAATATAAAAATAGTGATTCTCTATCAAATAACTAAAATCCTGTACTCCGATTGCAACCGTTCTTGCCATAACACACCTCCTGCCGGAACCACTTTCCTATATTCTATCAAATTCAAAGCCAGTGCACAAACAGTTTCTCATCTCTATATCGATCCCCATAATCCTATTCCAATCCATGTCCATCCTCTGTCCGACCCTGCACCGAGAGAATACTCTCCAGATCCAACCCATACTGACCGGCAATATCCTTCGCATAGCTCAGACCATCTGGTGTGGTACGGGCAATCTTATAACTTCTTGTACCGTCCTCCCTGTTCTCCATCAATGCGACCAGATTATCAATCTTCCCCCTGTTCAACGGATGAGAATTGTAGATCTCGAGCTTCTGCGGCAGATCATGGATATGCGTGACAAAGATGCCGCCACAGCCGATGGAACCGATTCCGGTCAGCACCTCCGTCGCAATATAGCCGGCCTCCAGTCCACTGGTGCTGGAGAAGGACTCGTCCATCAGCAGCAGATCCGTATCCGACAACTGCTTCATGATCGCACCGAGACGGGCACACCCACTCTCCAGACGTCCCTTGCCATAATTCCCCTCATCCGAGGACGGAAAATGTGTGAAAATTCCCGTCACCGGACTCATCAGCGCATGTTCAGCCGGAACAAACAACCCAAGCTGAAACAAGGCCTGTGCCATGCCGATGGAATAGGCAAAAATGGATTTCCCCCCATGATTCGGCCCGGTCACCAGATAAAACCTTCCATTCTCATCATAAGAAAAGGAATTGGAAACAATCGTCTTTTCGATCAGCTTGTCGGCAAGGATCGGATTGTATACTCCCTGAAGCTCGCATTTTTTGTCTGCGACCGGTGCAATATGTGGACGACACATCGAAAATCCTTTTTCCCTCATGGAAAAGATAAACTTCACCCCGGCCGTCAGAAACCGAATATCATCCAGCAGAGCAGTAAATACCGAGGTATTCACATTAAAATACCTCTGCACCACCGGTCCAAAGCTTTTGACTGCCTTAGCATAAATCGTATTCAGAGAGTTCTGTATGGTAAAATTCAGCGCCTTCAGCTCCTCCCCATGCAGACCCTTAGACAACGGATAAAAGGGAGAGATCAGTGAATTGGTATCCAGTGGATCCTTCTTTAACAAGCGCTCCATCAATGTTCCGGCATGAAATGGCTGATCATTGACGGAAACGATTCCTGCCTCTCTGACCGACAAATTAGAATCCAGATTAATGCCGATTGTCAGACTCTTCAGGTTGCCAAAACGCACCTCCACCTTCGCAAGCTCCGTTCGCAGATTCCGGTACTCCTCCCCCTCATAGATCGCCATCACCGCATCCCGAAACTGCTGCAGACCCTCCGAATTCAGATTCGTCTGTTTCAGTCCCTCTGCAAACAGATCCACTACCTCCTGATAAATCTCCAGATACCGGACTGATGTCAGGGAAGACTCAACGGAAAAGGTATTGTCCATCGCCCGCCGCATCTCCACCAGATTCTGCAACATTGGAATGGAGCTGACAAACACCTCGTACAAAGCCGGATTCTCCACCAGATCACTGACGATCTGGATACGGTATTCCAGCACGTCCGGATCGGTCAAAAAATAATCCTGTAATTTCAAGTCATTGAAGCCCCGATAACTCTGTCTGACCAATACCACCATTTCATCAATCTGAAGCGATTTGATAAAACCAAAATCCTTAAGCGGCTGTTCTCCCTTATAATCATAATTCTCCGGATAGAGCAGCCTGTTTGGAAAAAGTACCATAGAATTCTCCTTTCCGTTTCTTCCGACAACACACGGGCCAGATTCCCTTATCTTACTCTGAAACTCCAAGAAGTCGGGCCCAAAGGGCGATGACTGAACTTAATACACCACCGTTTACTTTGAAGTGGCACGCAGATTGGACTCGAACATCCGGTTAAATCCAAGCCACTCCTCTCCCTTATCCATATTGTTATCGAGAACCTCGACAAAGGCCTCCAGCTTGGCATCGGTATTGTCAGCAAAGGCCAGCGCAACTGCCTCAATCAATGCCGGTTTTTTGGGTGATCCAAATTCCAGCTCTCCATGATGAGACAGGATACAGTGCTTCAGTTCATTTGCCAGTTTCACCGGAAAGCCCTCAATCTGCCGGATCCTCTCCTCCAGCATAATAGTTCCCGTGACAATATGTCCGATCAATTGTCCTTCATCTGTGTAATCATTCTCCGGAAACAGGGAAATCTCATTCATCTTGCCAATGTCATGACACAGAGCTGCCGTGATCAGGAGATCCCGATGAATCACCGGATAACGGGTTGCATAAAAATCACACAACTTTGCCACCGACAGACTGTGCTCCAACAAACCTCCTGCAAAGCTGTGATGCATGGTCTTTGCTGCAGAATGAAGCTTAAAGTCCCTGATAAATTCTTCATCCTCCATAAAGACAAGCTGCAACAGCTTTAACAAATGCGGCTCTTTGACGGTATGTATCATTGCAACCAGCTCATCGTACATCTCATCCAGATTGCGCTTGGAACACGGCATATAATCCGTGGGATCATATTCCTCCTCCGATGCCTTGCGCACCCGCCGTATATTCAGTTGCAATGCGCCCTGAAAACTGATCACCTGTGCATCTACCTGAATGTAGTCCATGGATTCAAAATGTCCGATTCCATTTGACAGATCCCAAACCTTGCCATCTACCCATCCGGTCTTGTCATGTAGCTGCATGGAATAATAATTCTTTCCCGCCTTTGTCTGTAATGTTTTCTTGTCCTTACACAAATAGATTGAAGAAATCATATCTCCTTCTCTCAGCTCTCTGATAAATCTCATACTTTCCCCTGACGGATCGCCCGTCTCTCCTTTTTCTCTATTCTATTCTGTATCATCTTGTCTTATTTTATAAATTCTTCCGATTCACAGTTACTTGATATAAAATTCCGTATGGAGTACAATGCGGACTCAAAGGCGCTTACACAGCTCCAGCAAAAGCTTCACCGAGTGTTCAATCGCCTTCGCCTCAAAGGCCGGATAGTCCACCGATGCAGAATCATCCGCTTTATCCGAGATCGCGCGAATGATCAGAAACGGAATCTGATTCAGATAAGCCGCATGGGCGATCGCTGCACCCTCCATCTCCGTACAATAGCCTGCAAACTGCTCCACAAGCCATTCTTTTTTTGCCTTATCCGAGACAAACTGATCGCCACTGACTACTCTGCCCTCGAACACCGTGACATCCGGATTCACCTCTTCACAGGCCTCCTTTGCCAGCCGGCGCAGCTCTGGATCTGCCTCAAAGGACAGCGTATCCATTCGCGGGATCTGCCCTACCGGATATCCAAATGCAACCGCATCCATATCATGCTCTAACGCATCCGTAGACAGAACGATATCTCCGATATTGATATCTGCATTCAGCGAACCTGCGATGCCGGTATTGATAATCGCCCTCACCTGATATTCATCCACCAGAATCTGGGTACACATCGCGGCATTCACCTTACCGATTCCGGAACGGACCACCACAACGGAATGTCCATTCAGCCCTCCCTCATAAAAATCCATAGATGCCCTCGTGCGGATCTTCACATCCTGCATCTGCTCCTTGATCTTTGCAACCTCCTCATCCATTGCGCCTATAATTCCTAACATCTCATTCCTTCCTTTCTTCCGGTATCATCGGGAGGATCAGCTTGACGGTAAACTCGTCCTCCACCTCATATTTGCGAAATTCACCGTGATGCAGCTTCATAATCTGCTCACAGGTGATCAGTCCGATCTTGGTACTCTCATGTGCCTCCAGATTCTTACGAATCCCATTGCGCACCCGTATCACCAGAAAGCTCTGCTCCTTCATGACAGCCACCTCAACCGGTCTGTCCCGATCTGCATATTTTTCCAGATTGGACAAAATATTATTAAGTACTCTCTGCATATACTTTGCATTGATTCGGCAGTTTCCCGCTGTCTCCTCCAGATAATTTGCGCTTTGCAGCTGATAACCTGCCTCCTCCAGACTCAAAAACTGATTCTCGATCAAATCCACTGCCAGCATATAAGCCGGCACCTCTTCCAGAGTCAGCTTCTTACGTTCCTCTCCATAGATCAGAAAATATTCAAACAGCTCATCGGAAAGCTCCCTGATCTCTCTTGTCTTGGCAAGGGACAGTTCCAGATATCGCTGTTTTTCCTGTTCCTCCTTCCCGTTGCTCATATTCAGGATCTCCAGATAACCGGTCAGGGTTGTAAGAGGAGTTCTTAAATCATGCGACAGCGCTGTCACCAAATCCTTATTCGATTGCAGTAACAGACGTTCCTTCTTCATATTCTCAATAATCGAAAGCCGCATCTGTTCAATTCCCCTTGCCAGATTCCCGATCTCATCCGTTCCCCGGATGGTGATTGGGTATTCCAGATTCCCTCCTTCCAAAATCCGCAGTTCCCGCTCAATCTGACTGATATAGCGCAGCTTTGTCTGCAGCATATTGGTAAAAATGACAATAAACAACGTGATTCCAAACAGGATGCAGGCAAACCAGATATAATAATAATATTTCCAATAATCATAACAGAAAATCTCCACACTGACAACCGTACCATCTGAAAGTTCCATGCGATACAGACTGTCCATATCCACCGAAGCCGTCTCCTCATCACTTTGAACCGTCCCTGTGTCCGCGTAATCCGAATTAAAAATCTGCTTTTCATTCTGATATACCGCCAGATATACATAATAATGGGCATCCGTCCAGTTCTTTATATCAGAGATGTTGCGAAGCGTTATCTCATTTTCCACAACATATTCCCGCAGATTCTTCATATACTTTTTCTGAAATGGTATGTTAAAGGCTTCCTTATCATACCGGTTTTCTACGAACGTCTCTCCAAGTGCGGCCAGAATATACACACTGGCAAACGAAATGGCACCGGCAATCACCACACATCCCACCAGATACCATGTCAGTTTGGATGCAAATATATTCCTAAGCTCAGACAATTCGATATCCCCTTCCCCATATGTTGTGCAGATACCTCGCATTCGGCCCCGTATCTCCCAGCTTCTTGCGGATATTCCGGATATGCACCATTACCGTGTTGGTAGAATTCGGCATGTATGCCTCTTCCCACACGCTCTCATAGATCTCCTTGGCTGTAAAGATCCGATTCTTATTAGAGGCAAGCAGCAGCAAAATGCGATACTCAATCTCTGTCATGGGGATCTCCACCCCATCCCGCATCACCTGCTGTAAATCCATATCCAGTACCAGATCCTGAATCACGATCTTAGAATGTGTTGTCTCCTCATCCTTCGCCCCTATGTGCGGTCGTTTCAGCAATGCCTTCACCCGCAGCAGAAGCTCCGTAAAGGAAAACGGTTTCGTGAGGTAGTCATCTCCTCCCGCCTCAAATCCCTCCACCATATCCGATTCCGCAGTCTTGGCGGTCAGAAACAGAACCGGTACATCCGCCTTCTCCCGTATTCTGGCACAGGCAGTCGTTCCGCTGCACTTCGGCATCATGATATCCAAAATGACCAGATCGATGCTTTCATCAAATCTTTCCACTGCCTCGTCCCCATTATTTGCCAGAATCACCTCAAATCCGGCATCCTCTAACATGATCCTTAAGACATCCCGAATATCCTTTGCATCATCCGCAACCAGAATTCTTTTTGTATTGTCCATATTCACACCCTCTTTTCTTCTAACCTGTGCCTAGTGTGACGTCTCAATCATAATTTTATTTTAGGATCTGTTCAAAATTAATTTCTGAACAAATCCTTAAGAATTCTTTATATTTCACACCGTATCAATATGCCCGCATCCACTTTATCACCCGGCGTGCCACCTTGTATACCGGACCCTCCAGCTTCCTTCTGGCATTCTTCAGTTCTCCACGGATACCGATATGCTGTGGACAATGTGTTTCACACTTGCCACATTCAATACAGTTAGAGGCAGCGGAGGAGGTTTTCCGCATGGCGGTACACATGATATATTCCCGAAGCGACGTCATCCTGCCCTCTGTGTAGTATCGGTTATATGCAGCAAAGGTTCCCGGAATATCCACTCCCTTCGGGCATGGCATGCAGTATCCGCAGCCGGTACACCCCACCTTCATTTTGGCATTCATGGCAGTTACCACATCACGCAGCATGTTCTCCTCATCCCTGCCAAGCTCACCGATCTGCACATCGGCAGCAGTCGCCACATTGTCCTCCACCATCTCCACCGAGTTCATGCCGGAAAGGACACACGTCACCTCCGGCTGGTTCCAAAGCCAACGGAGCGCCCACTGTACCGGTGTGTGGGAAACCGGATACTGTTCGAAGATCTTCACCGCCTGCTCCGGCAGCCTATTGGCCAGTCTTCCGCCCCGCAGCGGCTCCATGATAATGACCGGAATTCCTTTGGAACTGGCATACTGAAGCCCCTTTCGACCCGCCTGCGAATTCTCATCCATATAATTGTACTGGATCTGGCAAAAATCCCAGTCATAGGCATCCACCAGCCGGCAGAACATATCCGAGTTACCGTGATAGGAAAAGCCGACCTGGCGGATGGCTCCACTTTTTTTCTTTTCCTCCAGCCATTCCAAGATCTTAAGTTCCTTCAACCGTTCCCATGTCTGTACATCCGTGAGCATATGCATCAGGTAATAGTCCACGTGATCCGTCTGAAGTCTTGTAAGTTGTTCGGAAAAATATTTCTCCATACTGTTTTCATTCCGGATCAGATAATGCGGGAGCTTCGTTGCGATCTTCACACTGTCCCGGATCCCGTTCCTTGCAAGAATCTCGCCCAGCGCTGCCTCGCTTCCCGGATATACATAGGCAGTATCATAGTAATTCACACCCGCATGGTATGCGGCCAGAATCTCCTTCTCTGCCTTTTCCAGATCCACCTTACCACCGGTCTGTGTAAAACGCATACAGCCATATCCCAAAATAGATATATCATTTCCATATCTGTCCTTCCGATAATTCATATGCTCCCTCCTTTTTGACACATATTCTCCGATTCACTCAATCATGATCTATACAAAAGAGGCTTCCCTTAAGCCCAATGTCATTTAGTTAAGAATTAGTCAGTAAACAGCTACTGGGTATGGTATATGTTTCACAATGCAGGGCTATCTGCGGACGTCGGTCCTTAATGAGCAGCCCAAGCTGCGAATTTAGTACCGTTACGTGTGCAGCTAAGCGCGAGCGTGCCCGGAATGGGAAACATATACCATACCTAGTAGCGTCCGGCTTAACTAAATGACATTGCCTTAAGCCTCCTTCCCTGCTTCAATCATATCCATAATATCATTCAGCTCTTCCACCGACAGCTTTGTATATTCAGACAGCTCCTCAATCGTAGGAAGCTTTCCATTTTCCTCCGCCAGCAGTCTGCGCGCCTCATGTACCAGATTGACCCTGCCGAGAACTGCATTCTCCAGTTCCCGTTCACCGTTCATCTCAGACGCATAGGAGGCAATTCCCTCCTCCACCGCCTGCGCCAATATATCTTCCGGATCACACTCCCTCTGTGTCCCGCAAAGCTCCTGTAACATCACCAGCAACGCCATATTCCCCTCCTGCACCAGATCCTCTACATGCAGCTTCGGTTCGATATATCCCTCTGCGATCTCAAGCACCCTGCCAAGCCATGCATCTGCAATCCTTGCGATCACCTGCCTGTCCCCCTGTAACAGCGCATCGTACAGCTTATCCCGTTCTTCATCGCTGTATTCCGGAATACGTGACAATTCGTCTAAATACATGCGAAACACCGCCGACTGTCCGCTTTCGGACTCCGCTTCGCCCTCCTGTTCCTGCTTCCCGGTATCCGGATTCTTAAGATATTCCATGACGATCTTCTTTTGAGCCGCATCAAGCTCCATATCCTCAAAATAACCCAGAATCTCTTCCTCCGACAACGGGCTCTCCGCTGTCCGGATGATCTCTGCCACCGCCCTTACCGTTTCCATAAATGTATTCTGATCTACCATGTCTTTGCTCCTTTATTACTCTGAAACTCCAAGAAGTCGAGCCCAAAGGGCGACGACTGATTGTCTAAGTTTCTGGTATCTGTAGTGTACTTAGAGAATCCAAGCCCAAAGGGCGCAGAATGAACTTAGTACACCACCGTTTGCTTTCTTAAAATATCCAATGTATGCGCCCCTGCCCCGATCAGCTCCGGACGCTCACAGGTCGATAAATGATACTGCATAAAAATCTCAAAGGTCGCCTCATCCATTGCATTCAGCACCGGACGCATATAATCCGCCGGGCCATCGGGCGACACCAGCTTCAGCCTCTCCAGACCCGCTGCCTCATCCAGCCGGTCAATATCCTCAATCCGCACATAGTCATACAGATCCTTCTCTTCTGCCAGCGAATGAAAATCCTCCGTCAGCCGATTCCCCGCAAGACATTCATGGATATGCCCCTCCTTAAAGGCATAGGTCAGCACACAGTATTCATTCATACAGTATGCCACCATGAGAATCCCGCCCTGTCTCGTCACCCGCTTTGCCTCCTGCAGCGCCTTTAATTTGTCCTCAAAACAATACAAATGATACATGGGGCCAAAGACCAGCGTCAGATCAAAGCTGTCATCCTCAAACCGCTTCAGCTTCATCGCATTGCCCTGATATGCCTTAACGCTGCTGTGTTTTGCCTTGAGGATGCCGAGGTTATACCGTACCAGCTCCACTGCCGTCACATCATAGCCCTCGTTTGCCAGTGCGACGGAATACTTCCCTGTTCCGGCACCCACATCCAGAATCTTCGCATCCGGCATATCCGCCAGATACCTGTGGATATATTGCATTGAGGTGATGAACTCCACCTGTCCATGCCGGCTGTCAAGGCGCTTGTCCTCATTGAATTTGTTGTAATATTTTTCCAGCTCTGTCATCTCTTTTGCCATGTATGTCAATCTCCGTCATCTGTCGTGAAGCTGCTTCCTATCGGATCAAGCCAAAATAATGGTCGAAATACATAGCGATCAGTCCACTTCCGATCATAAAGGTAATCAATACACTGATCGTCAACGCTCTAAGGATCACCGTCCGAATCGTTTCCCGCCTTCTGCCTGTATGCACTCTCTTTTGAATCCAGTGTGCCGGCAACAGCAGGAACATCAGAGGAACCCAGAGCAATATAACTACGATCAATAGGTCAATGGATAAAATCATACGCCGATTGCTTCTTTCTCAAATACAAATGCGCCTTCCGCAGCACATATACATTCACCTGTCTGCTGCGAAAGGGCAAAAATTTGTGTACTAAGATACATTATATCCATTCTTTTGTATTTTCACAATATTTTTTTATCCGGCAAATATCACACCGTCAAACACATCATCAATCTCCGTTCCATTGACCGTCTGCGGCCACTCCACGGATTCCACTGGTACTCTTACCAGCCTGTCATCGGAAAGTCTGCAATCAACATAGCTCTCGTTATCCGTGCGGCATATCGTGAATTCAGTGCCGGCAGGAATGTGGACACCCGCTTCCAGCACCTCTCCGGTCTGCCCGTCTACCACATCCAGTTCCAGCTCCATCTTGGAAGTCAGCACAATGCCTGATACCGATGTAAACCACGGAAGCAGCGGCTCTGTCATGCCGGCAGCTCCCACCTTGTACGGACGCGTTCCATTGTAGGTACTCAACACCTGCATTCTGGTTCCAATATAAAAATGCTCCGGATTATACAACTGAGATTTCATGTCCGAATAGTACCCCTCCTCATAGGAAGATTCCGGTGTCTCGCAGATAAATTCCCCATTTGTTTCACTGATCTTAAATGGCTTTTCTCCATTGATGTCAAAGAGATAAAGCCCCTGCCAGTCATTGTCCTGCGGACTCTCCACATACACATAATAGCTGCCCTCCGAATTGCGAACCAGTGTCGGCAGCACCTTGTATCCATAGAGCTCTCCCTCATAGCGGTTGCCATTTACCAGAATCTCCACCCCTCTGTAATAGGTATCTCCATACTCATAGCTGTTCTCATCCACAACGCCCCGAACCTCTACCTGATCCATCGTTCCGTCCCCATCCAGATCGATATGCTGCGGCTGATATTCCTCAAACCGGTAACCCCAGCTTCCCGTACTCTCGTGGAATCTTCCCGTAAAAAGCTCCGGATTTCCGGAAAAAGGGACTGTCACCTGCTGTTCTCCATCGGCATACGAGCCCAACAGATACGGAGAGAAGAAGAACGTGACACCATAGGGCTCCATCACCCATGCCACATCATATTCTCCCTGCCCGATGAAGTATTCCTGAATCGTCTCCTCCATCGAACCTGCCACGGGTTCCAGCTCCGGATACCATTCCTTCACACGATCTGTGACATAATCTGCCAACGCCGCCCTGTCTTTCACCACATCATCCAGCTCAATCCTCTCACCGGTCCGGACATCAAACGTTGTGCCGCCATGTCCATAATAGCCATGTATTCCACCTTCAAAGGAATAATTGTACTGCAAAACACTGAGCACCTCCGAATCCGCTCTCCGAAGGAACAATGTATTGGTATTCTCATATGTGGAAAAGGTATCCGGACTATTAGCCAGATGTTCCTTTGCCGACTCTGCCATAAGCTCCTGATCCGATAATACCGCCTGCTTTTTTTCTTCGTTATATGAGTCGATGGCAGCGGCCAATTCCGGATACAGGGACTTCGTCTCATCGGACAGGATCAGTTCATCATACTGTGCCTCATAAAGATAGACATAATCCTCATTGTTCTCATAGTAATGATTGCTTCGCAGACAGATCTCCGGAATCTGATCTGCCTCTTTTGCCGGCTCCTGTTCTGCATCCGGGACGGAACTGCCCCCCTCTTCTCCGGCCACTGCATCTGCCCCACTATCCTTCCCTTCCTGCGTTCCTGTCTGCGTATCCGAATCCGGCACTGATGGCTTCCCGCCACAGCCACTCATCGAAGCCGTCATACACAGTGACAGCAGCATGACCTTCATCCTTCTCATCGTCTGATTTTTCCTGTTACATGTATGGATCATTGTTTTTTCTCCCTGTTATTCTTTATTTCCCTTCCATGCCTCCTGAAGCTTTTCCCGGAGCATCTGTTCCATTTCCTCCTCACTCAGATTGTCATCATATGGGATTCCATATTTGTCCAGCAGATCACGCAGCTCTTTCAAATCCAGATTGATATAGACCGAATCCCCATCCTCGTCAACCGAGAGCAGGTCTTTTCCATCCTTCCCCTGAATCTGGAGCTTGTCATCCTCGATCGACACCTGAACCTCACCCTCATCCAGCAGAGCATCCAGATCACCGAGCGTATCCTCCAACGCATCCCATGTTTCCTGCTGTATCAGTCCGTTCACCATATTCCATGTATCTCCCCGTGTCAACCCATTCAGCACATTCCCCGCTGTATGAATCCCGCCTATGATCAGAAATGCCACCATAAAGATGGACATAACGACAATGCCTCCCAGTGTGGAAAAGATTCCAATCAGTATCTTTTTCTGGGAACTTCTGGCACTCTCCTTTTCCGGAGAGAGATCCACCACCGGAACCAGCGGCTGCCCACAGTTCGAGCAGTATCTGCTCTTTCCGCTCACATCTGCATTGCAGTGCGAGCAAGTGACCTTATGATTCTCATTACGGACAATCAGGTAAATGATCAATCCGATAAAACTCGGAACCAATAAAACAACTGCAGTCCATAAAACCCCGTTCATGCCCTTGCTCTTCGCATCCCGATACGTCCATACACCCAACAAAACAGTCAGCGCAATCACGGCAATCGTAACCAACGCTGCCAATATCACCACAATTGAATACATATTATCATCCTCCTATACGCTAATATAATATTACATCATACACACCTGCCAAAATCACACTCTTGAACGTAAAATCCTCGCCAGTATTTCTGGATAAATATTTATTTCGGAGCATTCCCAAAAAGCTTAAGAACACCTGATTATCCGAACATTTATCCATCTCATCTACCATAAGGATAACAGAATATTTTTCACAAAGATCTGTAATTCTATCACTTCATACTAAAATTGCATCTTCTTCCTCATACTGCTCCTCTGGCTTGTTTGGCACACATAAACCGGCAGTATTAAATTTCTTCATACGATCTCCTTTCCATGTTCACATTATTGATTCTTATTGATCAATCCAACCACTCTACACCGGTAACATACACAACCTCACAGGAACCGGCTCCGGTATCGCTTCTGACGGTACTGGACTGCCATAAGAAGGTGGAACCATCTGACCGGGTGCCATCAATACGAACCAGATATCCGGTCAGCCGGATATAATCGCCGGTTCGTATTTGCTTTACCGCTTTTTTTACCGTTTTGTCAGCTGGGATCACATGATTGTTTGACGACTGAAGCGTTACCCCCTCGACACCTCCAACCGGTTCCAGAACCGCATAGGAAGCTGCCTGCCAACTATACCACCTTCCGGACTGTCTCCAGTGAAAATCAATGCTGTCGTTGTATGCGGCAACGCTCCCCCACGCAAGGGCGATGTCCCTCGGTGCAAGTTTGTCCCCGATACCGGAACCCGGATAATTATGTGTGCTGACAACAAGGCCGCAAATGTCATACTGATACAGATATTGGATCGTAATCTGATACCCGTCCAATTCGATCTGTTCCTGCCCAGATGCTTCCGTCTGAACCGGATCCGGAATATTGGGAACTGCCCTGCGTCTGCCTTGATGTGCATAGAAAAACAACACGATAAAGAGAACCAGTGCCAGAAGAAACATGCGCTGTAACCCTTTTCGCTGAGAATATGCATCTTTCATAAAATCTTCACCTTTGCCTGTTTCTGATAAAAGGCTATGCCATAGCAGAGGATCTGTGTATAGCCATAAAGACCTTCCGCATATTTTTCTCTGATGATCTGGTCAATCGCCTCCTTACAGTCTTTATCCAGATCCGATTCCCTCTTTGACTTCTTCGCCTCTATAATGATAGCCCGGCGATTGTTTCTGTCCAACAACTGAATATCCGGTCTGCCAAGTCCCTTTTCCTTATTGGAATACACCTCATATCCACGCCCGACAAAAAGCCCTGTAAGGAATGCATGATAATAGTCCTCGTGGTAATCATGGTAGCTGATCGTTTTCCACAAAAGGTCGGATATCGCTTTGGAGGCTGCATCCTCATCACCGCTCCACAATGTTTCCATCATGGATTTCTGTGCGCTGTCGTCTAATGTGTCCCGAAACCATTTCGCAACCGTATCCTCGAAAATCGTGGCAATCTCCCTGTTGGGAATCTTCAGGCTTACCATTTCTTCCTCTTCTTCCGCATTTGCCTTTGTCAGATAGCCTGTCATCAGAATGACGCTCCACAGATTGCCCTCCGAAGCGTGAAGGGTATCATAGGTCAGTTCGTCGGAAATCGCCTGGACGATGCTGCCGCCGTTCATCAAGATCTCAAATTTGCCCGCCACATCAAAATCCGTCCGCTCGACAAAGGTTAAAAGGATTCCGTTGTGGCTTGTATTTTTCCAGTAGTTCTTTGGTTTTGCATTTTCCCTCTTTTTCAGGGCCGACATATAGTTAATCACATCCCACGGACAATAGACATAACTGTTGCCAAATACATACCCGTCATACCACTCTTTTATGATCTCTGCTTTATCCTCCCTCTCGGCCACGGACAGCATTTTTTCCACTTCTTCCTCAGAAAAGCCAAAATATTCGGAAAAATCTTCATCCAATACCGAATATGAGGCAAAGTTATTGGTTCCCGTGAAAATACTCTCCTTTGCAATACGAAGGCATCCTGTAATCACCGCAAATTCAAGAAACTCGTTATCCTTTAATGCCGTACTCATGATTCCTCTGATCACATCCAGCATGGCCGTATAAAATGTATTTTCTCCATCATGATTCCTGCTGTCTTTCTCGCTTGCCTTCGCAAGAGGAACATCGTATTCATCTATCAGGAGTATGACTTTCCTGCCATAGACAGCATGCAGCATCCGCATGATGGTCTTTAGGGAATTTTTTACATCATCTTCGTCTCCTGTTTTATACATAAGCTTTCTGAAAATCTCAAAATCAGCAGGATGAACCCCGCCGTTCTCTGACAGATCATCAAACTCTTTGCATATATCTGCAATTCTCGTCTTAAGCATTTTGTATGCACCCTCGAAGGTCTCCCCCTCAATATCCTTAAATGAGACGAACAGAACCGGAATCTGATTCATCCATTTCTCACAGAACTCTCTATGCTCTGTGATCTTAAGCCCCTCAAACAGATCTCTACTGTCCTTCCTTATGCTGAAAAAATTCGTCATCATGCTCAGCATCAGTGTTTTCCCAAATCTGCGTGGTCTGGTGAACAAAGTGACTTCATTGTCCGTTTCTTCTATCAGCTCATACATAATATCCGTCTTATCCACATAATAATCATTCGATTCACGTATAGCTGCAAAATTCGATTTGCCTACACCAACCTTAAACGCCATACAAGAACCTCCCTTCCAAATGATACCAAAATATATTCCAGATTCAACGCAGAAGCGCCCTACACACTTGTACTTTACCACAAAGACACTGAAATATCAATCCGAGCCAGGTTCCTAATGCACGGTCTCTTCAATCTCCCGCACTGCCCTTACCGCATTCTCATCCCACTGAAGCGCCTCCCCGGCAAGTTTCTCTAATTTCTCCACATCCTCCATCGTCCCCTGTACTCCCATGTCGTCCAGCCGCTCTGCAAGGGCGGCCACATAGGAGTAATCGCTGCTATAATCCCGGTCGTGCTGCTCCGACGAAACCGCATCCGCCCAAATCACCTTTAACGTTCTGTCATCCTGCATGTGCAGCTCAATCTGGATGTTGGCGCGCAGAAATCCTTTCTTCACGGTGTAGGATCGCACATCCTCCCACCGATACTCTCTCGTCCAAAAAGGACGGACTGCCTCAATCCGGTCGTCATAATACCGGTCATAAACGGTCTGATATAAAAGAGTGGCCATCAAAACCACCATGAACAATCCGATAATCTTTTTTCTGTCCCAGTCCTTACCTTCAGACCGGTCTTTCAACTGCTGCACAATATCGATCGCAGCACAGCTTACGATAGGTACAAACACCGTATCCGACCATACCGCCGAATAACACTCTGTCACTCCTGACACCTTAAGCCGCTCCCCGCGAACGCACAGGCAGACGATCGCCCATAAAACCACGCAAAATAACCCGATCCACATCCTCCGGTCAAAAAAGTGTTTCCCGGAACCTTTTTTCTTCTTTCTTTTCCCTTTCCGAATGGATTTCCCCTCTCTTTGTTCTAAGAACCGTGCTGTCGTGGTCATTTTATGGATATAAAATGTTCCTGCCATGACCAGACCTGTCAACAGGATTCCCACGATCAGAACCAGAATCGAACAGAGCCAGCCACCCGTGCTTTCCGGCAGCACCGATCGCCCCTCGCTCCGAAAACCCACTCTGTCCTCTCCCACCTCAACCAGGATAAGCATCCCGCCCAGCCGAATCAAAAAGCCTGCTGCCAGCAGCCAGCCTCCAACCCTCAGACACTTTTTCCGGATCACCGCATAATACGCCTCCGGCGAAAAGGGCATCCGGCAGACACATTCCATCAGATATTCAGCAGTCCTCCCTTCCGCATGCACCCTCGTATAACCGTTCAAAAACCACATCATATACAAAGCCAGAAGCCCTATTTGAACCATCCACATGATCCATATACGGATTTCCATTTTTTCCAATATGCGGCTATAATCTGTAACCAGACAATTCCACAACAGGTTCATAAAATAAAAGGCCAGGCAGATCACCCTGTAAATCTGTTCTCCCTGATTCCATTTCCATATCTGCTCCGCAAAACGCTCTTCTTGTTCCACCCTTTCTTCCTCCTCGTATAATCGGTATGATTGGTCTGCTATTTTGCCAGCTCCAGCAGCAGTCTGGACAATTCAATCTCCCCATACCGGTCAACCATTTCCTCCCGATCCATATAGGCGAGCTGCCTTCCCTTATCCAATACCAGAATATAGTCTGCGATCTGATCCAGATCGCAGGTCAGATGCGTCACCATGATCACGCTGATCTCTTCCTCCGCCACCTGTCTCTGCAACATGTTCATCCACTCCACCCTGGAATGCGGATCCAGATTGGCAGTCGGCTCATCCAGCAGCAGAAGCTCCGGCTGATAGGAAAGAGCAAATGCCAGTTGAAATTTCCTCTTTTCCCCGGCAGACAGGTCATCATAACAAAGCCTTCTCTGCTCCGCCGTCAGTCCAAAGTCATCCATATAATCCTCCCAACGATTCCGGTCATACTCGTCATAGAGAATCCCGAATAGATCTGCATTTTCCTCCAATGTGCGGTATCGCAGAAATTCGTTCTGATCCGAGACACACGCTATCTTCTGCAACGTCCGTCTGGTATGCGCTGACACCTCCTTTCCATCAAACGTGACACTCCCACTGTCCGGTGTCAAAAGCCCCATGACCAGATCCAACAGTGTGGATTTGCCGGCACCATTTAACCCCAGAAGCCCCATGATGTATCCCTGTTCCAACTCAAAATGAATATCCTGTAACCGGAATGTCTCCTCTTTGCCTTTCCGTTCATAATGCAGCTCCTTTACCTCTAACATCGCTATTCCTCCCATAAAATATCCACCATGTCCTTTACCTCTTCCCGGTCAAGCCCTGCCTCTTTACAATGCTGCAAGACCGTCTCTAACTGTTCCTCCAGACCCTGTACCCTCTTCTCGGCCAGATAATTAGTATCCGGAGAATCCACATAAAATCCTTTTCCCGCCACAGAATAAATGAGTCCTTCCTTTTCCAGTTCCTCATAAGCTCTTTTTGTGGTGATCACACTGATCGCCAGATCTCTGGCAAGGCTGCGGATCGAAGGAAGCGGGTCCCCCTCCGTTAATTCCTTTGCCAGGATCTGTTCCTTGATCTGCCCCTTGATCTGCTCGTAAATCGGCACGCTGCTCTTTGACTGTATCTTAATATTCATGTTCCACCGCCTTATCCCGCTTTCCGCCATAGTCTCCCATATCCACAATAGCAATGCTATGCCGCATCATCAAAATATGAAACAAAAACAACACCGCCAGACCGGTTGTCAGTCCCCAAATCCATTGCACCGGTATTGCCCCCGTCTCATGATACAAGTCGCACCAATAATAACTGATGACCAAAAGAGCAGTTCTCAGCATGACCGCTATATTGTTCATTTCCTGATACCACAGGGGACAGCATAATTTCCGGTAAAGGGAACGCTCATATCTGCGGTATGCCGCATTTTCTTCTGCCACAAGTTGTTCCCTTGTCTTCAAAAAATAAGAAATGCCAATGACCAGCATGCAGCCCGTACCCACCCTGTTGACCGATCGGCCCTTATACAGGATGTAGCAGCTTAGCAGACATACCGTCAGATAAAGGCCAAAGGCTCCACTGATCAGGTCACTCCGCCGCCTGACATAGCGTCTCCTCTCCTTCTGTTCCATCGGCAGAAAGGAAAGAATCTGCGGTACCTCCCCGGAACGGTTCCGACGGAGCAGATATTCCATGTAACCGACCAGTATGGCATATACAAGCAACCATTCTCTTAGGAAAAGAGTCGCACACAAAGTAAGCGGGATGACCAGTGCCAAATGCCTGAGCTTCTTTGTATATTTCAATTCTATCCATACCTGTTTTCTTACTTCCATCCCGTTTCTCCTCCATAACACATCCATCACAAATTCCTCTCCTGCATCCTCTGCCAGGTTTCTGTTTCCAACTCCACCGGTCTGCCTTACACATTTACCCATACAGACTCTCTTACCATGGAACTGTTTCTCTTTCTTGAAACCAGTCTGTATCACTCATGCATATCCCTGCGTCTCCTCTCCTCCTCATAATACATGATCTCCTTTAACTCCGGTCTTCTGCTCCTTGCCCGCAGCTCCTCTGAAAATCTTCCATCCCGGCTCCAGACCAGCGTCTCCATGTGTACCGCATTCCGCCTTTCTCCGATCACCTGACAGCTCCTGTCCTTTGCCAGCAATTCCTCCGGTCCCGAATAAAGCCGGTACTCCTCTAACAGTCCCTCCAGTGTGCCAAAGCCCTTCTGCCTCCCCTGATCGAGCCATAGCACATAATCCGCCAGTGTCTCCAGCTCTTCCACCAGATGGGTGACATAGATGATACTCTTATCCCCTTCCCTCACAAGATCCCGCATGATCTCATAAAACATCTCCCGGAACCTCACATCCAGATTGCCTGCCGGTTCGTCAAAGATATATACCGTTGCTCTATGGGAAAGGGCAAATGCAAGCTGCATCCGGATCTGTTCTCCCTTAGAGAGTTTTTCTAATGGAAGCGTAAGCGGCACTTCATACTGCTCCAAAAGCTGCCGATATGCATCCCTGTCAAAAGCCTCATAATAGCTGCCATAAAGAATCCCGTTTTTGTAAGCAGACAGCTTCATGGCAAAGGGATTCTCATTCAGAATACCGGCAAGCTCTGCCTTATACTGTCCCGTATTCCGTTTCATAGAATATCCGTCTATGAACACATCTCCTTTATTCGCTGCCATCCCCTCTGCCTCCCGCGTCCGGATTGTATAATCCCCGGCATGATCATAAAGCTTGTAGCTTCCCAGCAGAACCCTTGCCAGAGTCGTCTTCCCTGCACCGTTACTGCCAATCACACCCAATATATAACCCGGCTCCAATTCAAAGTGAACATCCTGCAGGATAAAATTGCCAACCCGCTTGGTAATATGGTCGCATTGCATCAACACACTCATGTGATATCCCCCTCGTATCTTTTACTATGGTTTTGTGCATCTCGCTCTTAACATATACAGTATATACAGTATATACAGTTATATACATATTGTCAAGTAGAAATTGATGACATTGCAGCTAAACAACAGCATGAAAAACTCCGGCTTTACACATCACAATGTGTAAAGCCGGAGTCATATCCCTTTCAATCATCATGTCTTTTCCAAATAGCATCCCGCAGCACACGAAAACCATCACATTGAAACCATTCCACCTAACCCATCATATCCGTATTCCTTCAGCAGCGCTTCTATCCCTAAGCGAATCTCCTCTCTTGTATACTGCGCTTCTTCCAACACTTCATCGGAAAGCTCATTCAGATAATCAAAGAACAAAAGCCCCATCTGCAGATCGTTGATATCGGAGGGGTCTATCTCATCAAATAACCGATTCTCTGCCTCATTCATCCTGCCGCTATCCACCAGTCTGCATAACAGTCTGTACTGCCGGTCTGTCTCCATATCCGCTATCCGGATATCTTCCCTTTTCTCATCCATATTGAACAATAGCTTTAACAAGGTTCGAACCATTTCATGAATGATCCGCATCACATAATCTTCTTCTAACATCATTTCCCCTCCTGTTAAGCACACTTGCCACACAGAACAAACTGATCGCCGACTATTCCTCTATGAGCCGGTATACATTAAGCCTTGACAAATCAGGAGAACGTATACCAAGACAACCATTTAGTTTAACTGTATATACCGCAGTGAAAGATTACAATCGGCAGTTACTCTGAAGGTCCAAGAATCCGATCCCAAAGGGCGCAGAATGAACTTAGTGCACCACCGTTTACTTTGAAAGTCCAAGAAGTAGAGCCCAAAGGGCGACAGACAAGCTTAGCATAGTCGTTTCGTTTGCGAGTATAAGAGTTCATCCATATCCATCATCTCTTACGCTTTTTCAATCTTGCAGGTATGATGCTTATAATTCTCACTCACATTTGATGCATTCTTATCATAATTCACGCTGACAAGCAATAGATTCCCCTGATAATGCTCTAGTTTCTGTGGATAATTCCTGCTTCTGATCTGGTCAGCGGCTGTTCTCACGTCTCTTTCATATTTCAATTCAATCAATAATACGGGCTTATCGCAATACTCCGGTGACGGCAGATATACCAAATCACAATAACCCTTGCCCGAATCCAATTCCTGTATCGTCGTATAATACTTCTGCGCCGCATAATATGCCATCTGTACCGCATAGGAAAGTGCTGCTTCGGAGTGGTAGGTCTTGTTTTCTGCGGTGTCATGGAAATACTCCAGCAGCTCTGCCACCTTTCTTTCGTCACACTCCCATGTTGCCTTTAGCAATCTCTGTGACTTCTAAAAAGACTGAAATGTATCCACCCATTCCTCTGATTCGGTGGAGTTCTTAAATTCATCCAGAATCTCCTTATTCGGTACAAACACTTCCCTTGTCTCCGCATCATATCCCAAATATCCCAGATGAATCAAGAGGGAAAGCACATCATCCCTGCCATGAAAGGTCGTCATATCATTCTGATACTTTGCAATATTGATCTTCAATCTGCCACCATCCATTAAAAGTGCCACCGCATCCTTTAATCCATCCAGATTCATTCTGATATATTCCGCAAGCGCTTCGTATGTTTCTGTCTTGTTCCAGTAGTTCTGGATGATGCCGGTAGATACCGCTTTGACAACAGACAAAGGGCTGTATAGAGAGATTGTTTTTCCAGCATACTCCCCCATGCGGTATTTTTCCCGCATCGCTATCGGTATCGTGGTGCTTACTTCATAGCCATCATACCAATTGGAAACATCCTCATATCGCATACTATATTCCTCACAAAGCTGCCTCACCTCATCCTCAGTGAATCCTGGGTACGATGCGAGCTGCATCGGTGTGATAATGGAATATTCGTCAAACATGTTAAGAGCAGAATGTTCCCCGTACTTCTTGATTGGCAGAATCCCCGTCATATAGGCAAGCGCGATATAATCCTGATCCTTCAGCCAGTTGCGCAGGAAATCAAGATACTGTGTCTGCCCTTCCTTATCCTCCTTTCGTATCCGAAACACTGCATCCCATTCATCGATTATGATGACAAACTGTTTACCATTTTCCGCATAGATATCTGACATGGACTGCCTCAGATCCTCCGTATCAAAATAGTCCACATCCGGATATTGTTTTTTGATATCCCTTGCCACTATCTTCTGCATTTTGGTCAGTGCATCCTTTACCTCAATGCCCTTTTTGAAAAATTCCGTCATCACAATCCGGATCACATCAAACCGATTACGGTATTTCTCCCACCCGTCGTGTCTGCCAAGCTTTAGCCCCTTGAACAGCTCACTGCTGTCACCTGCGCCATAATACGCACACAGCATACTTGCCGCCATTGTCTTCCCGAACCGGCGCGGTCTCGATACACTCACATACTTTTGCTGCGTACATACCACAGAATTGAGATACAAGATCATCTCTGTCTTATCCACATATATTTCAGAATTGACAGCCTCCAAAAATCTCTGACTGCCCGGATTCAAATACGTTCCCATCCAATCACCTCCGGCATCAAAATAGAAATTCATTGTTCCAATGCATGATTCATACAATTCCACATACACAACTAACATTCCATCTCATACAACAGATCATAACAAAAAAGATAGTCTTTTTCAAGGATCGAAAAAGGGTAAAGCTCCCCGGTATCATGACAAAAGGGCGATTCGAATCTCAAACTTCCAATCGCCCTTGCATGATTCATATATTGTTGTCTTTCCCTTGGCAATGCCGGTTACATTAGCCCCTTGCATCCACTGTGGCTATCCTGATATTGGCACTCTCAGACTTGTTGCCACAGCCACCGGGGTGTTTTCAAATTCAACATTGTCGTTTAATACGTAAACAACTGTGACCAGTACTGTCTGCCGGATGCATCCTGCGTATGACTCACACCGATCTTGGTAAATTTCGCATTCAGGATATTGGCTCTGTGACCCTCACTGTTCATCCATGCCTGCATAACCTGTTCCGGCGAAGTCTGTCCCCATGCAATGTTCTCCCCTGCACCGGTAAAGCGGATTCCGTTATCGGTCAGAACAGAGCTGAAGGATCTGCCATCCGGTCTGGTATGGGAAAAGGATATCTGAATCTCGTCTGCGCGAACCAGTGCTGCCGAAGTCAACTCAGTGTCAAGCTGCAGTGCATGCAGACCAACCTTTGCACGCTCCTCATTTACCAGCTTCACAATCTGCTCTGCATAGGATAATGCCTCACGGTCAATGTCTGACTGGCTGTTGTCTGTCTGCTTCTCACTGTCCGTAGATGGATCTGCAGCAGGTGTCTCCGTAGTTGCCGGTACATTTGCTTCTGTCGTATTCTGCTCTGTTCCATTTGTATCCTTTTTACCGGATTCCGTTGTGCTGGTATCCGGCACTGTGACAGATGGACAGTTGCTGCCAGTCCTGATCTGGGTCTTTCCGCAGTTTGGCGATACGATAATATACTGACAATTTTTGTCTGTTCCACTCTGTACCGCATTGGAGTCGGAAGACTTCGATGGACAGGTGGTATTGCAGCCGTTATTTCCTGAATTACAGGTTGAAGACGGGGATGTACAGCTATTCTGGCTGCTTCCGCTCTTTACCTGATTGCAGGTTGACGATGGCGTGGTGCAGCTATTCTGGCTGCTTCCACTCTTTACCTGATTGCAGGTTGACGATGGCGTGGTACAGCTATTCTGGCTGCTTCCACTCTTTACCTGATTGCAATTGCCGGATGTACTGTTGGAAACATTCTGACCGGTCACACTTTTTACGATGTCGTTCACGACAGAGCAGGAACTATTCGTATCATTTGCTCCCTTTACATTGCTTTGTACGGTTACAGACGGACAGCCTGAGCCGCTACAGCTTGTATCACTTCCTCCATTCACCTGACTACCATTTGGAATAACAACCGATACTCCATTTTTGCAATTTTGTACTTGGCTGCACAATCCGCTTAACGAACTATTTATACCTGTCACCTGTACATTCGCTGCACCACAATTCTTCGACTGTAAATTCCCACTCAGGCTGCATGTTCCCGCTGCCTGTGCCGAAAAGGATGTACCACCGGTAAGTCCAAGCACCAATGCCATTGCTAAAACTGACTGTTTCTTCATAACTTATGACCTCCTGTTTTTTAATTGTAACATTTCTGTTACAACTAAACTTTAACACAGATCACACGAAAATAATACCGGTAATGATTGCCATATGACATCCTTCGCAATCTTCGTCAACCGGGCATGCATGTCCGCCTGCCCCATTGTTGGCCGGAACCAGCAGCCTGTCCTGCATACTAGTATAACCCGCACTAAATAAGCATATGTTTCGCTTGCTTTCGACTTAAGGAGCACATACCCCAAATCCTCACCGTACGTCCGGTACGCCTCCGGTTTGGGGTACGCACTCCCTAAGCCGAATTCTGCGTGAAACATACGCTTATTTAATGCGGATTATACTAGCCAACCACATTTCCATCTCCGTTTACAATGTGTGCTATGGAATGCTCCACCATGTCCGAGACTGCATTTTCCGTATAAAAAGCCATATGAGGTAACATGAGTACGTTGGGCATGTCTTTCAAAATGGACATCTCACGATGGCCAGGCACCTGATACTTGTAATCCCCATAGTAAAGGCCAAGCTCCCTCTCGACCACATCCAATGCCGCTCCTGCGACCTTGCCACGCTCAAGTGCATCAATGAGCACAGGGGTATCGATTACACTTCCTCTTGCGGTGTTGATCAGGATCACACCGTCCTTCATGGTCTCTATGGAATCCGCATTGACCATATGATAACTGCCGGCATTGGCCGGCGTGTGAAAGGTGATGACATCACTCGCACGAAAGACCTCCTCCAAAGAACAATAGGTTCCATATCGCTTTGCATCTTCATTTTCATGCGGGTCACAGGCAACCAGCTTACAGCCAAAGCCGGAAAGATTGCGCATCACATGCATTCCGATCTTACCGGTTCCCACCACTCCGATCGTCAGATCCCCGATCTCTTTTCCAATGCTGCCTGCCAGAGAGTAATCCATTCCCTCTGCGCGTTTGAGAATGGATTTCATCCGGCGCAGCACCATCAGGATCAGCATGACCGTATAATCCGCTACGCTGCCGGTGGAATAGGTGACATTGCTGACCGCCATTCCATATCTCTGCGCTGCTGCCAGATCCACATGGTCATACCCAATGGTTCTGGTGGAAATGTGCTTCACCCCGACCTCACTCCAGACCTTGATCAGCTCCTCTGTAATCGGGGTGGTAATCACACTGACTCCCTCACAACCCTTTGCAAGCAGGACATTCTCAGGGGATGGTGTTTCCCGAATGGGAATGAGCTCCACCTGATATTCCTTTGCATATGTTTCAAAAAAAACAGCTTCATCAAAATCCCTGTAATTATAGACTGCGATTTTCATGTTCTTCCTTCTCCTATTCTCTTTGCACGACAGACTGTTTCCCTTGTATCCGATCCGACACACTGCCTATGACATCGACCGATACTTCGACGCATAGGTCAGAATTCCGGCAACCGTCTTGCTATCCGTCATTTTCCCCTCGTAAATCATCTGCTTTAAATCCTCTATACTCCAAAACTCCACATCGATGGATTCTTCTTCATCCAGATGTTGTTCTGTCTTTTGCAGATTGCGTGCCAGAAAGATATCAATCTTCTCATTGCAGAATGCAACGGTCGTGTTCACAGTCAACAGATACTCAAAATCATCCGTATAATACCCTGCCTCCTCCTCCAGCTCTCTCTTTGCACATTCCAAAGCAGGCTCCCCGGGGTCATCTAATTTCCCCGCAGGAAGCTCTAACGTAAACCGGTCCAGCGCATTCCGGTACTGACGCACCATTACAAGCTTTCCATCCTCCGTTACCGCAACCACAGCAGCCGCACCATCATGATGGATATAATCCCACTCGGCAATGCTGCCATTTACCTCTACCGTATCCTTGTACAGCTTGATGACGGTTCCCTCCGCACGAATTTCTCTTTTTAATCGTTTTACCTTTTCCATATATGAATCCCTTTCTGATCAGACATTGAAACGCCCTTTGCGCAATCACACAACTGTGATGATGATAACTTTACAACAGTTGCCTCTTAATATCCTCCAATGCCGCATCCTCCATCACATGCTCCAGAGGCGGGAGCTGCTCTCCATACCTGCGCTCATAGGCGATACCCAGCAGTTCGTCTGCGATCCTTGCATTTTTCGGAAGGAGCGGTCCATGTGAATAGGTTGCAAATACATTGTGATAGCGGGCACCTTCCGTTCCATCTTCACCGTTGTTGCCATAACCCTTGATGATCCGGCCCATTGGTTTCACGCCGTCTCCCAGCCATGTCTGGCCATTGTGATTCTCGAAGCCGACGATGGGAAACGTCTCTCCCCGCTCCGTCTGATACTCATACACAAAATTCCCGATCATGCGTTTATCCGAGGCTGTCGTATACACATCAATGCCTCCCAGAAAATCCACACGGGTCCCGTCTGCCGCCTCATAATACCTGCCAAGCATCTGGTAGCCTCCGCAGATTGCAAGAATTACGGTTCCCTTCTCAATCTCCTCCTTCAGCCATCCGGTCTTGTAAGCAAACAGATCCTTCACCAGCAGCTCCTGTTCAAAATCCTGTCCTCCACCGATGAAAATAATATCAAAATCCTGTCCCGAATCGACGTATCCAAAGGAAAGCCGGGTCACCTTCGAATCGATTCCCCGCCATGCCAGTCGTTTCTCCATTGTCCGGATATTGCCATTATCTCCGTACAGGTTCAGTATATCATAATATAAATGACAGATGTGCAAGTGTCTCTTATCCCTCATGTGCGATCTCCTTTTTCCAAAATGAACAGCCGAAGCTGCGAATTTATGCATAGCAGCACGTCCGGAATGGGAAACAGATTCCCTACCCGGCAGCATACGGCTTAACAAAATGACACTACTCCGCCTGATACCGCTTGAGCGGAACAAATTCCCCAAGCTTATCCCGGAACTCCAGCATACAGGTATAGGACAGCACAAGAAAGGTCTGTTCCCCTGACTGCTCCAGCATCGTGATCAGCTTCTTGTAATCCTTCTCGACGATAAATTTGCGGGTATCAAAATCTGCGTATTTCAACCGCAGCTGCATATCATAGGCTCTCTTTCCGGTAAAGTAGAACTGCTTTGCTCCCGCTGCCGCCCCTGTCAGCCGTTCAAACTCCACATCATAGATCCACGAGATATCCTTCCCGTCGGCATAATTGTCATTCAGACCAAACACGATGTTCCCGGCCGGCCGCTGCTGAATCAGAAACTGCAGTACCTCATTAAAGCCTGCCGGATTCTTCACCAGAACCATATGCAGTGTATTGCCTCCAAGCGAAACCTGTTCCATTCTGCCAAAATGGGTGGTCAGCCCGCCAAGCACCTCCACAATCTTGTCCTGTGGCAGTCCGATCAGGGAAGCAACCGTCACACCGGCCAGCGCATTATAGAGATTATAGCCACCCGGCAGCATGACCTCTGCCTCCACCTCATTGCCGAACACATCCATCTGCACCACGGTCGAGGCATCCTTCCACTGAACCACCTTCTTAAGCGCCACCTGCGGTTCGCGTCTCTGATAGCCGCATTTCTCACAGTAAAAGCCACCCAGATGTCCAAAGGTGCGATAGTGATATTTGTATTTGGTCTTACACTGGATACAGTACACTGCATCCGAGATATCCGAGGAGCTGCCCTCATACAGCGGACCGTCCACGCCAAAATAATAGATCTCACTGTGCGACAGGTCATTCAAAGAGGTAGTCAGAGAACAGTCGGCATTTAACACCAGTCTGACATTGTGCAGCTGAGACAAACCGTCCCGAATCTTGCCAACCGTTGTCAACACCTCCCCATAGCGGTCCAATTGATCGCGAAAGACATTCGTCACAACCGCTGTCACATCCAGTTCACCAAAATGCTCCACAATACTCCTAAGCGCAGCCTCATCGCATTCCAACAGGGCATAATCGGTCTTAACCTTACCTCCCAGCGATGCTGCCCCCACAAAGGCGGATACCACTCCTCCCAACAGATTCGCTCCCGCATCATTGCAAAAAACGGTACTGCCACTTTCCTCAAGCATATCCCGAATGATATGGCAGGTTGTCGTCTTTCCATTTGTACCGGTCACACAGATGATCTTCATATCCTTTGCCAGATGTCCCAGAATATCCGGACACAGCTTTAAGACCAGCTTCCCCGGCAGAGAGGTTCCGCCGCTTCCAAACAGCTTCAGGATTCTGGTTGTCAATTTACCGGCCCACACCGCAATGGTTGCTCTTACACTCATCTTTCTCTCCTTATCCCGTCCTCTTCCATAACTGCTGGCCATCGGACGATCGTTTATTTCTTCCCGGCCCGCTCCTTGTTGCCGAACTTTGTATATTTCCCAAGCCAGATCAGCTCTACCGGCCCTGTGGAACCATTTCTCTGCTTGGCAACAATGATATCTGCAACGCCCGGTTTTTCGGATTCCTTATTGTAATAATCATCCCTGTATATGAACATGATCACATCCGCATCCTGCTCAATGGCTCCCGACTCGCGCAGATCGGACATGACCGGCTTGTGATCCTCGCGGCTGTCCACCGCACGGTTCAGCTGGGACAGGGCGATCACCGGCACATCCAGCTCTCTGGCGAGCTTTTTGAGGGAACGGCTGATCTCCGAAATCTCCTGCTGCCGGGATTCCGAACGTCCACTTCCATTCATCAACTGAAGATAATCAATGATGATCAGGCCGATATCCTGCGTCTGTTTTAATTTGCGGCATTTGGAGCGCAGCTCGGCAATCGTGATACCCGGTGTATCATCAATAAACATCGGTGTCGTGCCCACACGGTATGTGGAATCCATCAGCTTATCCCAATCGGAATCCACCAGCTGTCCGGTACGAATCGACTGGGAATCCACCATGGAATCCATTGCGATCAGACGGGTCGCGAGTTGTTCCTTACTCATCTCCAGACTGAAGATTGCGCAGGGCACACCGGACTTCATCGCCGCATTCTGCGCAATATTCAGCGCAAAGGCGGTCTTGCCCATAGCCGGTCTTGCCGCGATCAGGATAAGCTCCGAGCCATGCAGACCCGTCAGCTTCTCATCGAGGTCGATAAAACCGGTTGGAACACCTGTGACCTTGCTCCCACGCTTGGCAGAAGCTTCAATGGTATCTAATACATTCAGAACGATCTCCTGCATTGGCACAAATTCCTCCCCGCCATTGCGCCTTTGCACGATATCAAACAGCTCCTTTTCCGAATCCTCTAACAGCTCCGCCACAGCCTGTCTGCCCGCATAGCAGGCCTCCGTTGTCCTCTCCGTAAACTTGATCAGACGGCGCAGAACCGCTTTGTCCTGTACGATCTGGGCATACTGCTTTGCATGGATCGACGTGGGAACAATGGCGGCGATCTCCCCCGCATACTCCATGCTGCTGACCGACTCCGGCGCACCCATTTCTTTCAGCTTATTGCTGACCGTAAGTACATCTACCGGCTTACCCTCATTATACAGTGTAACCATTGCCTCAAACAACATACCATACTGGCTGTAATAAAAATCATCTCTGGTCAGGATATCCGCAACCTCTACAATGGCATCCCTGTCCATCAGCATGGAACCGATCACCGACTGCTCCGCCTCTATGCTATTCGGTTGTATTCTCTTTATAACTGCCTCATCCATTTTCTATATTTCCCACTATTGCGCAACCACATGAACCTTGAGCGTTGCCGTCACCTGTGTGTGTAATTTGATCTTCACCTCATGGGTGCCCACTGTCTTGATGGCATCCTTCAGTTGTACCTTCTTCTTGTCCACATCATGACCTAACTGCGACTTTACCTCCTCTGCAATCTCCTTCGAGGATACGGAGCCGAAGCTCTTGCCACCCTCTCCCACCTTGATTCCAATTGTGATCTCGGATGCCTCAAGCTGTCCGGCCAGCTCCTTTGCCGCCTGCAGATTCTCTGCTGCGACCTTATCATCATTGGCCTTCTTAAGCTTCCAGTCATTGCGATTCTGATTGGTAGCCTCTACCGCCTGCTTTTTCTTGATCAGGACATTCCTGCCATAGCCATCGTTTACCTTGACGATCTCTCCCTTTTTTCCAACATTTTTTACATCCTCTGTTAAGATTACTTCCATTGTCTCTATCCTTCCTTTCCTGTATGCTCAAAATTCACCCTCGCTCCGCAGCCGCTCCAGCAATTCCCGAATCTGCTGCTTTGCCTCATCTATGGTCACATCCACGAGCTGGGCACCGGCCACGGTTCCATGTCTGCCACCCCCAAAATGCTCCATGATCACCTGCACATTCACATCATCGATCGATCTCGCACTGATATAGACTACATTCTCCAGCCTTGACAGCACAAAGGAGGCGCGCACATTCTCCACATCCAGCAGATCGTTCGCAACCTTTGCCG
Organism: Lachnospiraceae bacterium; assembly: GCA_017479085.1. Taxonomy (GTDB): domain Bacteria; phylum Bacillota; class Clostridia; order Lachnospirales; family Lachnospiraceae; genus CAG-590. Next base: position 3,255 of record JAFVCQ010000239.1, on the reverse strand, counting down.
CCAACACCGTCGGACTGTCCACTCCCTCTGTCGGCACGTCCGAGATTGCAAAATTATCCAGATAGATCTCGGCCCGTGTCACGCCCTCTGACAAATGCTTATACTCCTCCATGCCCACCCGGTAGGCTTTACGGACGCGGATCATATCCGCACCGGACTTCCGCAAAAAGGAAGCCGCCTCAAAGGTACGGACACCGGTCTTTGCAACAAAGTTGTCGGTATCCACTAAAATGCCGGCATACATGGCATCTGCCTCCGCCGGACGAAGCTTCGGCTTATCCACGCTATACTGGAGGATCTCCGCCACCATCTCACAGGCAGAAGAGGCGTATGGCTCTACATACGAAAGAGTGGCATTCTCAATGATCTCCCCGCTCTGTCTGTGATGATCGATCACGACAATGTTCTTTGTCCGCGCAAGCAGCTCCTGACATTCCGTGTAGCTTGGACGGTTCACATCCACCACCACGACCACGGTATTCGGTCCCACTGCCTCTAACGCCTGTTCGCTGTTAAAAAACATATCCTCCGGATAGATACTGCTGCCAAGAAAGCTATTCATGGCCGGACGGATCGAGCTTGTCACCTCGTTGATCACGATATGTGCCTCCTTATCCAGCAGGGTTGCCAGCCGGTAAATGCCAATCGCAGAGCCCAGACAGTCAATATCCGGTTTCTTATGTCCCATAATGATCACCTTATCCCTCGTGATCAGCATCTCCTTGAGTGCATGCGCCTTCACCCGTGCCTTCACCCGGGTATTCTTCTCTGCGGACTGGGTCTTGCCACCATAATAAAAGACCTTATCTCCCTTCTTGATGACCGCCTGATCTCCGCCGCGTCCCAATGCCAGATCCATAGCCATATGGGAATATTCATAGGCCGCAGTATAGCTGTCCCTCTCCGGATCCATTCCCACCGCGATACTCAGGGTAACCGGTGTCTCATTACCGATATTGATGCTGCGAACCTCATCTAACAGGGAAAACTTCCCCTTCTGCAGTTGATCCAAATGCTGCTGCTGACAGACAAACAGGTATTTGTCCTTCTCCAGCTTCTTGATGATGGCATCTGCCGTCTGCATATACTTCGTGATCTTCCGGTCGATCAGTGCGATCAGTAACGACCGTCTGACCTCCTCCGTCGACTCCATCGCATCCTCATAGTTATCAATGTATATATGCCCTACGACCAGTTTGATCTTTGCCTTTTCCTCTAATACCTCCACCAGCTCCGTCTCGTCATACAGATAAAGGGCATACAACACGTCCTCTTCCCTTGCCTCTTTTACGATACCCGCTGACAACAGCTCCTGCACCCCGACCCGCCGGATCTCCACCCTGTAATTGCGTTCCGACTGAAAAATATGAACGACCCGCTGGTTGTTGTCCTCCGGCTCCATATCGAACAGCTCGATCGTGATATCTGCAAAAACATGCTGTATATGCTTGCGCATATGCTGTTTGTCGCTCTTGACAGTCTCATAGAATGCCTTATTGCTCCATAAGATCCGCCCATTGTGATCGACCAGAGTATACGGTATGGACAGCTCCCTGATCAGCTTATTCTGAACCGATCCGTGTGCAAATCCAAATGCCACCAGATCCGACATGATACCCGGGCGTTTCCGAAAATACATATAGGCGGCCACGATCAGATAGAGCACCACAAATATGGTCACGATCATCCCACAGGTCATATCAAACCCATATACCACTCCATTCATAACGATCAGCAAAATAGCCAGAATAAATGGAAATGTTAAGTATTTTTCTATTTCCTTGCGCAATATATTCTTTTCGTCCATATCATTCCCTCTCTGTCTGTACATTCACTGCCAGCCGGCTGGCATTTATGGTGATTATACCATCTTTATTCCATTCACACAATAAAACTTTTACCGGAGGCCGGTGGCTCCCCGTATTCGTATATCACAACCTTTTCATCCCAGTCCATCATATAGGTGGGAAGCTTGACAATGCGGTAAAGCTTGAACTGCCTGCGCTTCATACACAGACGATACTCCTCCTTGGGATAATACATCATGACAAAGATTCTTCTCGGATGCTGCTCTACACTCTGAACCAGATGATCGATCACCTGCTCAAAAATACCGATATCAAACGGATTGAAAAAATAAAATACGGTATCCTCGGGTCTGACCGCATATTCCTCCGCCTTGCCGCAGATCAGATCGATCTTCTCCATGGAATCGCGGAATCTGGTATTATAATAGGCGCGGTTATCGAGAGCCAGTTCATAGAGCTCCTCATCGATCTCAATTCCGCATACCTCACACCGAAATCTCTGATTCACATAAAAAAGTACCCTTCCCTTGCCACAGCCAAAGTCCACCAGACGGTCATACCGGGTGAGCACCTGCTCCATCTCATCAAATGCGCAAATGAGCCCACTGTAGCTCGTGGGCTCATATCGGTAATAATCATCATTATACCGGTTATTATATACGATTTCGGTACTCTCAATTCCCAAAAAATGTTCATATTTGTCATTTTCAAAATATTTTGGCGTCTGCCCTTTTTTCTTTTTCATCTTGCCTGCACCTTAAAATTCACTTCACATTCCGAAATAAAATTGTAATTGATATTCAAAGAATATCGTATCGTTACCGCCAGTTCTTCCTCTGTCTCTGTCATTTGAAAGTCATGGGTGGACACATCGATCTGTACCGGTCCGGCCGGTGTCTGATAGACAGTCGAAGTATTCTGCGCTTCCCGAAAGAGCAGATACGAATACTCAGCACCCTTTTTCGTCATCTCGAACATACCATCCTGAAACTTTACGATATTCCTGATAGCGGGGCCGCTGCTATCCGGCTGTTCCTCATACAGGACATAGTGCCTGCCATTTTTCAGGTAATAAGTCCCTGCTGTTACCAGTTCAATCGGTTCGTCCTCTATATCAAACTGCATACCGGAAATCTTTACCAGCACGTCTTTGGTCATATCAAGCCATCTCCTTTTTTCATTTTTGACATCATGCCTCAAGCGAGCTTGTTCATTCGAGGCTCAAGCCCAAGAGTGGGAAATTTGTGGTTCACTCTGTATATACCTAGTATAATCCAACTGAATTAGCCAGTAAACAGCTACTGGGTATGGTATATGTTTCACAATGCAGGGCTATCTGCGGACGTCGGTCCTTAATGAGCAGCCCAAGCTGCGAATTTAGTACCGTTACGTCTGCAGCTAAGCGGATAGCTGAGACCTTAGCGAACAACGTGAGCTTAGTTCGAAG
>JAFVCQ010000238.1 GCA_017479085.1 Lachnospiraceae bacterium | reverse complement strand
CATATAGACCGTCACGTTATCATAATTCTCATCAATGATCGTGAGAATCGTTTTCACATCCTCCTCTGTCAGGTACATCGTGAGTCCTTCCACAATGACCAGAACCCTGCCCTCTGCCGTACCGATCTGCTCTGCCCACGTTCCGTCCATGGCAGAACAGGCAAGCATGGACACTCTTCCGTTTTCCTCTAAGAATCTGCGTCTGACCGCGATTGTTTCCGGAAGATCCAGATTATACCACCTTATCCTTCCATTATCTACCCGATAGAAGCGGGTGTCCAGACCACAGGCAATGTTGATGACCACAGCATCCGGATACCTCTCTACATAATCTCCCACCATTCTGTCTAACAGCATTGTTCTTGCGATTACACCTGCACTCATCATGCTGTCCTTGTCCGCCTTGTCAAAGTTGTAATCCATCTTCTCCACAATCTCTACCGCCTGCTTATCGTAAATAAAATGCTTCTCCTTTTTTGACTCCTTCGCCCTTGCATAAAGAGTCTGGATCATGGTCTCCGGAACCCCTGTAATATCAATCTTTTCCATTTTTTTCTCCTTCCTATTCATTCCCATTTATGACTTTATTCCTTACTTCTTCTCACACATTCATCACACATCCTCCTGCCATTTCTGCACTATCATAATTCATCCTTCAGGCTGTCTGCATCGCAGTCCATCATTCCCTGTTCTTAAGCACCTCTGCCGGCTCCATCTGCCCGATTCTCCGGACAAGAAGTGTATTGATCACAAAATAAATGAAAAAGATCATGGCATAGATTGCCAGATACATCCATACCGGAAACTTGAGATTCAGGGCGCATGACACATTTGCACACAGCATCGGATACATTTTGTCCATGATCCACTTTGCAAGCGGACAACTGATCAGCGCCCCGGCTGCTATGATATAAAAATTCCCATTCAGATACAGCTTCTGAATCTCCTTTTTCCGATAGCCGAAGATTTTGATCATCGCAATGTTGAATGCCGACCGGTCGATCATGACCTTCATCATCAGATACATGACAATAAAGAAGATAAAAACAGAGCCGCCTAATATCGTCACCATAAAGGATCTCATCAGTTTGATAAAGATGTCCGCTGCTGCTTCCACCTGTGACTTTGTCAGCACACTATAAAGCCTCCCCGGATCAATATCCAATTCCTGATCTGCAAACACGACATTATAAAAATCACTGCTCTCACCAAACAGCTCCCTTGCATCCTCTATGTTCATGAACACATAAAAGGTTGGTGCATAATCTACAACCTCATCCACGATAAAGGAATACAGCCTGTCGTTTTCCTCATCCTTAAGCGTAAGCTCATCCCCTGCATACACAAGGAACTTTGTGGATAACGCCGAAGATATGACTACATGTGTCTGGTTATCCGTCACCTCCACATCAAAATATTTACTCTTATCCTGCAAACCCAGAATACTCACATCAAAGTTATACCCGTTTGTCTTCCTTTTCAGTGTCTTTACATATGCCTCCTCGCCATTCTCCGGCACTGTCTTTTCCGGATATTTATACAAATACATATATTCAAATTTCGTATCCTCTACATTATCCTCTTTTACATTTTTACATAGTACGTAACAGTCAAGCGACATCATGACCAGTACAAGGGAGATAAACATTCCAAGTACAACCGCAATCGCCGAGCGTCCCTCCTTTAAGATCTGCCGGATCTGAAAAGCCTTTGTAAACTCATACCCGCCAAGATCTAACCTGCTCCCCCTGCTCTGCTTTGGTTCATTGCGCAGCAGCTTAAGAGCCGGGACCGACAGCTTCTTCCTGATCACAATATAATTCACAAAAGCTGCGATCACCGGCGGGAGAACCACTCCATAAAGAATCAGATACGCCGGATGCATAGGTGCAAGCTCCGGAAGGGAGTAATAATGATAACAGTCCTGCATCTGGTACTCCACTCCAAATGTGGTAAACCCAAGCAGTGTGCCGGCCACTCCGCCAAAAAAGGTTATGATAACCGGCAATGTCACAAAATGAAGCATCAGCTCTGTTCTCTTTACCCCAAGCGAATAGAGGGCACCGATCACCACCGCATCCTTTTCTATGCTGTGAATCACAAATATGGATATCACATAGGCAAACAATGCGATCAAAATAACCCCTGCAACAAGCCCTCCATACTTGTTTATGACCTGATCATCTGCTGCACCGCCTATTCTTAAATTATCCTCTGCGGTCAGAAAGGAAGTCATATTGTCAAGCCGGACATCTCCCCATTCTTCCTCAATGGATTCATCGATCTGTTCCTTCAGCTCCCCCACACCGTCCGCAATCTCCACACTTCCATCTCCTGCCTGATCTACTCCGTCAGTGTATTCCCTAACCCCCTGTGCATAGGCATCCATATCTCTTAAGTCCGAGAGCAGACTGTTGATCTCCAGACGGGCAATCCCGCTGTCAAAGGTTTTTTCAAAATCCTCCAACACCCTCTGGTAATTATCCCTTGTCAGCCTCTCTATTCCATATCCGGAAAGCCGGCTGTTCGCCTGCTCTAAATAGGAATCAAACAGATCACCCGATGCATCCCTCAGCTTTTTGCTGTTATCACCAAGCTCTAAAAGACCGTCCCTCAGCTCTTTTGCACCGTCATACAGATCCCTGATTCCTTTTTTTAGTTCATCCACCTTCCCCCCTGTATTTTCCCAATATTCCGCAAAGTACGCATCGTCCACCTCATCCGCATCTATCTTGATCCCTTTCAGTTTTTCTTTCAGCTTCCGGCTGTCCATCTTTCCTGTCAGCCTGTATGTGTAAATGTATTCCTCTGACTTGTCTGCTGTCCGGGACTCCTTTAACCGGTTATATGATGTTTCGGTAACAAATGCCGTTCCAAAGCTTTTACTGTCAACCTGTGTATCGGACAATTCCTTATATGGCGCATCATAATCCGGTGTCACAACGATAGCACTCACCGTATATTCCATATTCCCAATCTGTAACCTGTCGCCGACTAAAATACCGTTCTCCTCACAAAACCGTCTCTCCAATGCGATGTCCGTATCACTCTCCGCTTCACCGCCCTCAATATATACCAGCCGGTTGATCTTTGCTCTCTCCTTAAAAACCCGGATCGTCTTACCTTCTTTTGTAAATTCCAGAGAAAACTGTTCCTCTATTGTCGTGCCATCCTTTGTAAGCATTTCCATCTGCATATCCGTAAGCGGCACGAATACCGTAAATTCACCATGCTCTACATTGTGTTCCTCTGCAATCCTGTCCGTACCGGATATGATCGTGTCCGCAGCTCCGATCAGTCCGGTCACGATAAACATCGCAAATATCACTAAGGCCGCCAGTGCCATATACCGGAACCGGTTTTCTTTTAAATCCCTGACAGTTCTCTTTCCCAATATCCTCTGCATCTTATAAATCCTCCAATTCCAAAGCAGGTATCTTCGTCTCATTTCGGTAATTTTTACTCACCGCTCCGTCCTTTATGTAGATCACCTGATCCACCATATTTTTGATCGAGTTGTTATGAGTAACGATCACCATCGTGGTTCCATATGTACGGTTCACCTCTTCCAGTAATACCAGTATGTCCTTGGATGTCTTAGAATCAAGCGCCCCGGTCGGCTCATCGCAGAGCAAAAGCCTCGGATTCTTTATGAGCGCCCTTGCGATCGCACACCTTTGCTGCTGTCCCCCTGACAACTGGGAAGGGAATT
>JAFVCQ010000237.1 GCA_017479085.1 Lachnospiraceae bacterium | reverse complement strand
GGCAGTTCGGCGAGGGGTTTTATCTGATTCCAACGAATGATCCTTGGTATTTACTACGAAACAGCCTTGGGCAGGGTACAGATATTGATTTTGACCGTGAACAGCCTGAACTATCAGAAGTACCGGAACGGGAGGAGTTTTGATGTATCTTTTAGACACAAATATCTGCCGTCACGGTGTTTGAACTTGAATATGGGGCGGCCAAGAGCAAATGGGGCGATCGTACCCTCGAAACCCTTAGAATGTTCCTGTCATCTTTTGAGATTCTGCCGTTTTCCGACAAGGATGCCGTTGCTTGTGGGTTGATCCGGGCGGAACTTGCTTCTCGTGGAATCCCGATTGGCGCATATGATGTCATGATTGCAGCGCAGGGGGTATCACGAGGACTTACGGTTGTCGCGCACAATACCGGCGAGTTTGAGCGAGTGACGGGGATTGTTTTAGAGGACTGGACGGAATAATCTCGCTGAAGTAAAGGGGATGTATTTGCATAATGAGAGATCGAAATGTTAAAAAAATTAAGCATGTGTTATTTATAGGTGTAATGATAATATGTACATATATATTATTGTTAGGTGCATTGGATGCAGGAATACCGATATGGTCAGACGTTTTATTTTTTGTAGTATTGTTTTTCTTTTTATTTTTTGTATTATTGGATTACATGAGAAGCAAGACAAAAAACAAGAGGCTGATAAAAAGGAAAGGCAAAAATAATTGAAAAAAACGATTCTTTTTTTGAATTTGACCGACTGTAATAGGCGTAAGGAGGTATGTATATCTTCAAGGATTTAGTCATTTTATGTTGCCAAGAGAATATAGACTGTTAGAATATCAAAAGGATAGGCAGTATAAGAATTATCAAAGCCTTGAGTTTTCGCAGAGTCAATAGCCTGACAGATATATTGATATCGAAAACACAGGAGAATAGAGGATAGTATGGGTATTTATTTGAATCCGGGCGAAAAATTATATGAGCGTTCAATCAATTCGGAAATCTATATTGATAAAACAGAATTATTAACATATACAAACCGTTATATCTACACAGAAAATTGTTTTTTAGCGGTCAGTCGTCCCCGTCGTTTTGGCAAGACAATGGCTATGAATATGCTAAGTGCATATTATGGAAAAGATTGTGACAGCAGGGATTTATTTGCTCCATATAAGATTGCCAAGGATGAAAGCTTTGAGGAAAATCTGAATCGGTATAATGTGATACAGATCAATATGCGGGATCTTTTCAGTCAGTCAGATACGGTAGAAAAAATGGTTGGGAAGCTGACAAAGAGAGTTGTGTATGAGTTGGGAGAGGAGTTTTCACAGGTCAGGTTTTTTGATGAAACAGATCTGATTCAGTGTATTGAGGATGTCTATCTCCAGACAAAGGTATCCTTTATCTTTCTGATTGATGAGTGGGATGCAGTGTTTCGTGTAAAAAGAATACGGGAGGAAGAACAGACCGCGTATCTCGATTTTCTGCAAAATTTGTTGAAGGACAAAGTATATGTGGCACTTGCCTATATGACAGGCATTTTGCCGATTAAGAAATACGGAGAACACAGCGCCCTTAATATGTTTACAGAATACAGCATGACAAATCAGAGGGAGTTTGCAGAGTATACCGGGTTTACAGAGATGGAGGTACAGGAACTCTGTGAAAAGTATGATATGTCTTATGAAGAGACGAAGAAATGGTATGACGGATATACGTTAAAAGGAATCTCTGTGTACAATCCGAGGTCGGTGGTTTTGTCTATGATGGGACATGATTATGACAGCTATTGGACGAAGACAGAGACATATGAGGCACTGAAGGTATATATTGAGATGAATTATGATGGACTGCGGGATACAATCGTAGAACTGATGGCAGGAGGAAGAGTAGTGGTTGATACGCGTTCCTTCGCAAATGATATGGTAACGTTTGCTACAAGGGATGATGTGCTGACGTTGTTGATTCATTTGGGATATCTGACATATGATTTTGATACGAAAGAGGTGTGGATTCCGAATCAGGAGATTATGGGTGAATATGCCACTACTCTCAAAGTCTTAGGCTGGAGTGAGGTGGCAGAGGCACTGCGACAGTCTGATGCACTTCTCAAGGCGACACTGAATCAGGATGCTCTGCTGGTGGAATGTACATTGGAGAAGATTCATCAGAGTGAGACATCGATTATGGCATATAATGATGAAAATGCATTGGCATCCGTTATCACAATTGCCTATTATACGGCACGTAAAGATTATGAACTGGCCAGAGAGCTGGCGGGTGGCAAGGGATATGCAGATATCAGTTTTCTTCCACGGACAGGGGTTGCCTCTCCGGCTATGATCGTGGAACTCAAAGTGGATCACAGTGCGGATGCGGCAATCGACCAAATCAGACGTAAGGAATATGTGGAGGGACTGAAGGGGTATCGTGGAAAGGTCTTGCTGGTTGGAATCACATATGACCGGAAGAGCAAAAAGCATAGCTGTCGAATCGAGGAGATAACGAAATAAACCTACTCCCCCATCTCCTTTTTTGGATACAGCCGGACGGACAACATGCCGGACAGCCCGTACAGCATCAAAGAGGCAGCCGGAATCCCAATCCGGCACCAGTTGCTCCAACCTGTTCCGGTCTCAAGCCATTCCCCCAATGCTTCCAGACGAAACTGCTTAAAAACAGTCAGATCCCCAAACATGAGCCAGATCAGTACTGCAAAGAGTGCCATCACCAGTACGGTGATGCGAATGCGTTCCCCTGCCACTGCTCCAAACCGGACGTAAAATGGCAGTTCCACCGCCTCCAGCGTCAGAAACAGGCCGGTAACAGCCGGGAAATATCCCACAAGCTGACCGATGCCTGTCAATCCAATTCCGGTAAAGAATGGAGTCTCCAGTAGAAAAGTCAACATGAAAATGATCATGAGTGCCAGAAAGATTCCGAGTGCAAGGATATATTTTGCAGCCACATATGTTTTGTGACCGACGGGAAGACTGCGCATATAAGCCTCCACACGGGTACTGCGATCTGTCTCCATGACAGACCGGACATACATGACCGTATTTCCGTACAATGTGGGTATGTAGGCCGCCAGATAGAGAAAAACAATCTCTCCCGCCAGATCCTTTTCCAGAATCAGCGGCAAAACGATCACCGGAATCAGCAATGTGCCCAGAATTGCCAATGTATATTGTAATACTCTGGCACAGATCAGATCTTTATAGAACAGCCCTCTCATTTTTTTTGCCTCCTTTCTTTTTCTCAATCAGGTAAGATGTCGCGAAGGAGATGCCACCACCCGCAACAGCCAGGATGGTTAACAAAAACGTATACTTTGTTAACCATTGTGACACCTTTTCCATGATGCGCCAGAGGAATGTATCATTCTCTGCCCCGTCTCCAAAAATCATATAATACATACAGCAGAAATAAACTGCCAACAGGGGCATGACCAGTATCGTATCCGGCTTCTTATCCTCGAAATAATAATAAAAGGGGAAGATTGCCATATTATACAGAAATATCACACTGCACATCCCGACTGCAAATTGACAGATCACCGGATAGGAGTAAAAATCGGATGCCAGTGACACCATGAATCCGGCAAACAGAGAGCCGGTCAGTCCGATCGCGGCTAACAATATCGTTGTGATATATCTGGCTCCGACTACCTCCACACAGCTCACGGGCAGCGAACGCCTGACCTTCAAAAAACCGGCTGCGGTATCCTGTTTAAAACATTCCACGACTATGCTGAGGAAAGCCAGAGGAAGGATCAGCACCATCCATACAGCGCCGACAAGGACAAACTCCTGCGCAAGCGGTTCATCCTGCATCTCTTCCAACATATCCGCAACATTTCCATACCGGGCACTCAACACAAATAACACACCCAAAACCATGACCCCGATCGTCACAAACACAAATACCCGCAGATTCTTTTTTAGAATACACATATCCTTGATCACAAATCCCATCATTATCCCCCTATTTGCCCTTCATGGTCTGTGGGAACGTCGCATGGCAGCATTTGGCTTCCCCTGCTGACATAAAACAACATGATCTCCTCCAGTGTCGCCGGTTCCATCAACAGGTTCGGGTATCTTCTCCGACATTCCTCCCTGTCCCTCACCAGAATCTCTGCGCCATAGGCAGAGGTGCGGATGGATACCACATCCTCATCCCTGACGATCTCCCGCTCCTGTTTCTTCACGCGGAGGATTCCGTGCTGCTCCAAAAGGCGATCCTTATGGTCGGAAAACAGAAGCTCTCCCTGATGAATGAACACAATCTTATCTGCAATCCGTTCCAGATCGCCTATGATGTGAGAGGACAGCAGAATCGTATGCTCCTCCTCTTCGACAAATTCCTGAAAGATATCCAGTATCTCATTTCTGACAATGGGATCTAACCCGCTGGTAGGTTCATCCATCACCAGCAGACTTGGCTGATGGGACAGTGCCACTGCAATCTGCAGCTTCATCCGCATACCTCTGGAAAATTTGCCGCATTTTTTCTTCGCCGAAAGTCCAAACCGCTCCAGATAGGAAAAGAACGTCTCCTCCTGCCAGTTGCGGTACACATACTTCATCATCTTGTTAAGCTGTGCCGGTGTCATGACATCGTGATACCCCATCTCGTCAAATACGACGCCGATCTCCTCCTTGACTGCATGCTCCTCCTGCACCGGATCCTTTCCCCAAATCCGGATCGTTCCGGCATCCTGTTGAATAATATTCAGGATGGAATAAATCGTAGTGGTCTTGCCGGCGCCATTCTGTCCGATAAAGCCCGTAATACTTCCCATCGGCACCGAAAAGCTTACATCCTTTAATGCAAACCCGTCATATTGTTTGCGCAGTCCGTTTACTTCAATCACATTCTCCATTTTCCTTCTCCCATCTTTTTCCGACCAAACAGCGTTCGGTCAACCATCTTCGCTTCGTTCATTCCGGCTTGTCATCCCTGTCATATAGAAGCTCCAGAGTCTCCGTCAGCTCCTGCCGGGACTGGCCTGACATAGCAGCCTTACTGCATGCTTCCACGAGCAGTTCCTCCACCTGACAGAGCAGTTCTTCCCTTAAAATCTCTGAGTTGGCAGCCTTTACAAAGCTTCCCCTTCCGGTAAAGGATTCGATGAACCCATCCCGTTCCAGATCCTCGTAGGCTCTCTTGGTCGTTATGATACTGATCCGCAGCTCCTTTGCCAGACTCCGCATGGAGGGAAGAGCGTCCCCTTCCTGTAAACTCCCATTCAGGATCATCTCCTTAATCTGCGTTGTGATCTGTTCATAGATCGGGCTGGAGCTGTTATTACTGATAATGATATCCATATGGTTTCTCCTGTTTGCGCCATTCGTATTCTTCCAATCCGAATGGTACATGATAAAATGCATATTGTATATATATCATATATACAATATGTTGTCAAGTCCATCCTGTAAAAAGGCAAGACAAAAACACCTGACGGTTTTTTCACAAATAGTGTTTTTGCGGGAGGTTGACACATTTTACCAGATATAATAAAATAGTCCTGATTATCTTTTTAAAGGAGTTTCATGCAAATGCGAAAAACTGTCGCCATTCTTATAATGGCATTTGTGCTTATATGCTGTGTTTCGTTCTCCTCTTATGCTGCCGGTCTGCCGGAGGAAGAGGAAGTCACAACGGAACATGCCGAGACAACCGAATATCCGGATGAAGTGACGAGACAGCCGGATCTGGTTGCAGATGCCGCCATTGTCATGGATGTCGCAACCGGACAAGTTCTGTATGAGAAGAATGCCCATGAACAGAAGTATCCTGCCAGTATTACGAAGATTCTGACGGTTGCGATTGCGCTCGAACATGGTCTGGATTTCAATAAAACCATTGAGATGTCAGAGAATTCCATCTGGAGTGTAGACCGCGACAGCAGTTTGATCGGACTGGATGTAGGGGAACAGGTCACTCTGGGGGATCTGGTGTATGCCACCATGATCAAATCCGACAATTCCTGTGCGTATGCCTTAGCGGAATACGTTGCAGGCAACGTCGAGAGCTTCGCTGCCCTGATGAATGAGAAAGCAGCCGCCCTCGGCTGCAAGCATTCGCATTTTGTCACACCGAACGGACTGCCGGATGAGGATCACTATACCACCGCCTATGATATGGCACTGATCACACGTTACGCCCTGCAGAATGAAACCTTTCGGCAGGTGGCAGGGACACTCTCATACACGGTTCCCGCCACGAATCTCACAGATGAGACACGTCCCCTCTGGAACGGCAACAAAATGATTAACCCTTCGGAACCATATTATTATGAATATTGCGAGGGTGGCAAGACGGGATATACGATGACATCGAATAATACGCTGGTCACTTTTTCCAAGAAGGATGGATTGGAACTGATCTGTGTGATTCTGGACTGCGACGGCTCCCGGTATGCCTATACGGATTCCAGAGCTCTTTATAATTACTGTTACAATAATTACACTTATTTCTACCCACTATCTGATTTTAATTTCAGCCCGACCGGAGAATATACAGAGGATACCAATGTGATGCTGGATAATTATTATGCCAGTCTGAACCATGATATGGTGGATCTGCAGGTTGACAACAGCTACGTCCTGCTGGTGAACAAATCCATGGACACGACAAAAATTGAACACTCCATTATCCTCTATGATGAACCACAGGAGAATACGATCGGCGAGATTCAATTATTGTATGAGGGGGAACAGCTCGGCTCTACTCCGATCACTACAACCACCCCGCATCTCTCCTCGAAAATGGAATTAGGGATAGAGGAACGCAAGAACGATTCGGTCTTTCAGACAATCGGAAAGATCGTAATCCGAATCCTGATCGTCGTTGCGGCTCTCTCCATTGTCCTTCTGCTTTATGGATTCCTCTCCACCCTGATCCGGAATACAAAAAATAACAAGCGGAGGCGTCGATACAGCCCTCCACAGCAGCGCAGAAGAAGACGGGATGATGATTATTATTTGTAGCTGTCCCCGACCGGATTTGAATGGCTGTATAATTGGTTACTATTTACCCTGCAAACAGGAAGAGAGGATTGTACATGACAAAAGAAGATACCACTCCATTTCAGGTCATAGAGGAGGCCAATTCGAAAACGCTGGATTACTTTAACCAGCTCTACGTCAGTCACCTGGAATTGGTACAAGGCCTGAAAACCGAATTGTTTGAATTAGAGATACAGATTGAGACACTGGAACGGACGAAAGAACTCTATACCCCGCATACGGACAAACGAAAAAATATATTCTCTCCGGTGGATGGGCCGAGCGACCGGAGTGTCACAAGGGGGAAGCAGATTGCAGAGCAGCTTCAGGATTTGGAAGATGCAAAACTGCTTCTGGAAAAGCGGATTGCCGATCTGGAGGAGGATACCTTATCTTATAAGGAACAGATTGAGATGCTTGCCCGTGCCCAGAAATGCATCCATACGGTCACCGGGGAAGGCTACACCGAATCGGCCAAAGACACCTTGGATTCAGAGGATGAGGGCATTGAATTTATTGAGGATGAAGATACCGGAACCGGAACGGAGCATAACTATAACGTATTGATGTTACAGGACTATGCCAATTACCAGCGCGCTACGGATCTGGATCAGCACGTCAAGCAGGAATTGATCTCCAGCTTCCACAAGCTGGATGTCTTAAAATGGCTGCTTCACTCAGATCTGGAACGCGCCAGAGTAACATTGGACGAGCTGCATACCTCTCAGGAGTCCATTGTCCATTCCATTGATCAGATTCTGGAGCAGCTCAATTATGATATCAATACCAAACAGCCGGTATGGAATCAGGTGAATCACCTTGTCAAGACCTATCAGCGGGAACATCCGGAGTGCAGCATTGATCTCTCCTGCGACTGCTCGGAGCAGGATCTGAATCTGACGTGGTTCATTTCCATCCGTCTGATTCAGATGCTTCGCGAGGTGTTTAACAACATCTTCCAGCATGCCAATGCCGACCGTATTACTGCGAAGGTATTTTTGAGCAGTCGGTTGATCGATGTGGATATCCACGATAACGGGGTGGGTATTTCAGAAGACTATCTGGACACATCCGACTGGTACTCCGGTCTGCACAAGATACATGAGATCATCTATCAACTGGACGGAAACCTGCAGATTCAGGGGGATCTGATCACCGGAACCAATGTACGGTTCTCATTTCCGGTCAAATGATTCCGCTTGTGCAGTTGGATCGGTTCACGATCATACGTAACACTTTATCATAACAGGAGGTATATTTTCATGAAAGAACAGATTATTGCTCTGCTTGCGGATGCAGCAGAATTAGATAAGGAGATCATAACTGATATTCTGGAGATCCCGCCGAGGGCGGACATGGGCGATTACGCATTTCCATGTTTCCAGTTGGCAAAGACGCTTCACAAGGCTCCTCCGGTGATCGCTGCCGATCTTGCACAGAGAATTGGAACGGTTGACATCATCGACCATTTAGAGGTCAAAGGGGCTTACCTCAATTTCTTTCTGAAGAAGGAAATGTTTGTAAAATCCATGATGGAACAGGCATTGCATTTTGGCGCATCCACAATTGGCGAGGGAAAGACGATCTGTATTGACTACTCCTCTCCGAATGTGGCAAAGAATTTTCATGTGGGGCATCTGCGCACCACGATCATCGGCAATTCGCTCTATAAGATTTACAGCAAATTGGGGTATCAGGTAGAGCGGATCAACCATCTCGGCGACTGGGGAACCCAGTTTGGCAAGCTGATCGTGGCTTATAAGGCTTGGGGCAGTCAGGAAGCAGTTGAGAAAGAAGGAGTCGCTGAGCTGATGCGCCTGTATGTCAAATTTCACGAGGAAGCGGAGAAGGACGATTCCTTAAATGATCAGGCAAGGGAATGGTTTACCCGGATGGAACAGGGCAATGAAGAGGCTCTCTCGATCTGGCAGTGGTTTGTGGATATCAGTCTGAACGAATACAAACAGACCTATGCGCTGCTGGGAATGGAATTTGATCATTATCTGGGGGAGAGCTTCTATCGGGATAAGACCGCAGATGTGGTAAAACGTCTTTCCGATGCCGGACTGTTAAAGGAAAGTCAGGGAGCCAAGATTGTGGATCTGGAGGAATACAACATGGCACCATGCCTGATCATGAAAAAGGACGGAAGCTCCATCTATGCAACCAGAGATCTGGCAGCCATCTTTTACCGCAAGGAGACATGGAATTTTGAGAAGTGTCTCTATGTGACCGGTCAGGAGCAGAAGCTGCACTTTGCACAGGTATTTAAGGTTGTCGAGCTTCTCGGAAATGAATGGGCAAAGGACAGTCTGGTTCATATTCCATATGGACTGGTAAGCCTTGAGGGAGCAAAGCTCTCCACACGAAGCGGTAATATCATCTATGCAGAGGATATCTTATTAGAGGCGATTGATAAGGCAAGGGACATCATCGCAGAGAAAAATCCGGGCTTGGAGAACAAGGACGAGGTTGCCAAAAGCGTGGGTGTCGGCGCGATCCTGTTCCATGATCTCTATAACCAGCGGATCAAGGATGTCTCCTTTAAGTGGGACAAGGTGCTGAACTTTGACGGGGAGACCGGGCCTTACGTACAGTATACCTACTGTCGCTGTGCCAGTATTCTGCGCAGCGTTCCATATGATGAGCAGGCTGCCATTGATTACAGCCTGTTATTAGATGAGGAGGCCATCGCCCTGTTACGGGAGATCAGCCGTTTCCCACAGGCTGTTCTGGATGCGGCAGAGAAGTACGAGCCTTCCGTGATCGCCCGCTTTGCTATGGATGTGGCACAGTCCTTCTCCCGTTTCTACAATGCCTGCCGTGTCAATGTCGAGGATGACAGTCTGCGGGCCGCAAGGGTGAAACTCGTGGCACTGACAAAGACTACCCTCCGGGATGCGCTTGACCTGCTTGGAATCCAGTGTCCGGAGCAGATGTAAGGATTGGAGGGGGGTTCAAGGCTAACCGCACGATTCTTTCATATTTATTACTTGATTTCAATTGGGTTTTCGTGTATGATGAGTAAGTACTATGAAATCCAAGAGAAAAACCATACGGAGAGTTAGCGAAGTGGTCATAACGCGCCGCACTCGAAAACGAGTGACCATTTTGGAAGTACCTCTCCGAGAAACCTTGATTTTACAAGGGTTTGCGGGTATCTTTTAAAACAAAATATGCTTAAGTTTTCTCCATCAGTTCTCTCCTTTTTCCGAAGCACTTTTTGAGGGCTGATGTTGATGATATAGCACGGAGAGTTAGCGAAGTGGTCGTAACGCGCCGCACTCGAAATGCGGTTGTCCGCAAGGGCACGTGGGTTCGAATCCCACACTCTCCGCCAGAAAGTCCAGTCCACAAGCGGTTTTGCTGTTTGTGGACTTTTTTATGTCCGTGATACACGCTTCGGAGTTCTCTCCTAAATTGGGTGAGTTCTCTCCTAATAATAAGCCTTTTACCCTATGAATTGTTCTACTTGAACTCATTTTGTATGTACTCGGCGTATCCATCGGCAGGAATACGCCGTTTTGGTTATGAAAGGGTCGCTAATGCGCCTTTCAAACCATTGACCATTGCGTCCGCAGAT
>JAFVCQ010000236.1 GCA_017479085.1 Lachnospiraceae bacterium | reverse complement strand
TGCGGGCAGGGTGACGGTCAATGGCCGGGTGGCAAAGGCATCCACGGATGTGAAGGTTGGAGACCGCATTGACATTGAATTCGGTAATAAGAATGTGTCAGTGGAGGTTACACAGATTGTAGATTCGACCAAAAAGGAGGATGCAAAGGAGATGTTTCGATATCTCTGAGCTGCTTTATGGTCACTGTTCATGGCTTAATCGAACGTCGTCTGAAAATTCTTCCGTGCAGGAGGTCATTTTTCCAATTGGTATATCATACAATAAATAAAAATATACAGATTGGGAAGGTGGACATATGGACGAGGTTCGTAATACCAGAGGGCATAAGGTGACATTGAATAATCGGGGAGCCGGTGTGATAACGGGGGTCAGTGCAGTCATTTCCTTTGATCCGAATGAGATTCTGCTGGAAACGGAGCAGGGAGTTTTGTTGATCAAGGGCTCGGATCTGAATGTGACGAAGCTGACTCTGGAAAAGGGGGAGGTAGAGGTGGATGGGAGAGTGGATTCCTTTACATATTCCGATCTCAAGCCGGGGCTGAAGGGTGAAAATGGTCTGTTTAACCGCTTGTTTAAGTAGGTGGCGGGATGGCAGAGTTGATCTATGATGAGGTGGAACTGTTTACGGTCTGTCTGCTGTTGGGAATGGTACTGGCATTCTTTTATGATGGCATTCGTATTCTGCGTCTGCTGTTTGCCCATAAGGACTGGGTGGTGGACTTAGAGGATTTGTTATTCTGGCTATTTACCGCATGGCTGGTGTTCCGCACTCTGTTTGTCTATAATCGCGGAGCGCTCAGGGGGTATGCCTTTTTTGGAATGTTTCTGGGAGTGGTCGGCTATGCACTGACGCTTAGCCGTTTCTTTCTGTTTTTGGCAGGTAAATTTGTGCCATATTGGACAAAGGGGAAGGCGTTTGTAAGAAAACCTTTTATATTTTTATCCGTTTTTATAAGAAAATCGTTGAAAAATATAGCAACACAAGTTAAAATAGCTATAAAGGGACGATAATACGAGAAACAGGTGATGAGATGAGCAGGAAGCGTAGAAAGAAAAGAATGAATCGGAATCTGTCCATTATATTGGTATTTGTAGTATTGGTGTGTGGCGGATTAGGTGTCAGAACGGTGGAATTGAAGCGGCAGGAGATAGAGCTGACGGAGCGGCATGAAGCTTTGGAGAAGCAGCTTGGGGTAGAGCAGCAGCGCACCAGGCAGTTAGAGGAGCTTGAGAAGTACATGCAGACGAAGAAGTTTGTAGAGGAGGTTGCGAAGGAGAAGCTGGGACTTGTGTACCCGGATGAGATTCTGATACAGCCGGACAATAAGTAGGTGCAGGCTGCGGAATCTGTCGTAAGTTGCGGTCAGGACCGGGGGAATACGACAGAATATTCGCATGGTTTCCGGTATACTTTATCCCACTTTAAGAAGTGGGAGGGGTGCGTTATGCAATATAAGATCAGATGGATAGGGATGCATATCCTGGCTTTTATGGTGGCGAGATGCCGGTTGCTTGGATTGTATCCCTTTGTTGTGCCATTTTTTATGGGAGCCTATTTACAGGAGCGCAGCTCCATTAGTCTGTTTGTGGCAGTGCTGCTTGGAATTGGCAGTACGTTCAATGGGCCGGCCGTGCTCCGGTATGCGATGATACTCTTGTTTTTGCTGATCCTGCTGGGGAAGACGGATCGCAGCAGGATCTTTGAGAACAATATTCAGATTGCGCTTGCTTCCGGCATGATTCTGTGGGCGATCAGTATGCCGTATCAGTATTTGGTTACCGGAAAGGACAGCAGTGTGGTATATACCCTGCTTGAGGGAATCGTGGTGGTGTGCTTTGTGCTGGTATTTGAAAAAGGGTTCGAGGCATTCCGGGTGGGCACAGACCGGATGTTTGCAAGCAATGAGCGGTTCGTGGGAGTGTTTGCCCTGCTGGTGGTGGCCCTGTTTGGCTGTCCGGTGATACAGGAGCCGTTCAATCTGCTCTATGTGCTGGGCGGATATCTGCTGTTATATCATGTGTACCGGTTTGACAGCGGTGTGGGAATCGCAGTGGGAAGTATGACCGGACTCGTTCTGGCTGTTCGGATGGGACAAGTGTCTTATCTTGCGGTGATGCTGTTGATGGCAAGTCTTCTGGTCGTTTTGCGGGAGCTGGGAAAGGCCGGTCTGCTGCTGGCTTTTCTGGCGGGTACGATCCTGTTGGGAGTAGTCTATGACACGAGCCTGTTATCGCCGGAATGGCTTCGCAGTACGCTCCTCTTGTTGGCAGCCTTCTTTGCTACTCCGGCGAAATGGATGAAACGAACCGCCCAGGTCAGGGAGGATACCACCCGTCCTGCACAGGATCTGCTGATTCAGGAGGCCACACGGAGCCGGATCCGCAATTTTGGACAGGCCTTTTTATCCATGGAGAAAATGCTGGAGATGCATGAGCAGGAGAGGGAGGTAGTCATACCGAATGGACTTAGCAATATGTATCTGAGCGGGGATGGAATCTCGCTGCTGAATGCGGTGGAATCTCAGAGCAACCGCCTGTCGGAAATGCGCCGGAATTTTATCAGACAGCTTGGACAGATTGGAGAGATCATTACGACCTTTCAGGGGGAGTTGTCGGAACAGTCGGTGCGGATGGATTTCTTTGAGGGACGGATCATGGAGCGGTTGGGACATTTGGGTGTGGTCGTGACGAAGGCGGTTCCGGTCAAGGATGACAAGGAGCGACTGCAGGTGTATGTCAGTTGTTATGTGAGCAGCGATCGGGTCGTTACGGGAAACAGACTGGCAGAGTGTATTGGGCGGATTCTGCGCAAGCATATGGTGTGCGTCAACCGGGGCGAGGATGTAGTCACCCCAAAGGAGAGCAGCTTCTATTTTGTAGAGCAGGGAAAATATATGCTGACTACCGGTGTGGTGCAGCGCAATCGTATGGGCGAGAGCCTGTGTGGAGATAACTTTTCCATCACCAAGCTGGATACCCAGCAGGCAGTATTGATGCTGTCGGATGGCATGGGAAGCGGGGAGGATGCCTATATCAAGAGCAGACAGATCGTGGATCTGCTGGAGCAATTGCTGGCGGCGGGGTTCTGCCGGGAGCTGGCCATCGAACTGTTGAACTCATTTGTCAGTTTTTTGGCGGATGGCAGTCTGAGCTCCACGCTGGATCTTGCCATGATTGATTTTTATACGGGAATGGCGGATTTTATCAAGCTGGGTGCATCTACCACCTTTATCCGTCGGAAGGGGAAGGTGGAATGGATCCGATCCACCTCTTTGCCGGTGGGCGTACTGGAGCAGGTAGAATTTGACACCTGCGCAAGAAAGCTTTATCATGGGGATATCCTTGTTATGGTAAGTGATGGTGTGCTGGATGGAATTCTGTTTGAGAATAAGGAGACATATCTTGCAGACCGGATCGCCGCCATAGAGACGAATAATGTACAGGCTATGGCAGAGAGTATCATGGAGGAGATTGAATCCATGCAGCGGGATGGAATGCGGGATGACAGCACCATTCTGGTGGCAGGTGTGTGGGAGAGATAGATTACAGTTTCAATACAAGAGGAGAAACCATACATGCTGAAAAAAGTACGCAGCTATATAGAAGAACAGCATATGATACAAAAGGGAGACCGGATTGTATTAGGCGTGTCAGGAGGCGCGGATTCGGTGGCGCTTCTGATCGTGATGAATCAATTGAAAACGGTATATGACCTGACACTGTACGTGGTGCATATCGATCACGGAATACGGGAAGAGGCATTACAGGATGCCGCTTATGTCAGACAGCTCTGTAAGACGTATGAGCTTCCGTTTTATTTGTTTTCGGCCGATATCCCTGCTCTGGCAAAGCAGGAAAAACGGACGGAGGAGGAGATGGGGCGACTGTTCCGGTATCGGCAGTTCTATCAGGTGATGCGACAGGAACAGGCGAACAGACTGGCTGTTGCGCATCATATGGGTGATCAGGCAGAGACCGTGCTGTTTCATCTTGTGCGGGGCTCCGATTTATCCGGAATGGCAGGAATTCGTCCGGTCAGCGAGGTGACAGAGAAAATGGCCTACGAAGATGGCGTGGTGCCCTGCCGGGACAGAAAAACGGTGTGCAGACCTCTGCTGTCGTGTACAAAGGAGGAGATTACGGGATGGCTCACGGAACAGCATGTGCAGTGGCGGGAGGATAGTACCAATCAGGATAATACGTATACACGCAATCAGATTCGCAATGTGGTGCTGCCGATGCTTGCGCAGATGAATGGGAGGGCGCAACAGCATATTGCCGAATTTGCCATACAGGCAGCAGAATATGAGAAATTTTTTCAAAAAGCAGTCAGAGCGTATATGGAGCAACAGGTGCATTTTGGAACACAGGTGTGTGAGACCGATCGTTTCCTGTTAGAACAACAGGACAGGATCCTGAGTCATGCGGTCATTTATGAAATGATCACGTTTGTATGTGGCAGCAGGAAGGATATTACCAGAGAACATGTACAGGCTGTGCACGCTCTGTTAGAACGACAAAGTGGCAGACGGATTGCCCTTCCGTATCAGGCAGAGGCAGAGATTGCACAGTCCCTTCTCCGTATTCACAGAGGCGGGGAGAACGGGACAGATCACAGTTGGAGATGCGCCGTTTCGCTCACGGAGCTGTCCGCCTGTGGGGTACCCGGACAGGTGATCGATCTGCCGTGGGGAGGCAGGCTGGTTGCACAGGTGTGGTCTATGGAAGAACGATCGGTGACGCAGAGGAAGAAGTTGGTCTCGGAAGCGGGAAATTTAAAAAATGTCTATACGAAATTCTTTGATTGTGCTACAATAAAGGATACGTTATATGTACGCACTCCGGAGAAGGAGGATTATTTTATCCTGAATGCCAGAGGGGAGCATAAGAGGCTTGCCAGACATTTTATGGATCAAAAGCTCCCTGTCTGGGAACGTGGCCGGCAGATTGTAGTGGCACAGGGACATGAGGTGCTCTGGGTCGTCGGGGGACGTCGGTGTGAGGCGTACAGAATAGACGATAATACGAAAAATGTATTGGTACTGATGTATGAAGGAGAGAAAAATGAGCTATCATATTGAGGAAATGATATCAGAGGAGGCGGTGGAGGCCAGAGTGAACGGGCTTGCCGCACAGATCAATGCGGATTATGCGGGCAGGGAGCTTCATATGGTCATCATTTTGAAGGGTAGTGTGTTCTTTGCGACGGAGCTGGCAAAACGGGTTACAGTGCCGGTGACGATGGACTTTATGACGGTGACCTCTTATGGGGATGGCATGGTATCAGCAGGAGAGATTACGGTTAAGAAAGAGCTGGATGAGGATATCACAGGCAAAGAGGTGCTGATCATAGAGGATATTGTGGATTCCGGAAGGACGCTGTATTACCTGAAACGACTGCTGCTTGCCCGGGATCCGGCAAGTCTTAAGATTGTCACGCTGTTGGATAAACCTGAGCGCAGAACCGTGGAGATACAGGCGGACTATTATGGTTTTGAAATTCCGGATCGATTTGTAGTCGGATATGGACTGGATTATGCGCAGCGGCATAGGAATCTCCCATATGTTGGAGTTATAATACAGGATGAAGAAGGAGACAAGTAGAAATGAATAAGAATCTGAGAAGAAGTCTGATTTCCTATCTGGTCTTTTTTGCCTTGATCTTAGGGGTATTGTATCTGATCCAGGGCGGGAATCAAAATGTAAACCTGCAGTACACAGAGAAGGATTTTGCTGAGGATATGAAGAAGGGAGAGGTGCTTTCTGTCTATGTACAGCAGAATGCAGAGGTGCCTACCGGTACCGTGGACATTACCAGAAAGAAGCAGGCGGATATCCGTTTTTATATCTCGGATGTCAACGAATTCCAAAGTCTGTATCAGCAGCTGGTGGATGATTATCAACTCAAGGTAAGCTTCGAGATGTCAGACGTGGTAAGGCCGGGTCTGCTAGAGCGGATGCTGCCATATCTGATCGGACTGATGGCGGTCGTTATTGTTGTCATGATGTTTGCCAGCATGCAGGGAGCCGGCAATGGTGGCGGTCAGATGGCGAATTTTGGCAGGAGCAAGGCGAGAATGACCTCCGAGGATGAGAATAAGACCACATTTGAGGATGTGGCAGGTCTTCGCGAGGAAAAGGAGGATCTGGAGGAGGTTGTGGATTTTCTCAAGAGTCCGGGCAAATATGTAGAGCTGGGGGCAAGAATTCCAAAAGGAATCTTGTTAGTTGGCCCTCCGGGAACCGGTAAGACTCTGCTTGCGAAGGCTGTGGCCGGTGAAGCGCATGTGCCGTTTTTTACAATCTCCGGATCGGATTTTGTGGAAATGTTTGTCGGTGTCGGTGCTTCCAGAGTAAGGGATCTGTTTGCGGATGCAAAGAGAAATGCGCCATGTATTATTTTTATCGATGAGATCGATGCGGTGGCGAGACGCAGAGGAACCGGACTTGGCGGCGGACACGACGAGAGAGAGCAGACGCTGAATCAGATGCTCGTGGAGATGGATGGGTTCTCAGTCAATGAGGGAATCATTGTTATGGCAGCGACGAACCGTGTAGATATTCTGGATCCGGCCATTCTGCGTCCGGGACGTTTTGACCGGAAGGTGGCAGTAGGGCGGCCGGATGTCAAGGGAAGAGAGGATATCCTGAAGATTCACACGAGAAATAAGCCGCTCAGTGAGGATGTGAATTTAGGTGAGATCGCAAGAACCACGGCTGGCTTTGCAGGGGCAGATCTGGAGAACCTGATGAACGAATCTGCCATCAATGCGGCGAAGGAGAGCCGGAAGTATATCATAAAAGAGGACATTGACAAGGCGTTTATCAAGGTGGGAATCGGAACAGAGCGGAAGTCCCGGGTTGTGCCGGAGACCGAACGTCGGATCACAGCCTATCACGAGTCCGGACATGCGATTTTGTTCCATCTGTTAGAGGGAGTGGGGCCGGTCTATACGGTATCCATTATTCCGACCGGACAGGGGGCAGCCGGTTATACCATGCCGCTTCCGGAGAATGATAATGTGTTTAACACAAAGGGCAAGATCTTACAGGATATCAAGGTCAGCTTAGGCGGCCGTATTGCGGAAGAGATGATCATGGATGATATCACGACGGGGGCCTCTCAGGATATTAAGCAGGCGACCGCTGCCGCAAGGGCTATGGTCGTAAAATACGGTATGTCAGACGAGCTCGGTCTGATCAATTACGAGACGGATAATGAGGAGGAGACCTTTGTGGGTCGGGATATCGGACACCAGAGGATGTTGGGAGAACAGACCGCGGCTTTGATTGATAAAGAGGTAAAACGCATTATTGACGAGTGCTATGCGCAGGCAAGAGCACTGTTAGAGGAGAATGTGGAGGTGCTTCACAGATGTGCGGAGCGTCTGCTGGAGAAGGAACGGATCGATCGCGCAGAGTTTGAGGCCTTGTTTGAGCAGTAATGAGCTTATGGGCATCTGTTTGGGAAGACAGAGCCGGACAGTCTGGCAAAATTCACCATTTCATGCTGCTTAGAGATGAAAAAGGAATACTTTTGAAAAAAAAATATATTTTATAAGCAATCATCAGGACATTTAGCTGAGGAAATACCCGGTTTCTAAACGGAGATTTGACAAAATATACAAAAACAGGCCTGCGCGGGAGGACGAAAATAAGAGCGTTTAGCTAATTGCACAAAAGAAAATAAAAAATAAAAAATTGTTTGTGAACACTTTCAAACGAAAATAAGTATAATAATACTTGTAACCCCCCCAATACATTATATAGTTTTTTTGCTACACCCCATAAGTAACAAAAAAATACCTTCTCCAGAAAAGGACAGTCGATCGGTTGACTGTCCTTTTCACTTTTTCTTGCTATATTTGCAAAGTTGCGGTAAAATATAGATTACGAGAGAAACCGTACCTTAGTATGTCCTAAGTACACTTGGGACAGCATCTAAGATTGACATGGAGGATTTTATGGGATTTTCATTTCATATGTACACGAAAGCACAAAAGGTACAGGCATATGTTTTTCAGAATAAACCGGCGATTCGCACAGATGCTTTATTTTGTGATGGGACAGGCGATTATTGTATACCGGCAGAGCCGATGCCGGGAGATGAGGTGCTGCTCAAGTTTCGGACGGCAAGGTGTAACGTAGATTGTGTATATGCGATCTGCGCAGGAGAGCGCAGACCGATGCAGGTAGAGGAGTCCGATGCGGTATTTGACTATCATGCAGTCCGGATTCCGCCGCTGAAGGAGGAACCGGTCGAATACTATTTTGAGATTCATTCCGGCAATGTCGTCTGTTATTACAATCGGATTGGAGTGCAGATGGAGGTCAATCCGGACTATAACTTTAAGATTACACCCGGATTCAAGACACCTGATTGGGCAAAAGGTGCTGTCTTTTACCAGATTTATGTGGATCGTTTCTGCAATGGGGATCCGGAGAATGATGTATTAGACAATGAATATTTTTATATCGGTGCGCACAGCAAGCGGGTTACAGATTGGAACAAGTATCCGGATGCCATGGATGTGAGAAGCTTCTATGGGGGAGATCTGCAGGGCGTGATGAATAAGCTGGATTATTTACAGGATCTTGGGGTGGAAGTCATTTACATGAATCCGATCTTTGTATCTCCGTCGAATCACAAATATGATACGCAGGATTATGACTATGTTGATCCGCATATCGGCAGGATCGTCCGGGATGGAGGCGACTGTCTGGCAGATGATGATAAGACGAATCAGCATGCTGCCAGATATATCAACCGCGTGTGCAATAAGGAGAATCTGGAAGCCAGCAATGAGCTGTTCCGCTGTCTGGTAGAGGAGGTTCATCGGCGGGGAATGCGAATCATACTGGATGGAGTATTTAATCATTGTGGTTCCTTCAATAAGTGGCTTGACCGGGAATTGCTCTATGAGAACCGGGAAGGATTCGAGGAGGGAGCCTATGTGTCGGCAGATAGTCCGTATCGGAGCTTTTTCCGATTTTATAATGAGGGAGAATGGCCTTATAATGGCAGCTATGACGGCTGGTGGGGACATGATACCCTTCCCAAATTAAACTACGAGGGATCTGAGGATCTGTATCAGTATATTCTACAGGTTGGACGCAAATGGGTCTCTCCTCCGTATAATGTGGATGGGTGGAGATTGGATGTGGCGGCCGATTTGGGACATTCTGAGGAGTTTAACCACAAGTTCTGGAGAGATTTCCGCAAGACGGTGAAGGAGGCCAATCCGGATGCCATTATTCTGGCCGAGCATTATGGCGATCCATATAGCTGGCTGCAGGGAGATCAGTGGGACACCGTGATGAATTATGACGCATTTATGGAGCCGATCACATGGTTTCTGACAGGAGTGGAGAAACATTCCGATGAATTCCGTGGGGATCTGTTGGGGAATCCGGATGCCTTTATCGGTGCTCTGCGGCATCATATGACCCGGTTTCATCAGCAGTCGCTGGAGGTTGCGATGAATGAGCTGTCCAATCATGATCACTCCCGCTTTTTGACCCGTACCAACCGGCGGGTGGGAAGAACCCATACGCTGGGACCGGAGGCTGCAAATGAGAACGTCAACAAGGGGGTACTGCGGGAAGCAGTGGTCTTTCAGATGACCTGGCCGGGTGCTCCGACTGTATATTATGGCGATGAGGCAGGTATGTGTGGCTGGACGGATCCGGATAACCGGAGAACCTATCCGTGGACGAGAGAGGACAGGGATCTGATTCTGTTCCATCGGGACATCATCCGAATTCATAAGGAGAATGAGGTCTTGAAGCGGGGATCCGTCATGTTCTTATACGGAGCTTACAAGGTGGTGGCCTATGGACGCTTCAATCGCAAGGATAAGATGGTCATTGTGCTGAACAACAGCTATGAAGAGGTTGAGTTGAACCTGAAGGTGGACAGGCTGGGTGTGTTAGACGGCGATATCATGAGACAGGTGATGCTTACAACCGAGGAATTTTATGAGATGGAACCGAAGGCTTATAAGGTGAAGCACAGTCTGCTGAGTATTACGATGCCGAAGATTTCGGCCATTGTGCTGAAGGCGGACTAATCGATACCTTATTGTTCAGAGACTTAATTTTCGTGTGGGAGTTTCAAAAAATACTTGAAATCAGAGAACGATTAGGATATAATATTCGTCAGTGCAGTCTGAGTGCACGATATGGATGGATTCCCGAGTGGCCAAAGGGGACAGACTGTAAATCTGCTGCATATTGCTTCGGTGGTTCGAATCCACCTCCATCCATTGCATTTCTATGATGAGATAGCACGATACAAGGAAGAACAGGCAGAAGGCCTGTTCTTTGTTTTCTATAACAGCTCCCGGTTTTTCGCATATACCTCCAGCATGTAATAGAACAATCGCTGATCGGTAGGGGAGAGCAGCTCGTACATGGTGTTAAAATCAGTCTGGGAATATGCTCCCTGATAGCGGTTGCTGTCATCTAACAGGGCAGAGGGTGGACAGTCCAGATATTCAGCCATGGCAGCCAGAGAATCCAGACTGACCTTGCAGACACCCCGTTCCACCTGACTGATGAAGCCGACTGACACATCCAATGCTTCAGCCATCTTTGCCTGTGTGATACCCTTTGCTTTTCTTCTGTTCTGTATCCGGTTTCCGATTACCTTATAATTCAGTCCCATAGTATATCCTCCTGAGGAATCCGCTGTTGTGTATCAGAGCGGAGCCGTAAATGATATTAATATAATTGTATGAATGCAAAAATAAAGAAAGATAGTATCTATTTTATATTTTTTACCAAAAAGTAAAAATAATGTTTGAAAAAACAAATAATAGTGTTATAATGAATAGGTAACTACAATGAAAAGTATGTCAATGCTCATTTGGACGATGGGAAAGGGGTATGATTTATGAATAAGGAGCGTGAGTGGGCAAAGCGGGAGAAGCGGGAGGAGCGGAGAGAACGCTGGGCAAAGCGGGAGGATCGGCTTTATGAAAAGCTTGGAAAAATATTCAAGGGCAAATTTGGAGATCGTTTCCGGGAGGATCCGCAGACAAGGAGGAGAAGAAGGGCGTATTGGAGACGTTGGAAATTGGAGCAGCATATGAATATAGAAGATTGGAGATTGTTGCCCCACTCAGATTATTGGACGTATTCGCCGGAAGAGATTCGGGAACGGGAAAGGAAAGAGATTGAGAGGTTAAGGAAAAAGATTGAAGAAGGGTTCCCGGATTGATATATGCGGGTATTAAAATTGGACAATATTACCAAAAAAGATTGTGAAAAACACATAATGACATTGGAGATAAGCGGACTTGTGAAAACCTTCAGGAGAAATATGGTCTTGCAATTTTGCCATAAGTGATTTACAATAACACAAGATGTTGTGCTGCCGATTACAGGGTAGCACATTATTTGTTACAATTCAGAATTCCACCTTACGGCATCCGGCCGGTTAGTTGCGGAATTGTAACATTTATTTATGTGTGAACAGCGCATGATTATGAGGGAACAGAATCACAGGAAGATCATGTTTTGGAGGAATAGGGAATGAAGATCATCAAGCGAAGTGGGACAGAAGTGGCATTTGATATTTCGAAGATTGTTGCTGCGGTGGAGAAAGCCAATAAAGAGGTCGTGGAGACAGAGCGGTTGACAAAGGAGCAGATCGAAGAGATTGCGAAGAAGGTGACTCTTACATGTAGTGGTGTGAATCGCACCCTGAGTGTGGAAGAGATTCAGGATTTGGTGGAGAATGAGATCATGGAAGTGCAGTCCTTTGAGGTGGCGAGGAAGTATATCACATACCGCTATAAGAGGGCGTTGGTGCGCAAGGCGAATTCCACGGATGAACAGATCCTAAGCCTGATCGAGTGCAATAACGAGGAGGTCAAGCAGGAGAATTCTAATAAGAATCCCGTCGTTAACAGCGTTCAGCGGGATTATATGGCGGGAGAAGTCAGCAAGGACATTACAAAGCGTTTTTTGCTGCCTCAGGAGATTGTCAAAGCCCACGAGGAGGGGATCATCCATTTTCATGATGCGGATTACTTTGCCCAGCATATGCACAATTGCTGTCTGGTGAATTTGGAGGATATGCTGCAGAACGGAACCGTAATCAGTGAGACGATGATCGACCGTCCCAAGAGCTTCTCGACCGCCTGTAATATTGCAACACAGAGTATTGCACAGATTGCCAGTTCCCAATATGGTGGACAGAGTATTACCTTATCCCATCTGGCGCCATTTGTAGACGTGAGCCGGAAGAAGTATCAGAGGATGGTGCGTGAGGAATACGAGGAAGCAGGTCTTGCAATTGATGAGAAGCAGATTGCGCAGATTGCAGAGCTTCGGGTGCGGGAGGAGATCAAGCGTGGAGTGCAGATGATTCAGTATCAGGTCATCACCCTTATGACGACCAATGGACAGGCTCCATTCGTAACCGTTTTTATGTATCTCGATGAGGTGCCGGAGGGGCGTACCCGGGATGATCTGGCATTGGTAATTGAAGAGATGTTGAGACAGCGGATTCTTGGTGTGAAGAATGAGAAGGGTGTATACATTACACCGGCCTTCCCGAAGCTGATCTATGTGTTAGAGGAAGATAATGTGAGGGAGGGTACCAAGTATTGGGAGCTCACCAGACTGGCAGCAACCTGTACGGCAAAGCGCATGGTGCCGGATTA
The DNA here is from genome assembly GCA_017479085.1 of Lachnospiraceae bacterium. GTDB lineage: Bacteria > Bacillota > Clostridia > Lachnospirales > Lachnospiraceae > CAG-590. The sequence continues at coordinate 21,420 of JAFVCQ010000236.1, read as the reverse complement.
CATCTCAGAGAAGGTTATGAAACAGTTGAAGGAGGGGAACTGCTATCCATGTATGGGATGTCGTTCTTTCCTGACCGTATATCGGGATGCAGAGCAGAAGCCGAAGTTTTATGGAAGATTCAATCAGGGAGTTGTGACGTTGAATCTGGTGGATGTAGCCTGTTCTTCGGAAGGGGATATGGATCGGTTCTGGGAGATTCTCGATGAGAGACTGCAGCTTTGCTACAAGGCTCTTATGTGCAGACATGAGCGTCTGAAAGGCACTCCGTCAGATGTAGCTCCGATTCTCTGGCAGTATGGTGCGCTTGCCAGATTGAAGAAGGGAGAGACGATTGACAAGCTGTTATATGATGGATACTCAACCATTTCTCTGGGCTATGCGGGGCTGTGCGAGTGTACCCGTTACATGACCGGCTGTTCTCATACCGATCCGGAGTCAACACCGTTTGCGATGGAGGTAATGGAACGATTGAATGAGGCTTGCAGCCAATGGGCAAAGGAGACACGTATTGCGTTCAGTATCTACGGAACACCGTTAGAGTCCACGACCTATAAGTTTGCCAGGGCATTGCAGAAGCGGTTTGGAATCATTGAGGGCGTGACAGATCGGAACTACATTACGAATAGCTATCATGTACATGTGACAGAGCAGATGAGCGCATTTGACAAGCTCTCCTTTGAGTCGGCCTTTCAGCGGCTTTCTCCGGGCGGGGCGGTCAGTTACGTCGAGGTTCCGAATATGCAGGGGAATATCGATGCCGTTCTGTCTGTGATGCAGCATATTTATGAGAATATTATGTATGCCGAGTTGAACACAAAGAGTGACTATTGTCAGAAGTGTGGATATGACGGAGAGATTCATATAAGCGAGAACACAGAGGGCAAACTGGTCTGGAGATGCCCAAGCTGTGGGAATACCGATCAGGATACTATGAACGTGGCAAGGCGGACGTGTGGATACATTGGTACGCAGTTCTGGAATCAGGGACGGACACAGGAGATTCGGGAAAGGGTCCTGCATCTGTAGAAGCTAGCATAACCCAACCGAATTATCCATATGTTTCACTTGTCTATTTTCCTGATAGCACATATGAAAAAGCCTCAGCGGTCTCTGTTCCGCTCCGGTCCGCGCATAACAGATGTCCACTGGACATCTTGCGCCCCGGTACGCCTACGTTTTTTCGTATGCACTCTCAGAAAAATATCCTGTGTGAAAAGAAAAAGCTGCCACAGACCTTCCTTGGATAGGGAAGTCTGTGACAGCTTTTCTTGCACCGTATATTCTGTTACGGATCTGTTCAAACAAACTTTATGAACACATCCTGATATACATCCGGCTTATGCAACAACAGTCACGTTCACTGCCTGTGCACCCTTTGCACCCTGTTCAATATCAAATGTTACAGTCTGTCCCTCATCCAGAGTCTTGAACCCTTCTGCAACAATACCGGAAAAATGTACGAATACATCCTCGCCTGTTTCGTCATTGGTGATGAAACCAAATCCCTTAGTTGAATTGAACCATTTTACTGTACCTTTGTTCATGAAAAGTACCTCCTTTAAATTAATTGTATCATAGAGGTAATGTAAATACCAAAACATAGCGAGAAGTGTTGGTATCTTTTAACGCTTTATAAATACACGTCTAGTCTATCATTATTAAAAATGGAAGTCAATGGAATTAAGCAAATTTTTTAATTTTTCTCTGCGATCATTCGCCTTCTTCCGTTGCTGCTTCGGTGGTTTCCGCTGGAGGCTCGGTGGTTTCGGTTGGTTTCTCCGTCGTGGTGTCCTCCGATTCACTGCTCTTTTTCTTTTCAGTGGTCTTTTCTGTTTTGTCTTTCTTGTTGGTCTTGTCTTTTTTATCTTTCTTGTCGGAGTCTTCGTCCTCATCCTCATCGTCTTTTTTGGTGGTATTGCGTTTGATGACGGCAGCCTTACCCTTGTAACGGGTGGTGTGGAGGAAGGTGGTCTCTACAACCTGTCCATCTTTTTCGGTTACGATGTCGGTCGTCCATTCACTTCCGGATTCGGCGGGGGTGCTGGTGACTTCTTCGCCATAAGGAAGAGAGGTATCCTCTACATAAGTAGGGGACGGAGGGTCGAGGTCGGACTTTTTTTCAGACCGGAGATAGCGCACCACTCCTTCCTCTAAAACAGGAACCCCGTAAATCTCAACGCATACAGTCTGATTCCAGTATGTTGCTTTGATCCCGACCGGGGCATCGCTTGAGTTGGTAAATGCAAAATCCGGTTCCTGAAAGCTTACGGTTGCATCCTGACCGGGTGTCACATAGGACGGTTTGTAAACGTGACCGGTACGCACGTCGGTCTGAAGTCCGGCAGCGATCACAGCATTGTACAGAGTGGAGGATACCTGACAGACACCGCCACCGTATTCTTGAACCACCTCGTCCATGGAGTAGGCAGCAGCTTCTTTGTACCCTTTTTCGGGTGTGCGTTCGCCGACTACATCGTTGAACGAGAACTGCTCCCCCGGTTCTAAAATGAATCCGCTGATCGCTTCGCAGGCAAGGCGGACGTTGGTGTTACGGTCTTCGTTCGCAGTGGTATTGGTGGTGTAGGTTCCCATATTCTTGTAATCGGTCTGCCGGATCTCAGGAGTAACCCGGCTGGCTAATACGGAGATTGTGGTGTCGTATGTCTCATGATCAAATGCATCCTGTAAGTCAAGAGCCAGTTGATCGGCATCAATCTCGATTCCCTCCTGACCGTCTGAATATTCAAACACACCATTGGTGGTGTCATATTTGGTGATCGTGCTGTTTTTGGCAGGAACACTCCAATCCTTGTCGATCTTCTCTGCGATGGAATGTGCCAGCTCCTCTGTATCGGTCAGCTTCAGATCGTACTCCAGAGTGTCGGCCTTCTTTCCCTGCAGTCCTCTCACAAGCTTCTGGAACAGGGAAAGAGAGGTCTTCTCATCCTCGAGAGTGTCGAGATCTTTGTAGGCCTGTTCTACGACGGACTGAATCTGATCTTCCATGTAATTGTCTACCGTGTAGCTCTTATTTTCATACTGAAGGGTCAGTTTCCAGGGATGATTTTTCGTAAGCAGGTCAGTCGCCTCTTCGCTGGAAAGAGCGCTGACATCGGTCCCGGCGATCACGACTACCGGTTTGTGGGTCTCAAACCGGTGAATGGATGTGATGGACACACCTGCCGCCAGAGCAGCCAGCAGGATCAGAATGACAGGTCCCTTCGTAGTGCGTTTTTTTCTTTTTCGGTTGTAACGTCTCTTTGCCATTGTCATAACTCCTTATTTAACTGATATTCTTTTGTGATTCAAATTTTATAATCGGCTTAATCATAACACAAATGTATACATTATGTGAAAGGAAATTGTATTTTTTCAGATACCGATGATTTCATGGATTTGTTTCGGCTTTGACTGTACAAATTGCACAAAAAAATATATAATATAGCGTAAAAGAGAATCGCAACATTTTAAAAAACAGGGAGGATCATATGGCAGAGTCAATGAAAGGGTTAAAGAGAACCCATCGATGTACGGAGGTAGGAGAGCAGAATATAGGAGAGGTTGTAACGGTGATGGGCTGGGTACAGAAGAGCCGGAACAAGGGAGGAATCATTTTTGTGGATCTGCGCGATCGCAGTGGAATTTTGCAGATTATATTTGAGCAGGACAAGTGTGGAACAGAGAGCTTTCAGAAGGCAGAACATTTGAGAAGTGAGTTTGTGATCGCTGTGACCGGCCGGGTGGCAAAGCGCGCAGGGGGGATCAATGCGAATTTGGCCACAGGCGGGCTGGAGGTGATCGCGGCGAGTCTGGTCGTTCTGTCAGAGGCAGAGACTCCGCCGTTTCCGGTAGAGGAACACTCGAAGACCAAAGAGGAAGTGAGGTTGAAATACCGCTGTCTGGATCTGAGAAGACCGGATCTGCAGAAGAATCTGATTCTGCGAAGCAGGGTGGTAAGCATCATCCGCAATTTTCTGACCGAAGAAGGTTTTTTGGAGATCGAAACCCCGATCCTCAACAAATCCACACCGGAGGGAGCAAGGGACTATCTGGTTCCAAGCAGAGTGCATCCCGGTAGTTTTTATGCACTTCCGCAGTCGCCACAGATTTTTAAGCAGCTTTTGATGTGTTCCGGCTATGACCGGTATTATCAGGTGGCAAAATGTTTTCGGGATGAGGATCTGAGAGCAGATCGTCAGCCGGAGTTTACACAGATCGATATGGAGTTGTCCTTTGTGGATGTGGAGGATGTGTTAGATGTCAATGAACGACTGCTTGCCAGAGTCTTTCAAGAGAGTATCGGTGTGGAGGTTCCGCTGCCGATTCAGAGAATGACATGGCATGAGGCGATGGAGCGGTTTGGTTCGGACAAGCCGGATCTCCGGTTTGGCATGGAGCTTAAGAATGTATCGAAGCTGGTAAAGGACTGCGGCTTTGGTGTGTTCTCCGGAGCGATCGCACAGGGTGGCTCGGTACGGGCGATCAATGTGCCGGGGCAGGGCGGTATGCCGCGGAAGAAGATCGATGCGCTGGTGGACTTTGCGAAGGGTTACGGGGCAAAGGGACTGGCCTATATCGCCATTCAGGAGGATGGAAGTCTCAAATCCTCCTTTGCCAAGTTTATGAAGGAGGAGGAACTGGATGCGCTGGTGGATGCTCTGGAGGGAAAACCGGGGGATCTGCTGCTGTTTGCGGCTGACCGGGACAAGATTGTCTTTTCCGTGCTGGGAGCGCTTCGGTGTGAGCTGGCAGAACAACTGGGTCTGATCAATAAGGAGGAATACCGGTTCCTGTGGGTGACGGAATTTCCGGTATTCGAGTGGTCGGATGAGGAGGAGCGCTATACGGCCATGCATCATCCATTCACCATGCCGATGGATGAGGATCTGGAGCTGCTCGATACCGATATGGGAAGGGCGAGAGCAAAGGCATATGATATTGTGTTAAACGGTGTGGAGCTGGGCGGTGGCTCGGTGCGTATCCATCAGGATGATGTACAGGAGAAGATGTTCGGTCTGCTTGGGTTCTCCAAAGAGGAGGCATATGACCGGTTTGGCTTCTTATTGAATGCATTCAAATATGGTGTGCCGCCGCATGCCGGACTGGCATTTGGTCTGGATCGCATGATCATGCTTATGACGGGGGCGGACTCCATACGGGATGTGATCGCCTTTCCGAAGGTGAAGGATGCCTCCTGTCTGATGAGCAATGCACCGGATGTAGTGGATCCGAAACAGCTAGAGGAGCTCTGTCTTGAGATCCGGATACCGGACAAAGCAGAGGAGTAGAGAACATCGTGGAAAAGGATGGAATAGTCTGCGACAGCCCCGTGCAGACAGAGAAGCCGACTGCGTATACTTACATTGTGCAATGCAGGGACGGAACCCTTTACACCGGCTGGACGAATCGTTTGGAGGAGCGGCTGCGCTGCCACAATGCGGGCAGGGGGGCTAAGTATACGAGGTCGCGTCTTCCGGTCAGGCTGGTATATTATGAGTGTCATGCTGCCAGACAGGCGGCCATGCGCAGGGAGTATGCCATCAAGCAATTGAGCCGGCAGGAGAAGCTTCGCCTGATTGCGGAATGTGGCGAGGAGATCAGAGCCGCATGCAGACGTATCAATGACAGAGTGTATGTCATGAATGGAGATAACGATGACAAAAGAGAAAAGGAAAACTGACAAGAGAAAACAAAGGCTCGGGATCGTATTGTTTGCAGTGTGTTGTGTGGTGGTTGGATTGGCATTGGTACTGTCGCTGCGGCATTTTTATTTACAGCTTAAGCAGACAACAGACGAGGGGGAGGAAGAAGAGGAGATGATTGCGGTTCCACCGCTGTCAGGGGTGGCAGAGATGTTTCCGGAGCTTCCGATTCGGGAGGAATTTCTGACTGTGAACCGGTTTTCAAGACCGGGATTATCCCTGACAACGAATCCGCAGTATATTGTGATTCACTATACGGCCAATCCGGGGTCTACGGCAGAGCAGAACCGCAATTATTTTGAGAATCTCAAGGATACAGGGGAGACCTTTGCCAGTGCGCAGTTTGTGATCGGGTTAGAGGGTGAGATCATCCAGTGTGTTCCCTGCAATGAGATGGCGTATTGTTCGAATCAGCTCAATGAGATCTGTATCTCGATTGAGTTGTGCCATCCGGATGAAACCGGGAATTTTAAGGATGCCACCTACAATAACTGTGTATATCTGGTGGCTAAGCTAATGAATTATTATCATATGGATATGGATCATTTGATCCGGCACTATGATGTGACTGGGAAAAATTGTCCGAAGTATTTTGTGGAGCATGAGGACAGATGGGAAGTATTTAAGGGATTTGTGGAGGAATATCGGGAAAAATATACAGCACAGGAAGAATAAATCCTCCTGTGCTGTAGGGCGGCATCTATAAACGGAACTTGATCTGAACCGGCTCCTTCAGATTCTGTCCGCCACGGGACTTCACCTGAGTGGTAATGTGCAGGTAATAGTCCGTGTCCTGGGCATAGGGCTCTAACGGTTCGAGTTCAATCTCCATACTGGCATCATTATATGTAAACTTTGTCTTGGGCCGATAGCCGGTCTCACTCTCAACGTACAGATTATCTGATGTAATGGTAGACGGATCCAGAGCAGTGGTAAAGCGGCAGCGCCAGACAAAATTACCGGTTTTGAAACGAAGGCTTTGCTTGACCCTGTTCTCATACCCCTTTGGGATGTCGTCGATCTCAATAAAGTTTCTTCCCATGTTCCATACCTCCTATCCGTGGTGCGGGAATATATACGGTCAATATCTTTGGTAATGTGTACTGGGTTTATTCTAACACGAAAGAAGAAAAAAAGCTACTGATATCTTTACAATTCTAAATGACGTTGTGTTATAAAGTTGATGATATATTATATACATATAAATAAGGAGGAAATGAAGTTGGCAGATATGAATTCAATTATTTCAGGAGCATATGATACAGATCTGGAGCTGGGGGCATTGTACTCTCCAGAGAAGACGGTGTTCCGGGTATGGACACCTGGTGCAGAGAGGGTGGTTCTTAACCGGTATGCAAAGGGAAGCAGTGGAGAGGAGGGGGATGCACTCCTTGAAATGATTGAGCTGGATAGGGATTTGGATGATAACGGAAAGTGGACGAATGGTGTCTGGACGGGAACCGTGAGTGGGGATCTGCACGGAACCTATTATACGTACTCGGTTACGGTAGAGGGACAGACAAACGAAACGAGTGATATATATGCCAAAGCGGCAGGTGTCAGTGGCGGCAGGGGCATGGTTGTGAATCTGGAGGCAACGAATCCGGAGGGATGGGAACAGGATACGCATGTGTGTGTGGAGCAGGCAACGGATGCGGTTGTCTGGGAGGTGCATGTGAAGGATTTTTCCAGCGATCCGGGGGCAGGTTTTTCGGAGGCAAACAGAGGGCGGTATCTTGCCTTTACAGAGAAGGGAACCAGGGTGGCAGGAACCGGATATACGACAGGTGTGGATTACCTGAAGGAGCTGGGTGTCAACTATGTGCAGCTCTTGCCGGTAGCGGATCAGTTAAACGATGAGACGAGTGATGCATATAACTGGGGATATGAGCCGCTCAATTACAATGTGCCGGAGGGACAGTATGCATCGGATCCGTATGATGGTACAGTCCGGATACGGGAATTCAAGCAGATGGTACAGGCATTGCACGAGGCGGGAATCGGGGTGATCATGGATGTGGTCTTTAACCATGTATCCGATGCGGCGACTTCGCCGTTTCACCTTACGGTACCGGGCTATTATTTCCGTCAGGATTCAGACGGTGCGTTCTTTGGATCGGGAACTGCCTGTGGCAATGAGACAGCCAGCGAGAGAGGAATGTTTCGCCGGTATATGATCGATTCGGTGCTCTACTGGGCGGAGGAATATCATATAGATGGATTCCGGTTTGATCTGATGGGATGCCATGACATAGAAACGATGAATCAGATCCGGGCTGCGCTGAATCGTCTGGAGGGTGGGGAGAGACTGCTGATGTATGGAGAGCCTTGGGCAGCCGGAGAGACACACCAGCCGGCAGGAATTCAAATGGCAGTCCAGTCCAATGTGAGATATCTGGATTCCGGAATTGGCGCTTTTAATGACGGGATACGGGATGCCGTCAAGGGGCATGTGTTCTATGATAAGGCAACAGCCTTTGTGCAGGGAGGCAATGGGCAGCCCCAGCCGTTGGAGGAGGCCGCTATGACAGATGAGAAGCTGATGGCGGGTATTCAGGGAAATGCCAATCCGGCGTATTCGAATCCGTGGTCAAAGGCACCGGTTCAGACGACAACCTATGTGTCCTGCCACGACAATTTGTGCCTGTATGATAAACTGGTCATTTCCGTTGGAAATATAACGGTACAGCGAGATGGGGGAATGGGAACGCCTCTGGGTGATTCGGTGTATTATGAAAGACAGGAAGAGCTTGTCCGGATGAACCGGCTTGCGGCGGCCGCCTACCTGACTGCGCAGGGAAAGGTGTTCCTTCAGGCGGGAGAAGAATTTGCGCGATCGAAAGGAGGAGATGATAACAGCTACAACACTGCGCTGACATATGCAAATGGAAGAGAATGGAATCAGATCAACTGGTCGCGCAGAGAGGTGTTTGCAGATCTCAATGCCTATTACAGGGGGCTGATCGCATTTCGTAAAGCCTATGCGCCTTTGCGGGCAACAGACATGACAACGATTGCGAACATGACGTTTTCCGGGCTGGCGGAGGAGAATCTGATCGCCTATACGATTGCCAGTCCGGGAGAGACATGGGATATGGTCGCAGTTCTCCTCAATGGCAACCGGGAGGAAAAAAAGGTGACACTCCGGACGGTGGAGGGCGTGGAGCTGCCTGAGAGATGGGACTGTGTCGTGAATCAGGAACAGGCGGGCGCACAGCCGATCGCCGGTGTTTCCTACGAGGGCTCAACGATTACCGTACCGGCACAGACAGCGCTTGTACTGGTTGCAGCAGAATAAGGATAAGGTAAAGGGTAAATAGCTGTCGGGTATGGCTTAGCGGAATCACATGGGGCGATACCCGTAAAAAAGAGAGGCGCTTAGTGGCGGTGTCCTCTCTTTTTTGTGTGCTCTGTTTTATACACAAAATTATTTTTCTGACATATGTTAGAATAGAGAAATGGTTTCGCAGGAGAAATAAAAATGGAACAATACGATATGGCACTGGTCGGTGGAGATGAACGCACTTCCTATATGCTGCCGTACCTGCTGCAGAAGGGATACCGGGTCATCTGTTATGGAACCGCGCCGATTGCTTTGGAGGAGGAGTGTACGGGGCTGTATGCGGAATCATTGGAGGAAGCCGTGGAACAGTCACAGTGCATCATCGGCGGGATTCCGCTGATCAGGGAGGGCAGGCTTTGTTCCGGTCAGCAGAAGGAGGGAATGGAGCTGGAAAAATTGTACCATGGTATGACAAAGTCACAGCGGGTTTTCGGAGGTGTGATACCGGAGGAGTTCAGTGAGTGGTGTGCGGAACGGGACATTTCCTGTTATGACTTTATGAAGGATGAGGCACTTGCTGTTTTTAATGCGATCGCAACAGCGGAGGGAGCCATCTTAGAGGCACTGGTACATCAGAAAACCAACATTCATGGAAGCCACAGTCTGGTGTTAGGCTATGGACGGTGTGGCAGGGTACTGGCAGAAAAATTAAAGGGAATGGGAGCTAAGGTGACGGTGTGCAGCCGGTGTGAGGTGGAGCTTGCCGGTGCCAATGCACTTGGAATGGATACCCTTTTGTTAAAGGATCTGGAGGACAAAATTCAGTCATACGAATATATCTATAATACGGTTCCGGCTGTATTGCTGCGTAAAAATATGTTAAAACGGATGCGGCGGGATGTGCTGGTCATTGATATTGCATCGGTTCCGGGGGGAGTGGATTATGTGGCGGCAAAGGAACTCGGAATTCATGCCCTGCACTGTCTCGGACTGCCGGGGAAGTATGCACCGAAGATATCTGCAAAGGGACTGGTGGATTATGTAATCGAAAGGTTGAATGTATAATAAGGTCTGACAGAAGGGAGTAAAAAATGGAGGTAAAGGGAAAGAAGGTTGGCATTGCGCTGACCGGTTCATTTTGTACCTTTGATAAAATCTTTGTGGAGCTGGAGAAGCTGGTGGCAGCGGGGGCAGATGTGTATACGATTTTCTCCAATGCATCCCAGCAGATCAGCAGCCGGTTTGGAGTACCGGAGGAATTCTTGAAAAAGGCGGAGGAGATTACAGGGCGGAAACCGATCCAGACGATCGAGGGTGCCGAACCGATCGGGCCGAAGTCCTATCTGGATATTCTGGTCATATTTCCATGTACCGGCAATACCTGTGCAAAGCTGGCAAATGGGATCACGGATACTCCGGTGCTGATGGCGGCAAAGGCGCATCTTCGCAATGACAAACCGTTAGTCATCTCCATATCCACCAATGATGCACTGGGGATGAACATGAAAAATATCGGATTGCTGCTGAATGCAAAGAATATATATTTTGTTCCGTTCGGGCAGGATAATCCGGTGAAGAAGCACAACTCGCTGATCGCTCATACAGAGAAACTGATTCCGACACTGGAACTGGCATTGGAGGGCGAACAGTACCAGCCAATCATGGAATCGTTCTGAGAGAACTTCATGAGAGCACAAGGTGTAAAGTCCCGGACATTACACCTTGGCATTCAGATTCATGGTTATTGTATGCTTATAGGGTGATATCTTCAATAGATACCCCTAAAGAGGATAGTTTTGCAACGGTTATCTTAATTTGATAATCCATTTCGGGGTTGTCGTAATCTCCATTGGCTTTTTTGATACGCTGCAAATCTGTGTATTTGTCAATCGTTACTGTAATTAATTCTTTGTCTGATACCTCTTCAACCATCCTTTCACCGCCTTTTATTTAGAATGATTCTATTATAAAGGGTTTTGTAAATGGTGTAAAGTCTTATTCCGTTGAAATCGCAGGCAGGAATCCAATAAAAAAGAAAGGATATCATAATGTGTGGCATAGCAGGATTTAGTAATTTTTCTATGAATTACAGCGCCACGCCCGATAAATGGACGAAAGTGTTAGAGGATATGAACCGGGTGCAGAAGCACCGTGGACCCGATGAGGATGGAACCTATCTGGATTCGCATTGTGGGCTGTCTCATGTGCGGTTATCGATTATTGATCTGTCCACAGGACACCAGCCGATGACGAGGCAAAGGGATGGGAGAAGCTGTACGATCGTGTATAATGGAGAGATCTACAATATGAAGGAACTTCGAAAGGAACTGAAGGAGAAAGGAATCCGGTTCCGGACGACCAGTGATACCGAGGTGATTCTGGCGGGCTATCAGGCATACGGGGTGGATATTGTGAAGAGGTTAAATGGCATCTTCGCATTTGCAATTTGGGATGCACGCAAGGAGAAGCTGTTCCTGTTCCGGGATCGCTCCGGGATCAAGCCGTTATTTTACACATGGAATCAGAATACGCTGGTATTTTCTTCGGAGCTTAAGGGATTGTTCCGGTATCCGGGCATCACGCCGAAGCTGGATAAGGAGGGACTTTGCGAGGTCTTCGGACTGGGACCGGCAAAGACCTATGGAAAGGGTGTCTTTAAGGATGTAAAGGAGGTGTTGCCGGGACATTTTCTGGAGGTTGGAGGCAATGCCATACGGGAGCAGTGTTACTGGCAGTTGGAGAGCAGGCCGCATGAGGAGAACTTTGAAGCTACGGTGGAGAGAACGAGAGAGCTGGTGACAGGGTCTATCCGGCGTCAGATGCTGTCGGATGTGCCGATCTGTACCTTTTTGTCCGGCGGAGTGGACAGCAGCTTTGTGACCGCAGTCTGCAGCAGGGAATTACAGAAGCAGGGAAAGAAGCTGGATACGTACTCGTTTGATTTTGTGGATAATGATGTGAACTTCAAGGCGAATGCGTTCCAGCCGACCCAGGATCGCCCGTGGGTGGAAAAAATGGTTGCCTATGCGGGGACAGAGCATCATTTTCTGGAGTGTAATTACACAGATCTCTATGACTATTTGTTTGATGCAGTGGACGCAAGGGATCTGCCGTGTATGGCAGATGTGGAATCCTCCATGCTGTATTTCTGCAGGAAGGTCGCAAAGCATAACAAGGTGACACTGACAGGGGAATGTGCGGATGAGATCTTCGGAGGCTATCCGTGGTTTCATAAAAAGGAGTGCTTTGAGGCGGATTGTTTTCCGTGGTCAATGGACTTTACACCGCGTACCATGCTGTTAAAGGATGATGTGATACATGAGCTTCCGCTTGAGGAATATGCCAGAGCAGCCTATGAGAAAACGGTGAAGGAGACACCGGTTCTGCACGGAGAGGATCCGGAGGAGAAGAGGAGGCGTGAGATCGCCTATCTGAATCTCAAATGGTTCATGCAGACTCTGTTAGACCGCATGGATCGTACCAGTATGTACAGTGGTTTGGAGGCAAGAGTGCCGTTGGCGGATCATGAGATCATCGAGTATGTATGGAATGTACCGTGGGAGATGAAGTGTCACAACGGAATCGTAAAGGGACTTCTGCGGGCGGCGGGAGAGGAGGATCTGCCGGAGGAGGTACTCTACCGGAGAAAAAGTCCGTATCCGAAGACCTATGATCCGGCATATGAGGCTCTGCTTCGGAGAGAGATGAAGAAGCTGCTGGAGGATGGCAATGCGCCGATCTGTACGCTCGTGGACCGGAAGAAGGTGGAGACCTTTATGGAGAGTCCGACGGACTATGGCAGACCATTTTACGGACAGTTGATGGCGGGGCCGCAGCTGCTGGCCTATATGCTGCAGATCAATTACTGGCTGGGAAAATACCGGATTGAGTTGGTGTAGGAATCCGCGCTATTGGATGACCTTCGTATTTTTCTTGAGCTGGTGGTTGTATTCTGTGGCAAGCCGGTTCATATTCCGAATCACAAAATAATCGGAAACCAGCGGTCCGATCAGAAGGAAGGAACCAAACAGCCGCCAGCTCAGGGTGATGCCGGGACCGGGTTTGATCCGCATACCCATATGCTCTCCCGTAACCTGCAGCCGGTCGGCCAGATAAAAAAACCATACCCAGCGGTAGATTCCGAGCGTAAATATGGAAAGACATAATACAAGGATGTAATTCTTGATGCGCTTATCCACCGTGTTGATCTCATTGAGATCCGATGTAAATTTGTACCAAAAATAGATATTGTAAATGCCAAAGGTAGGAATCGTAAATAATAAGAGCTTCCATAGTCTGCGGTCTTCCTGAATCATGACAATTTCCCCCTTTTATTCAGTAGATTCATCTTGAGGTTATAGAGTGGTTCGGACAGATCCACAAATACTTCCTGCGGGTTCACAAGTCGTCTGGATTCATCCCACAACAGGTCTAACTGTTTCTGGCAATAGGACTGAATCTCCATGACCTTTGGGGATTCGTATACGCATTGTCCCTTTTTGAACACCGGAACCAGAATCTCTTCTATATCGTAGGTCCCTCCCTGAATCGTAGAGCGCTTCCATGTGTCGATTGGATGGAAGATCTCTAAGTCTTTCGAAGCGTCATAGGTTTCATCCGCTAAAGCGATCAGATCCGCCCGAAGTTTGCCGGTTTCTTTGTCAATGATCCGGAATACGGTCTTGTTGCCCGGATTCGTGATCTTTGCAGGATTCTCAGAAATCTTGATCTTGGCTGTGAATTCCTCCTGTCCCTCTTTTTGGATGGCCGCTAATTTATATACTCCGCCGAAGGCCGGGCAGTCTGCGGAGGTGATCAGGTTCGTGCCGACCCCCCATGAGGTGATGGCAGCGTTCTGTGTCTTTAAGCTGTCGATCAGGTATTCATCGAGATCTGAGGATGCAGAGATGATGGCATCGGTGAATCCCGCTGCATCTAACATCTTTCGCGCCTTTTTGGACAGATAGGCAAGGTCACCACTATCTAAGCGAATTCCGTATTTTTTCGAATGGATGCCGTCTGCCCGCATCTGTTCAAACACGCGGATGGCATTTGGCACGCCGGATTTCAGAGTGTCATAGGTATCGACTAACAGGATACAGGCATCCGGATACAGGTCTGCATAGGTCTTGAATGCGGTGTATTCATCCGGAAAACTCATGATCCAGCTATGTGCATGGGTTCCCAAGACCGGAATGTCAAAGATCTGCCCGCACAGCACATTGGAGGTTCCGATACAGCCGCCGATCACGGCCGCCCTTGCTCCTAAGGTGCCTGCATCCGGCCCTTGTGCGCGCCGGAGTCCGAACTCCATGATCCCGTCTCCCTTTGCCGCATAGCATACCCTTGACGCTTTGGTGGCGATCAGGCTCTGGTGGTTTAGGATATTCAGGATGGCAGTCTCTGCCAATTGTGCCTCCATGACCGGAGCCACGACCTTGACCAGTGGTTCCTGTGGAAACACAATGCTGCCCTCCGGTATCGCATAGATATCACCGGTAAAGTGAAAACCGGCGAGATATTCCAAAAAGTCTTCGGTAAAAATGCCGAGTCCTCTTAAGTAGTCGATATCATCATAGGAAAATGATAAGTTTTTCACATAGTCAATGATCTGTTCAAGCCCTGCGGTGATGGCATACCCGTTGCCGGAAGGATTCTTGCGGTAAAAAGCATCGAACACGACCGTATCATTGCTTTTCTCATTAAAGTATCCCTGCATCATGGTAAGCTCATACAGGTCTGTTAACAGTGTCAGATTCTGGTAAGCCATGGGACTCTCCTCCTTCATTTCAATCTATCAGACAGTTTATCACAATTGGTACTCTTTGACAATCCGTTACGTCAAGTATAATCCGCATTAAATAAGCGTATGTTTCGCCAATGTCATTTCGTTTAACAGTATGTATCGCAGAGAAAGATTCCAATCGGCAGTTTTGTTTGTGAGTATAATCGTTGTGAAAAAGGATTGACAGCAGGACAGAAATGGTGTATCTTATATGCATGGTTAGTTACTCAAGTAACTAACTGAATAACAGTTGCATAGAGAGCGATTGTCATTTGATGTATGAGATGCAGCAATCCGGAATTTCGGAGCAGGGAGGTCAGAATGGATGGAGATTGATGAGACATCCTTAACACCCATATTTATGCAGGTTGCAAGGTGGTTGGAGGAGGAGATCCTAAAGGAGCATATCTTAGAGGAGGAACAGGTTCCCTCCACCAATCAGTTTGCAGCGATGTACAAGATCAATCCGGCGACGGCGAGGAAGGGATTCGCACTGCTTGTGGATGAGGGGATTCTATATAAGAAGCGGGGAATCGGCATGTTCGTCGCCCGGGGTGCGAAGGACAAGATCAGAGAACGGGCAAGGGAGCGGTTTATCCATGAGTCCGTCAGGGCACTTTTAGATGAGGCGGGACGCCTCGGTTTGAGAAGGGATGATGTGATCCGGATTTTAAGTGAGGTGGAAGAGGTATGATAGCAATCGAATGTAAAGATGTTACAAAGGAGTTTGGCGCAGAGACCGCATTAAGCAATGTTTCGTTTCAGATGGAGGAAGGCAGTATCTACGCACTGTTAGGCCGGAATGGAGCGGGTAAGACGACACTGATGAACTGTCTGTGTACAAGGTATCTGCCGGACAGCGGAGAGATCCGTATTTTAGAGGAGCCGGTCTATGAGAATGAGAAGGTACTCCGCGAGATCTGTTTTATGAGTGACCACGTGGACGCCTTTGAACTGAAGAGTGTGAAAGCGATCCTTACGTTTGCCAGTAACTTTTATGAGAACTGGAACAATGAATTGATGGAGCGACTGTTAAAGATGTTTGAGATCAAGTGGAAGGCGCTTTATTCGAAGTTATCCAAGGGGCAGAAGACCGGTCTTGGAATTCTCATTGGGTTGTGCAGCAACTGCCGGATCGTTCTGTTTGATGAGATTTACTCCGGTCTGGATGCGGTGGCGAGACAGCGATTTTATGAGCTCCTATTGGAGGAGCAGGAGAAAGCTCCCCGCACCTTTGTACTCTCCACACATTTGATTGAAGAGATGACAGGGTTGTTTACCCATGTTCTGATGCTGGACTATGGTTCGGTCATTTTGTGTGACGATATGGAGACGATTTACAGCAGGTCGTTTAAGTGCATTGGCAGGACAGACAAAGCAGACTGTCTGAAGAACAAGCATGTCCTGTGTAAGAAAGAAATGGGAGCACTGACGGAGTATGATATCTATGATCCGATCACGCGTCAGGAATATAAGGAGCTAGAAGAAGAGGGCTTCCGCATTGCTTCCCTGCCGCTGCAGGAATTGTTTATCGCACATACAATGCATTTGGAGGAGGAATACGGATGGAATTGATGAAAGCGAATCTGTTGATTTTTTTAGTGCAGATATCTGTCATTGTCTTTGTGATCGCCTATGGAAGATTGAGTGACAGTTCGTTCCGGCAGGTGTTTATATTTTCGAGAAGACAGAATGTTCAGTATGAGCTTCGGATTGCGGGCAGACTGATGGCAGAGATCACGACAGCGGGAGCAGCGCTCTATGCTCTGCTCTGTATCGTTTTGAAGATTTCCGGTGCTCCGGTATGGAATCTGCTGCTGTTTCCGCTTGCCCAACTGGCCTTTTATCTGGCGCTTTCTTCTGCGGTATGGAAGAATAATGCGGTGGGAGTACTGGCTGTGGTTGTAATGCTGATCTCTGTGGCTCCTGCCTTGTGTATTCTGACCATACTGATCTGGAAGGTGAAGCTGGATGTTTACGGTGGGTATTTTATCCTGTTTTTGCTGGTCACTGTGTTTTTTCTGGGGAAAGAAGCCATACACGCTTGGAAGAAGGGGGATATGTAGATGGGAATGCACAACAAAACATTATGGTATCTGATGCGTGGGGATGCAATCAAGGTGATTTTTTTAGACGTTATCTTTGCTGTATTCTGTTACATTGTGGCGGCAAAGCTTGGAGCAGGGAATCCGGTCTATCTTGAGATGTTGATAAGCACGCTGTTTTTTGCGACATCTTCAGAGGAACAGAGCTTTATGCAGTATGGGCAATATATTACCTTTGGATTTTGCAGAAAGCGTTTTTACAGGGAGCAGGTCGCAATTTGCGGAGTGCGTGCGGCGATCTTAAGCCTGGTCTGTTCTGCGGTACAGTATCTTTGCCATGACAGCTATGTGCTCTATTTTATGGAAGATACGGAGGATGTGCCGGCTTTATACCACAGAGTGTTTCCTGGTGAGATTTTTTTGACGGATATGTTGTTCTTTTTCTTACTCTGTCTGATACTGCTGCTGGCTAGCACACAGGTGGTTCAGTTTGCATGGTTTGCGTCGGCATATCGGTCGCCGCAGTTGAAGTACCGTATTCAGATGGCAATGGAACAGACGAAATGGATTCGGAATGGATGGAGTGTTTTTGTAAAGCTTGGAATCTGGATTGTCGTAGTCGCAGTCGAGATGGGATTTGTGTACTATCATTATGTACAGATGACGATGGGCTTTCCGGTGAGGCTGGGCTGTATGGCAGGGATGGCGGCTGTCAGCATTTGCCTTTATCTGGTCGGGAAAAAACGCTTTGTGCCGGAATATATATGACCTGATTGCACGGAATCACATGGGCAGTTGACAGAATGAAAAAGAAATGCTATTATTCATAGTATATCTATATGAAATATATAAAATGGAGCATGAAAATGAACGATAACATAGCATTTGATCCTGCATGTATAAGACGTAATATGGATAAGGGCGAATTTGGATTGGAGAGGGAGAGTCTGCGGATTGATGAAAATGGCTACCTTTCCCATACAAGGCATCCCTTTGGAGCAAGAGATGATATTACCAGAGATTTTTGCGAGAATCAGATTGAGCTGATCACGGATGTGTTTGACAGTGCACAGGATGTCTTAAGGCAGATGTCGAATCTGCAGACAGAGGTTGCGCTCACGTTGCAGCAGTTGCCGACCGGAGGGGAATACCTGTGGCCGTTTTCCAACCCACCCTATGTGAGAGGGCAGGAGGATATCGTGATCGCGCAGTTTGAAGGAGCACAGGAGGAAAAGACACAATATCGGCAGTATCTCGCTGCAAAATATGGCAAGAGAAAGATGTTGTTTTCCGGTATCCATCTGAACTATTCGTTTGCGGATGAGATGATTCGGGACGAATATCAGCTTCTAAGATCCGGTCTTCAGGATCCGGATAACAATACCGTGATACAGAATGCGGATGCCGGAGCAGCAAATCGCCTGCGGACACAATGGCCGGACTATCAGGCCTATAAGAATTCTGTATATCTGCAGTTGGCACAGAAGCTGACGGTGTACACATGGCTGATCGTCTATCTCACTGCAGCCAGTCCGGTGTTGGATGTCTCCTTTTTGGATAACGCAGAGGAAGGGAAATCCTCGGTTCATGGTGAATGGACGGTGGAGGATCTGACCCGGTATGCATCTGTAAGGTGTGGTGAACGGGGTTACTGGAATGATTTCACGCCGGTATTTGATTATCAGAATCTGGATTCCTATATTCAAAGTATTGAGGCATACATAAAGGACGGGAGGCTGAAGGGAGTCTCTGAGTTATATTATCCGCTGCGATTAAAACCGAGGGGAGAGAATTCTCTGGAGCATCTGAGGGAGCAGGGAGTCAATCATATTGAATTGCGGATGCTGGATGTGAATCCGCTTTCGCCGGTGGGTCTCTTTCAGGAGGATGTGGAATTTCTACATTATCTCATGGTATATCTCCATCATCAGGGGGATGTACAACTGACGACAGAAGAACAGCGCAATGCGATTTGGAATGAAAAACAGGCAGCCGGCTTCGATGATTCGAAGATCCGGATTCGGGAATATGGCGGTGTGGAAAGGCCGATACGGGAAGCAGCACAGGGAGTTCTGAAGCAGATGGAAGCATTTTTTTCCGAACTGGAGGCGGACACCGCAGTAAGGAGCATCCGGTATCAAAAGGATAAACTCAGCATACCGCATAATCGGTATGCTGACCGGATTCGCGCAACCTATGAATCCGATTATGTAAAGTCCGGAGTTGACTTGGCAAAGGAGTATGCAGAACTGGCCCGGCAATGCAGCGGGTTACACGCTTCACAAGGACAGATATCGTAGAGTTTGAGACAGGAGGTGACCGTATGTGTGAGCTGTTTGGGTTTTCATCCGAAAAAGAACTGGTGATTAACGAATATTTAAGGGAATTTTATGGACACAGTGATATGCATCCACATGGCTGGGGACTGGTCTGTCTGGATGGAAATGAGGCGATGATTGAAAAGGAGCCGGTGCAGGCGACAAAGAGTGCATATCTGCAAGAGCGATTGAAGACACCGGTCTGCAATCGAACCGTATTTGCACATATCCGTTATGCCACGATTGGTAATGTGGATTATCGGAACTGTCACCCCTATACGGGAAAGGATATCAGCGGAAGACGATGGACACTGGTACACAATGGCACGATTTTTGACTATCCGCCATTGAACAAATATTGCAAACGACAGCAGGGGGATACGGACAGCGAACGGGTACTTCTGTATATGATTGAGAGGGTGAATGCGTCGATTCGGGAGACAGGGGAAGCAGGAACGTCTAAGAGACGTTTTGCGCTCATACAGGAGATCCTGTCGGATATGGCAAAGGGCAACAAACTTAATCTGCTGCTGTATGACGGGGAATATACTTATGTTCATACCAATTACCGCAATTCTTTGTATTATCTGGAAAAACAGGAGATTGGGAACTGCGTGTTGGTTTCCACCCAGCCTCTGAGTGAGGAGGATTGGACGCCGGTGCCGTTTACAAGACTGGTGGTTTATCAAGAGGGTACACGGGTTTTTACAGGTACGGAACACGGAAATGAATACATAGACAATGAAGAGAATACCAAGTTCTTATATCAGGCATTTTCGAATCTGTAAGGAACTGTCACGAAATAACTTGTAGTAGTTAATTTAGTACCGTTACGTCTGCAGCTAAGTGCAATACCTGAACAATTGGCGAGGTTGTTTCGAGCCTGGTGTGAAGTTATGCTGTGCAGCGTGCCCGGAATGGGAAACATATATCATACCTGGCAGCGTCCGGCTTAACTAAATGACATTGATGAATAAAGAGAGGTAGTTATGATAGAGAAATCTTTGGTGAAGGAAAAATTATATCAGAAATATGTGGAACCCACGAAGAAAAAGAGACAGGACTATGTGGGAATCGAGGTGGAGCTTCCGATCCTCAATCTGGATAGAGAAGCGGTGGATTTTGAGAAGATCCATACACTGACCGCCGGTTTTATGCAGTATTTTTCATTTGAGGTGATGAGCCGGGATGACGAGGGTAATGTGAATGCCATAGAGAATCCGGAGAATGGGGATATTCTGTCGTATGACTGTTCCTATAATAATCTGGAGCTGTCTTTGGGGAAAGAGAAGGAGCTGCACAGGCTGAGAGAACGTTTTGTGGAGTATTATTCCTATCTTCAGCAGGAGCTGGCCTCTTTGCATTACACACTGACCGGTATGGGGGTGAATCCGTACCGCAATTACAACCGGAATGTCGCAATTCCCAATGGGCGGTACCGCATGCTGTTTCATCATCTGAGTTCATATCCGGACTATGCCGATCTGCCAATGTATTTCCACACCTATCCGACCTATGGAATGTTTTCGAGTGCATCACAGGTACAGTTAGATGTCGATTATGAAGAGCTTCCAATGACAATCCGGGCTTTTTCGAGATTAGAGCCGGTGAAAGCACTGCTGTTTAACAACTCCGTTTTGACCGGAGAGCATGAGGAACTGGCCTGCTGCAGAGACATGTTTTGGGAAAACAGCACGCATGGAATCAATCCTCACAATATTGGAATGTTTGATGTTGAGATTGAGGAGATAGATGATCTGGTGGCCTATATCGAGTCTGCCAGTATGTACTGTGTGGAGAGGGAGGACAAATATATTAATTTCAGACCGATTCCGGTGATGGAATATTTTGCCAGTGAATCGATCGTGGGAGAATATTACGCAGAGGGCTCCTATCATGAGATTTCCTTTCAGCCTGAACTTTCGGATCTGGAATATCTGCGCACATTCAAATTTGTTGACCTGACCTTTCGAGGAACCATTGAATTTCGCAGCGTATGCTGCCAGCCGGTTGCAGATGTCATGACGGTGTCCGCTTTTCATCTTGGCCTGAAAGATCAATTGAAGGAGCTGGACAAGCTGCTGCGGGAAGACCATGTGTTGTACCATCAGGGCTATTCTGCGACAGAGCTCCGCAAGCTGTTTGTAAAGCAGGAACTGCCGTCCTTTGTAGACAGGGAAGCATTGTATAGTCTGGCGCAACGGATTGTAGATCTGGCCAAACGGGGATTACAAAACCGGGGCTATGGGGAAGACATCTATCTGGAACCGTTGTATGAGCGAATCC
>JAFVCQ010000235.1 GCA_017479085.1 Lachnospiraceae bacterium | reverse complement strand
TATGTGGTCAGCTCGTCCGATTTTACGGCAATCTATGCGGCGAATAACCTGTTTAAAGCGATCAACAAATATGCACCGACCGGCGGTGCCAAGCTGGGCGGTGTCATTGCCAACAGTATAACAGCAGGGTATTCCCGTTCCATTGTGGATGATTTTACAGAGAGAACCGGTACCACAGTGGCGGGTTATGTCAGCCGATCCATTGTGGTACAGCAGAGTGAATTATATGGAAAAACCGTGATCGAGGCAAATCCGACTTCAGAGCAGGCGGATATCTATCGCAATCTGGCAAAATACATCTCTGAAAATGAGGATCTGGTGGTGCCGAATCCGCTGGGTGCCAGTGAGCTGCGCGACTGGGCGAGAAACTGGGGCGATAATATCTATGATCTGGAAAGTGGTGTTGTGACAGGTGCAGAGGCAATCTGATAGAAAGGGAGCGGAGAATACGGTATGAGTTTTATAGATGAGAGAAAGGCCCTTACCAGAGAGAAGCGATTGAGCACCTTGAGTCATTTTGACGGGACATTGCAGAGTCTGGATGACGAGGTACAGGGCACTGAGATTAAGCAGAGGATCCGCACATTGACACAGAGCACCTATGACGAGATTCTGTATGCTCTGCAGGTGTTGAGCGGCATAGAAGAGACGGCAATCGTTGTACATGGAGCCGTGGGCTGTGCGGCATCGGTTCTGTATCAGAACAGGCAGAGAACCGTACATTGGTATTCCACGAATCTGAATGAGCGGGATACCATATTGGGCGGAGATGAGAAGCTGAGGAAGGCGGTTATACGTGCCTATGAGGAGGCACACGCAAAGGTGATCTTCATTGTGGGGACACCGGTGGTAGCGATCAACAATGATGATGTGAATTCGGTCATTCTGGAATTAGAAGAGGAGATCAATGCAAGGATCATCTCGATTCCGACAGATGGGTTCAAGACGAAAGCACCGGTGACCGGATACGATATTGTGCTGCATGGCCTGCTGCGCTATGTGGTAGATCGCAGTGCAGCGGAGGCTGCGGACAGACAGGATTTTATCAATGTGGTGACATTGTCTGAAAACAATGAGAATGTGGCCGCTATTGTGAAGATCCTGCGGGATCTGGAGATTCCGTTCCAACTGCTCCCGCAGTTTGCAAATGTGGACAATATAAAACGGGCAGGGCAGGCGAGAGCCACCATCACCCTGAATCCGGATGAGGGAGGATATTTTGCGGAGGAATTAGAGGAAGTCTTCGGTGTGAAGTATATCAGAACCAGCGTTCCAATCGGGCTTCGGGGAACCAGACACTGGATTCGCAAGCTGACAGCGGAGCTGGGAGTAGAGGACAGGGCAGAGGCATATATTGAACAGCAGGAAGAGCGGGCACAGGGGATTTTGCACACAAGATTGCTGGATGGACACAGTGTGTTTCTGGATATTGATCTGGCATCGGCGGTTCATTTCACAGATTTTGTGGAGAAGCTGGGAGGTCGTGTAAGCGGACTTGCGGTTCCCTTTATTGATCTGGAAAACAGAACGAATCTGAATAAGCTGGGTTCTCTGGAGAAGTCGATTCCGGTTGTGATCGCCAATGGACAATTATATGAGAAGTCGAACGTGTTACAAAAGCATAAGGCAGATTTTTATATTAGTTTGAACGATCAGGTTTCGTTTGCGGCACAGCTTGGCAGTATTCCGATCTCCTTAAAACAGGCAGGGATTCTCGGGTACGAGGGGATTGCGCAGTTTGTCAGGCTGGTGGAGCAATCCAAAGACAGACAGGGAAGCTATGGTCTTCCGGATCAGAATTCGCTTTACAAGGCGTCATGGCTGAAAAAGAGCAGCAACTGGTATGTAAAACAGGAGGTGAAGTAAGATGCAGACAGTAATCAAGAGTCCAAGAAATGGCTGTGGACTGCATGGAGCGCTTCAGACCGTACAGGGAATCCGTGGGCTCGTCCCAATCGTACATGCCAATGCAGGCTGTGCTGTTCAGAATTATCTTGCGGGTAAGGCAGGCGGAGCCGGTATGGGATCGATCAGCGGAGCATCCACATTCTCCACCGACGTTCAGGAGAGACATGTTATATTTGGTGGAGCATCCCGTTTGAGGGAGCAGATCAAGAATACGATCAAGGTTGCGGAAGGGGATCTCTATATCGTATTGAACAGTTGTGAATCCGCTATGGTGGGAGATGATGTGGAGGCCATGACCAGAGAGGCCAGGGAGCAGGGAGAGGCAGTCGTTGAGTGTTTGACCGCCGGATTTCACGGGGACAGCCACTATGGATATGAGAGTGTGATGACGGATCTTGTGAAGAAACTCCCGCAGATCAGACCGGCGGCAGACAAGAGGAGAATCCGGCTGGTCAATCTGCTTGGAATCCTGCCGGGACAGGATATCTGTTTTCGGGGTGATCTGACGGAACTCAAACGAATTTTACAGGGAATCGGAGCGGAGGTTAACTGTTTCTTTGGCCCTGAAAACGGGGTAGAGGAGCTGGTGACAGCGCCGAATGCCAGTCTGAATCTGGTCTTTTCCAAATGGGGTCGCAAGGCAGCAGCCGGGCTGGAGGAACGGTACAACATTCCGAGTCTGGAATTTGCCAGTGTTCCCACCGGCCCGCAGGAAGTGGCGGCCTTTGTCCATGCAGTTGCCGAAAAGCTTCCGCTCGATGAGAGAGTGATCCGATGCTTTTTGCAGGAGGAAGAGGACGAATTCCGTTATTATTATCGGGGTCTGGTCGATCATTTTTATGAGGAGCTTGCAGGCAAATCCGTTGCGGTGGTGGGCGATGAGAGTACCGTGCTGCGGGTAGGCGGATTCCTTACAGAGTATCTGGGAGCCAGCGTGGAAACCGCAGTGGTTACCGACTATTTTGGAAAGGCAGAGAATTCCCGCGAAGAGAAATCGGGGGCAGTGACAGCCCTTGCAAGGGAGGCTTATTTTACGCAGGACAGCAAGGAGATTCAGGATATATTGGTACATAGTGATGTGGAACTGATCCTCGGGAGTTCTCTGGAGCAACCGGCGGCGGATAAAAGACAAATCGTAAGTCTGGAGGTATCATATCCGGTGTACGATAAGGCAGTCGTAAATAAATCCTATGCAGGCAATCGGGGCGCACTCACCCTGATCGAGGACTATCTGACTGCGGTAAAGACTGCAAACCGGCTAAAAGAACAGAGACTGTATGCGTATATTAACAACACAGCGGGTTAAGACTCCAATGTCATTTGGTTAAGCCTCTGTTTGCATAGCGGGAAGAGAGGGGTAGACGATGAATGAGCATAGAAGGGTAGAACATAATGGAGGATTCTGTTGTTGAACAGATGCGAATCAGTGTGAATATACAGCAGGAATTCAGGAGGATAAAAATTATGAAAAAATTGAAGAAAATAATTGCAACCACGTTATTGGCAGCGCTGACATTATCCGTAAGTGCCTGTGGTGGTGGAGATACCACAGCAGATACGCAGCCGGACAGTTCCAATGATACGACGGTTCAGACCGGGGATACAAGTCCGGATACCGAGGCAGCGGAGGATGACAGCGATCAGAAAGAGAATACAGAGCTTACCAAAGTGCAGATTGGTATTGATGCGGGTGTATTGGCATATCTGCCGATACTTGCAGAGGAGAACGGATACTTTGAAGAGAACGGGATCGAGTCAGAGCTTGTAAGCTTTGCCTATGGAATTGACACCTTGAATGCGATTGTTCTGGGTGAGGTACAGATCGGAGCAGCCTATGACTATGCGGCAGTCACCCGTCTGGCCCAGAAGAGTAATCTCCGTCTGGCAACCAGTCTGATCAAGAACCAGCCGGATGCATGGTGGTTTGAGACGACCGTCGAGGGTGCAACCAAAATCGAAGATGTAAAGGGAAAAAATGTAGGATATATGGAAGGCACGGTTTGGGAGTACCTGTGGGCAAAGGAATTTGAAAGTGCCGGACTGACAAAGGAGGACTTTAACATGATTCCGTTTTCCTCCAATGCAGAGATCATAACCGCGTATGGTGCGGGCTCCGTGGATGTGGCAGCCGGTACGACAGGCGTATTGACACAGTTAAATGCAATTGATGGAAGAACCACCTTGAATACGACAGGTGATATTGGACAGACCTCACAGGCGTATGTGCTCGCAGACGAGAGCTTCTTAACGGATCAATCGGATGTGTTTGAAGGCTATTTAAAGGCTCTTCAGGAATCCATTGATTTTATAAAGGAGAATAAAGAGGAAGCCGCATCGATTATTGCAGATTATCTGACCTTGGAAAAGGGTGATGTGGCATCGTCTCTGGATGAGTATGTAATCGAGCTGACCTTTTCACAGGAGGACTATGACCATGTTCAGGATATCGCAGACTGGGCAGCAGAAAATGGTGTGATCGAGGCGATCCGTATTGAAGATTACACAAACAGCAGTGCAATATCTGCTATATATCCGGATAAAGTAACCTACGAAGCGAAGTAAAATGAATGAACCGATATAATGATATAAGCTATAATTTCCTATCGCACAGCACACCTCCTAAGGAACCATATACTCACTTTTACACAGTAGAATACTGTTATATCCATGGTTGGAACAGATAGGAATTATAGATAGATTTTCCTTCTTGAGTCTTTTTAGCAGGGGGAGGCAAGGCCCGCCCTGCTTCGAAAAGGCTCTTTTTTTAACGGTTACCGGACTGAAAACGATTTCACAAATTGAAAGGGATGCTAGTGTGAACCGGCTTCACTACACAGATCAATGGTGGAAAAACATACAGAATTCGATAAAATTCCATAGATTGACCGGATGTATTGATAACGTTTTCACAAAAACAGATTGCAATATCATGAAAAAGAGAATTATAATGCGTGCATAGAACAAAACAAAAGGAGAAAGCAGCATGAAACATGTATCTCACTCAGCGGGTGGAATCATATATTGTTGACAAGATGGAAACCGCGATAACGTAACAACAGTTTTGAGACAAAATTCAATAAAATTTAGAAAAGGAAGTAAAAGAGTATGGGAAGATTATTTACATCAGAGTCCGTAACCGAAGGACATCCGGATAAAATTGCAGATCAGATTTCAGACGAAATCTTAGATGCGTTGATCGAACAGGATCCAAATTCGAGAGTGGCAGCAGAGACTACCGTTGCGACGGGTCTGGCTCTTGTGGTTGGAGAGATCAGCACCAATGCATATGTGGATATTGCAAAGGTCGCCAGAGAAACGATTCGGGAAATCGGCTATACCAATAATCAAGATGGTTTCAATGCAGAGTCGATTGCCGTATTGACCTCGATTGACGAACAGTCTGCGGATATTGCATTAGGCGTGGATAAGGCATATGAATCAAAGCAGGAGGGTGTGACAGAGGATTTTGGAACCGGTGCAGGGGATCAGGGTATCATCTTTGGATTTGCAACCGATGAGACACCGGAATATCTGCCGCCGGCCATCTCCTTTGCGCATCGCCTTACCAGACAGCTCACAAAGGTTCGTAAGGACGGAACCTTATCTTATTTAAGACCGGATGGAAAATCACAGGTAACGGTTGAATTTGATGAGGAAGGCAAGGTAAAGAGAGTACATACGATTGTGATCTCGACCCAGCATGCCGAGGATATAACATTAGAGCAGATTCGCAAAGATATTATCGAATATGTGATTAAACCGGTTATTCCGGCTGAATTACTCGATGATGACACGATCTATTATGTCAATCCGACCGGACGCTTTGTCATTGGTGGTCCGCAGGGAGATGCCGGACTGACCGGACGCAAGATCATTGTGGATACCTATGGTGGAACCGGACGCCACGGCGGTGGAGCATTTTCCGGAAAGGATCCTACAAAGGTTGACCGCTCTGCGGCCTATGCAGCAAGATGGGTTGCAAAGAATTTAGTTGCAGCAGGTCTGGCAAAGAAGGTGGAAGTGGAGCTTGCTTATGCGATCGGTGTTGCAAAACCGGTATCCATTGCAGTCGATACCTTTGGAACAGGAAGCGTATCCGATGAGAAGATTGTAGAGGTGATAAATAAGGTCTTCGACTTAAGGCCGGCAGCCATTATCAGTGCGCTGGACCTTAGAAGACCTATTTATAAACAGACGGCGGCATATGGACATTTTGGTCGCACCGATATTGATCTGCCATGGGAGAAATTGGATAAGGTAGAGGAGATTAAGAAAAGTTTGTAGAGGAGATATAGGATGGCCGTAGATAAAAACTGGAGAGAAAAGGAATTGAGCCTGAAAGAGGTAATTAACAAATATCCGGATGTATCTCCTTTTATCATTATAAAAACGGATGCACAGCGCAGAGGGGTTGATTATACAGAAGCAGCTTTGAGCAGGGTCGATGTCAATGTACATCAGACTGTGACCCGGAGCTTCGCAGTGGAACGTTCCGATCAGGTTGATCACAGTCCGTTTTCGCTGCTGCTCAGAGATGGAACCAGTATTCTGACAGGTCGGGATATGGTTGAGGGATACCGCGATCCACTGGTGGTAGACGTAGTGGATGATAAAATTATGATCCTGGATGATGGAGAACCTTTGGAAGAAGTATTCTATTGGGAAAAACCGGATTTTTATGATAAGTTCACCAGCAGTGGAAAGCCGATGTGGCACATTGCATGGGCACGCCCGCTGCGAATTGATCTGAATCCGAATCAGTATTGTCAGTTCTGGGAAACACCGGGACATGGATGCAAATATTGTGCCATAGCTGCAACCTATAAGAAAAGTGACAAGGAGCAGTTTGTTGATCTTCAGGATATTGATGAAACGGTACATGAGGCATTGAAGCAGCCGGGGCGCTTTACAAGCATCTTCCTGACAGGTGGCACCATATTAGATGGAGAGCAGCTTTTAGATGCAGAGGTAGAGCAATATATTCAGATTTTAAAGCGTGTAGGACGCAACTTTAATGGAAAACGTTTTCCAAGCCAGTTGATCGGAACTGCATTTAATAAACAGCAGTTGCAAAGGATCTATGATGAGACGGGACTGATGAGCTATACAGCGGATATTGAGGTATTGAATGAGGAGCTGTTTGACTGGATCTGCCCTGGAAAGGCTGCAAAGATCGGATATCAGGAATGGAAGGATCGTCTGTATCAGGCGGTGGATGTCTTTGGAAGAGGCTATGTCAATACAGGACTGGTGGCAGGCGTGGAGATGGCTACGCCCAAAGGCTTTCAGACGGAGGAGGAATCTCTTGGCCGCATTCTGGAGGAGGCAGAGGAGCTGGCAAAGCATGGTGTCAGTGCAGTTGCCTGTGTCTGGAATGTGGCGCCGGGTTCCATGTTTTTCAAGCAGCGGACACCGTCCTTGGAATATTATGTAAAGCTTTCCAAAGGGCTGGATGCGCTTAGAAGAAAGTATCATATCCATATTGATATGGATAATTACCGGAGATGTGGAAATCATCCGGATACAGATCTGTCGCGAGTATAGGAGGAAACAATGGCAGTGGAGATAAGCAGGGAATTGCAGGAGATTCTAAATGACCCGCAAAGTATAAAGGTTCTGGCAACGACGGATCCGGAGGGGAGACCGCATGTTGTGTTCAAGGGCTCACTTCATGTAAATGAGGATGGGTACCTGGAGTACCTTGAGTTTATAGAATCCTCGCAGACCAACAAAAATATGGTTCACAGTATTTGGTTTCACAAGACGGTTGCAATCAATGTAAAACATGAGAAGCAAAGCTTTCAGATTGAAGCGGTGCCTTATCGGGCATTGATTGCAGGAAAAGAATTTGAAAAAAGATACAATCAGGTGCGAAGGGAAAAAGGAATTGATCTGTCCACGGTATGGCTGATGGAACCGTTAGAGATTGTGGAGGAAACCTTTGAAAAACGCAGATTGGAGGAAGAAAAAGCACATCCAATTCTGAAACACTTGGATTTATTAGTAGAACAGGAGAAAATTAATGAAAAATAAATTTTTAAAAAATGTAATCGCTACTATGAGTATATTGGTATTGGCAACCGGTGTATTAACCGGTTGTGGAGATGGAAATGGTGCGTCAGATAGCGCATCCGTGGAGACAGAGGAAAGTGTCAGCAGTGAAACAGCAGATACGGAAGCATCGGATACAGAGGCCTCTGATGCGGATCAAGAGAATGTGGATACCGCAGATGTGGAAACGGTCAAACTGGGCATACTGGCAGGACATGTGCTTCCGGTTGTAGCATTGGAGAATGGATACTTTGATGAGCAGGGAGTGAAGGTGGAGCTGGTTTCCTTTGACACAGGGGCTGCTGAGATTGAGGCTTATACCAGTGGAGAGTTGGATATTGTACAATGTGGTGATTTACCGTTGTTAAACGGGTTGTCAAATGGATTGGATCTGCAGGTTATCGGGACTTATAATGTTTCAGATGAGATTAATGGATTGGTTGTGAGAGAGGATGCAGGTATCAGCAGCTATGCAGATTTAAAGGGAAAGACTGTTTCTGTTCCGTTTGGTACCAACATTCAGCCGTTGCTGTATGAGTATTTAGAGGCAGGAGGTCTGACGGAAGCTGATGTGGAAATTGTGAATCTGAATAATGCAGATGGAGCCAATGCGTTGATTACCGGTGATGTGTCTGCCGCTGTTCTGTGGGATCCATACTTGTCCGGCGTGGTTGAAAATGATGGCATTGTACAGATTGCAGATACAAAGGATATTCGTAAATTTGTATGCCCGATTTCCAGCTCGACGGAGTACATCAATGCACATGCCGATACGGTGCGCAAGGTTCTGACCGCACTCAACAAAGCGTCAAACTGGTCACAGGAGAATGTGGATGAGGCAGCCAGGATTGTATCAGATTATTTCGATTCGGATAACGAGGATGCTATTAAATTATCTATCAATAAAGCGGACAGCACGGTACCGTTGACTCAGGAAAAGGTGGATAATCTGCTCTTAGGTGCCACTGTCTGCTACAAATATGGAATTGTAGAAAATGAAGTAAACTTAGAGGAACACATCAATTGGGATTTCACAGATTTGGATGAATAGGTCATTGGGAGGTATTTGCAATGAAAAAAAGCAGGAAGATAGAACAGATAAGAAATATAATTCTGCTCTTTTCAATACCGGTTATAGTATTTGTGCTATGGTGGTACTGTAGTGGGGCCGGGATTGTGAATCCCTCCATTTTACCCAGTCCACAGAGAGTGTGGGCGGCTCTGGTCAAGCAGATTGAGAAGGGAAGTCTGTGGGTGCACATATCAAGCAGCTTTGTCCGGGTGATCAAAGGCTATATGATTGGAACAATCGCAGGTCTTTTGTTGGGAACATTGGCTGCCTTGTCCAAAACGGTAGGAAAGCTGATCGAGGTACCGGTCGGCATTTTACGACCGATACCTGCGATTGCATTAATTCCGTTTTTTATCTTATGGATGGGAATCGGAGAGAGCTCCAAGGTATCTGTGATTGTATTTGGCTCCTTTTGGCCGGTGCTGCTAAATACGATACAGGGAATACAGTCAACGGATAAGAAACTGTTAGAGGTGGGAGAGATTTTAGAAAAGAATAGACTTATAGTCTTAACCCAGATCGTTTTACCATCCGCATTGCCGGCTATTTTTACAGGACTTCGGTTAGGAATCAGCAGTGCATGGACCTGCGTGGTGGCAGCGGAAATGATTGCAGCCTCGTCCGGTATTGGTTTTTTGATCTCTTACTCCAGAGAGATGGCGCAGCCGGCCACTCTGTTAGTCGGAATTGCAACAATTGGGTTGTTTGGTCTTTTGATCGACGTTATTTTTAAAAGATTAAATTATACGTTGATTTACTGGCAGAGGGAAGATAAGTAAGGAAAATGGTATGGTTGGAGTATAGAGATGCATGATAAGAGTAAGGGGTCACATATATGGATGATAAAGAGTTGAAAATTGATCATGTAAAAAAATATTTCCGTTGGAGAATGGAGAGCTTGAGGTGCTGAGGGATATTGATCTCAAGATTCGTGGTGGAGAATTTATCAGTATAGTTGGAACCAGCGGGTGTGGGAAAAGTACATTGATCCGTATTATTGCCGGACTGGAAACGGCCACAAGTGGAACGGTATCAATCGGAGGCGAGCAGGTGACGAGGCCATCTGTCCGGACAGGGATGATTTTTCAGGAATCCCGACTGTTTCCGTGGCTGTCCGTAGAGCGCAACATTGATTTCGGACTCCATCAGAAAGTGGACAAAGCCGAGAAGCGGGAACGGGTTCGGCGTTATATTGATATCGTGGGACTTGGAGGATTTGAGAAGGCGCTTCCTAGTCAATTGTCCGGCGGTATGCAGCAGAGAGTCAGTATTGCAAGAGCATTGATCAATAAACCTTCTGTCCTGTTGTTGGATGAGCCCTTTGGTGCATTGGACGCACTGACCAGAATTAATATGCAGAACGAGGTGCTGAGTATATGGGAAAAGGAAAAAACCACAATGATCCTCATCACACATGACATTGATGAGGCAATCTTTCTAAGTGACCGGATTCTGGTAATGGGAAAGAATCCGGGAGAAGTAAAGAAGGAGATTGAAGTGCCTTTGTCCCGTCCGAGAGGCCGAAACAGCAGGGATTTTATAAGAATCCGCGAAACAATCTATAAAGAGTTTTTCAAGGATAGCGAACTGGAGATTGAATATTATATCTAACGAATACGAAGCACAGGAACATATAGTTTTGATACAGACTATTTACATAGATGGCAACATAAGTTGACATAGACAGGGAGTGCTGTAAAGATAACTATTTACAACTATTTGTTTCATTTTTTCTCATTTTACGCTGATTCAAACACGGCACTCCCATATGGTATCGTAGCCAATTGGTAAGGCGGGAGTCTGCAAAACTCCTAATTCCTGGTTCGAATCCAGGCGGTACCTTCTGCTTGAAGGTG
>JAFVCQ010000025.1 GCA_017479085.1 Lachnospiraceae bacterium | reverse complement strand
TTGTACGGCAAAGCATATCAAGAAATTTACACGGTTTGTCAGCAAAGCGGGAATGGATATCGATGGCCTGTCCATTCAGACCATTGTGAAATTCATCAACCTTGGATATATAACCCGTTTTTCGGATATATATAAGTTATCCGGACATGCGGAAGAGATTAAGCAGATGGAGGGATTTGGTGAACGTTCCTGTGATAATCTGCTGCAGGCAATTGAGCGGAGCCGCAGGGTACACCCCGTGAATTTTCTGTATGCGCTTTGCATCCCGCTGATTGGAACCGATGCAGGTAAGAAGATTCTGCAGGTGACCGGATATCAGGGGTTGTTAGATCGCTTAGAGGGAGAACAGGGGTTCGAGGATGTGGAGGGGATCGGCCCGGAAAAATCCAATTCCATTATGGAATGGTTTCAGAAGGAAGAGAACCGGGATGTTTTTTATGCTCTGATAGAAGAACTGGATATTGAAAAGGTGGAGCCGGCAGTTTCCTCAGGTGGAACCTGCGAAGGACTGACCTTCGTGATCACGGGTGATGTACATCATTATAAAAATCGTGCGGAATTTAAGGCATATGTGGAAAGTCAGAATGGGGTGGTGACAGGCAGTGTTTCCCAAAAGACAAATTATCTGGTTAATAATGATGTGGAATCCACGTCTTCTAAGAATCAGAAGGCCAAGACGCTGGGAGTACCGATTATTTCAGAGGATGAGTTCGTGGAGATGTTTGGGTAAGACAGTATACAGAATGTATGGAAAGAAGGAAAGAAAATGCCAATAAGAATAGATAATGATTTGCCGGTGAAGAAGATTCTGGAGGAAGAGAATATATTTGTAATGGATGAAGATCGGGCGATGAGTCAGGATATCCGTCCGCTGGAGGTAGTCATTCTGAATCTGATGCCGCTTAAGGAGGATACCGAGCTGCAACTGCTGAGGAGCCTTTCCAATACCCCGCTGCAGGTAAATATTACGTTCATTCGAACAGGTACATATGAGCCGAAGAATGTTGCAAGAAAGCATCTGGAGCGATTCTACACAACCTTTGAACAGATCAGACATCGCCGGTTTGACGGATTGATCATAACCGGAGCACCGGTGGAACGAATGGAATTTGAAGAGGTTGAGTACTGGAAGGAACTCACAAGGATTATGGATTGGTCAGAAAAAAATGTGACATCCACTCTGCATATCTGTTGGGGAGCGCAGGCGGGATTGTATTATCGGTATGGAGTACACAAATTTGATCTGCCGGTCAAGTTCTCCGGAATTTATAAACACTACACGTTTCATAAGAGGACTCCGCTGGTAAGAGGGTTTGACGATTCGTTTCTGGTACCGCAGTCCCGGTATACCGGAATTAACAAGGACGAGATTCTTGCAAACGACAAATTGGAGATTGTGTCAGAGAGCGATATTACCGGGCCGTATCTGATCATTGCAGAGGGAGGTAAGAACATATTTGTGACCGGACATCCCGAATATGATACAATGACATTGGATCAGGAATACAAACGGGATATAAAAAGAGGATTGAATCCGGCCATTCCCTGCAATTATTATCCGGAAAATGATCCAACGAAGAAGCCGATCAAATCCTGGAGATGTCATGCAAATACACTTTATTTTAACTGGCTTAATTATTATGTATATCAGGTGACACCGTATCAGCTATAAACCGGCTTTGGTGTTTTGTATGGAAAATGAATGGACGGGATACAGAAAGAAAGGAGAGTATAGAATATGCAGTTTGAAACATTACAAAAGGATATGGTAGCGGCGATGAAGGCGAGGGATAAATCCAGAAAGGATTCAATCTCCTCTTTGATCTCTGCGGTCAAAAAGGTGGCGATTGACGAGGGATGCCGTGATGATATTAAGGAGGAGTTGGTGGATCGTGTCATCCTGAAGGAGTTAAAGACCGCCAAGGAGCAGGTTGACAGTTGTCCGGCAGAGAGAACCGATCTGCTTGCGGAGTATCAGGCAAGGTATGCTGTGATCAAGGAATATGCACCGGAGCTGATGAGTGCGGATGAGGTAAAGGCACTTCTTTCCGGGCAGTTCGCAGATGTGATCGCAACCAGGAATAAGGGTATGATCATGAAACAGGTTATGCCGGTATTGAAGGGAAAGGCGGATGGCAAGGTAATCAATGCGGTCGTCGGAGAATTATGCAAGGGATGATTCGAATCTCCCGTCTGGCAATTAGAGCTTTGCGGCCTGACGGACAAATGGTGTAAAGCTGACCATTCCGTAGATGCCAAGAATTAGCAGTAAAAGCAGAACAGCCGGAACACCGGAAACAAAGGCAGACAATTGCTGATATCCGGCAAAGGTAATCACACCGGACAGAACAAAAACGATGGAAGGGCAGAATATGCTCTGCACAAAATGAAGCTCAATCGGGAGGATGGTTTGCAGCTTGTTCAGACAGGCGAAGGTCAGGAACAGATAGCTTACAAAGAGTCCGATGATATAACCTGTCAGCCCCATTCGTGGTACGGCAAACAGGATGAAGCCGATTCGAATCAGAGTGGACAGCAGGGTTAGAATCAGATTATGTGTGGCAAGCCCAAGCCCGTTAGAAATACTGGCAAGTGTAGTTGCCAGATAAATAAAGGGACATAGGAAAGAGAGCTGGAACAGATAGTGTCCGGCTTCTTTACTTTGAAAAAAACAACCTCCGATTGCCGGACCGAATATGTAGAATACCGTGGTTGAGAATAGTCCGATCAGAAGACAGAAATGAAGGCTTTTCTCGCACAGACGTTTCAGATATCCGGTGTTAAGCTGGGAGCTGGCAGAGGAAACGGCTGGAAGCAGCATGGTAGACAGGGAATTTGTAATGGTGGAGGGAAACATGATGAAGGGAAAGGCCATGCCGGAGAATACCCCATAGGCTGTAAGACTCATAGTGGAATTCTTGTAATACTGCAAAAGAACGGTTGGAATCATGATTGCCTCGATGCTCTGCAGAACGGTCATGGCAAGCCGGTTGGTGGTGAGAGGGAGTGCATTTTTTACAAAGAGCCGAATCAAATGTGGACGACGGATAGCAGGGCTTTTCAGGGGATGATCATTCTGTCGGTTGTATAGGATCAGGGCAAGCACGGAGTAGCCGAAGGAAACCAGCTCGCCAATGACGATTCCCCATACGGCAAAGGACGCATCATATTGTTCGCGGACACAGATAAAGGTCGCAATCAAAGACAGTCCGAATACCTTTGCGAGCTGCTCTAAGAAATCGGACAAACCGTGTACACCGGATTTTTCCAATCCAAGAAAATATCCATGAATGGCCCCTTTCATAGACATAAAGGGGATACCGATACAGATCACTTTCAGACAGGCACTGCACTCGGGCGCATTCAGTACATGGATGCATAACCATTCTGCATTCCGGTACATAATAGTACTGACAAACAGACCAAGAATCAGATTCATGAAAAAACAGACCTTAAAAAAGGCTTTTGCGGAGGCGGTATCCTTTCGGCCACTGTATTCGGAAACAAGCTTGGTAAGAGCAAGCTCATTGCCGAAGGTGGTGAGGGAAAAGGCGACCATGTAAAGGGGGAAAATGAGCTGGTAAATTCCAAGCTCCTTCGCACCAATCAATCCGGAAAGGAATATTCTATTATAAAAGCCGATAATACGGGTGGCGAATCCGGTTATGGTAAGAATAAGGGTTCCCTTGATGACAAGATTTTTGGTAAAAAAGTTCTGAATCCGATTCGTTAATTGCATGTGCGACTCCACTATTCCTGTTTGGTTTACCTGATTACTGATACTATATGACAGTTTTATAAATTTATGCCTGTTACATACTTGACAGTTGCATAGAACACTGTTATGATAGCAGTGTGATATCCGACTAGTTTAGTGGGAATTGAGGTGATGATATGACATTATCCACAAAAGGAAGATATGGATTGAAGGCTATGATTGATCTGGCTGATTTTTCCGAGGAGAATCCCCAGTCGATTGCCAACATCGCAGCAAGGCAGTCTATTTCAGACAGTTATCTCGAACAGCTTATGGCAAAGCTCAAGAAAGCAGGTCTGATCACCAGTATCCGGGGAGCACAGGGTGGATATGTGCTGGCAAGACCCAGTGAGGAGATCAGTGTCGGTGATATTCTGCGTGCACTGGAGGGCGATCTGGCACCGGTCAACTGCATGGAGCTGAAGAGTGAGAGTGGCTGCTCCGGCAGTGGTACCTGTGCGGCAAAGAATGTCTGGAAGCGGATTGATGCCAGCATACAGAATGCAGTCGATTCCATGTGGCTGAGTGAGCTGGTGGAGGATAGTCGGAGGCTGAGAGCCCAATCGAAGGAGCATGTCACGAATGTGGATGGGGAACAGGGTTAGTCCAATGGGACGGAAATCAATAGAATTTTTATAGAAATGAGGACGAAGTTATGGAAGAAAAACGTTTTATTTATTTGGATCATGCTGCGACTACCGCAGCAAGGCCGGAGGTGGTAGATGCAATGCTGCCATATTTTACGGAGAATTTTGGCAACCCCTCCAGTGTGTACACATTTTCCCAGAAGAATAAGGCGGTGATTACCCAGTGTAGAGAAACCATTGCAAAGAGCCTGGGTGCAAAGAGCAACGAGGTTTATTTTACAGCAGGCGGATCTGAATCGGATAACTGGGCACTGAAGGCGGCAGCAGAGGCCTATGCAGACAAGGGAAAGCATGTCATTACGACAAAGATTGAGCACCATGCCATTCTGCATACGGCCCAGTATCTGGAGAGCAAGGGCTATGAAGTGACTTATCTGGATGTAGATGAGAATGGAGTTGTTAAGCTGGAACAGCTTAAGCAGGCGATCCGCCCGGATACTATTCTGATTTCTGTCATGTTTGCCAACAATGAGATTGGGACAATCCAGCCGATCAAGGAGATCGGTGAGATTGCAAAGGAGCATGGAATTGTATTTCACACGGATGCAGTTCAGGCATATGGACAGGTGCCGATCGATGTAGATGATCTTCATATTGACATGTTAAGCGCCAGTGGTCATAAGCTGAACGGACCGAAGGGAATCGGTTTCCTC
Source organism: Lachnospiraceae bacterium (assembly GCA_017479085.1). Taxonomy (GTDB): domain Bacteria; phylum Bacillota; class Clostridia; order Lachnospirales; family Lachnospiraceae; genus CAG-590. The sequence continues at coordinate 381 of JAFVCQ010000025.1, read as the reverse complement.
TACATCCGTACAGGACTGAAACTCCGGAGTTTTATACATGGCGGGGCGCAGGAGCGTTCCAGAAGAGCCGGTACTGAGAACGTGACGGGTATTGTAGGACTTGCAAAAGCGGTGGAGATTGCATTTGACACCATGGAGGAACGGACAAGGAAGGAATGTGAGATGCGGGATTATCTGATTGACCGGCTTCTTGCAGAGGTTCCCTATGTCCGACTGAATGGTGACCGCACCAGAAGACTTCCCAACAATGTGAATCTCAGCTTTCAGTTTATTGAAGGAGAATCTCTGTTGATCATGCTGGATATGGCAGGAATCTGCGCTTCCTCCGGTTCGGCCTGCACCTCCGGTTCTCTCGATCCATCCCATGTATTGCTGGCGATT
>JAFVCQ010000234.1 GCA_017479085.1 Lachnospiraceae bacterium | reverse complement strand
GTCCGCAGATAGCCCTACATTGTGAAACATATACCATATCCAGTAGCTGTTCACTGGCTAATCCTTAAATAAATGACATTGCAGAATAGACGATATGTGTATGATATGGGAACAAGGTGATAGAAACGATGGGAGATGATAAGAGGATGGAAGAATGGAAACACACATTTGTGATTTGTGCATACAAAGAAAGCCGATATTTGAGAGAGTGTATCGAATCTCTGAAGCATCAGACGGTTGCAAGCTGCATCAAGCTTGTAACCTCTACCCCGAATGATTATATCACCCGGTTAGCAGAGGAGTATGGACTTGAGGTAAAGGTGAATCCGGGAGAAGGCGGTATTACACAGGATTGGAACTGGGCATACCGTCAGGCAGATACCCCTTATGTAACGATCGCGCATCAGGATGATGTGTATCTTCCGGAATATACAAGCCGTATGCTTGCACATGTTGAGAACGTAAAACGACCGCTCATATATTTTACGGATTATCAGGAACTGCGAAATGGGGAGGTGTGTAAGTCGAATCAGTTGTTGAGAATCAAGAGGCTGATGTTATTTCCGCTGAAACCGAGATGCTTTTGGAAAAGCAAATGGGTCAGAAGAAGGATTTTATCTATGGGTTCTCCAATCTGCTGTCCGTCGGTCTGTTATACCAGAGCCAATTTGCCGGATGTCATATTTGAGAATCATTTTCGAAGCTGTGAGGACTGGGAAGCATGGGAGATGCTGTCAAGATTAAAAGGCAGCTTTGTATATGATTCAGCACCTCTGGTGTATCACCGAATTCATGAGGAGTCAGAGACCTCTGCGATCATAGGTGACAATAAACGATCCGATGAGGAATATGTCATGTACTGCAAATTCTGGCCGAAGTGGATCGCCGGAATGTTAGTGAAAGCATATGCGGCAGGACAGAAGTCAAATGAATTGTAACAGAAATGATGGATAAAGACACATCAAATATGCAGCGATGTATGAAAAGGGGTTTGGAAGCAATGCGGTTATTGATGGTTATACCGGCGTACAATGAAGAGGATAATATCATAAGAGTAGTCAATTCGATCAAGGAACAGTATCCGGAGTATGATTATATTGTAGTAAATGACGGTTCCACCGATCACACCTCGAGACGGTGTCATCGGGAGGGCTTTGAGATCATTGATCTGCCGGTCAATCTTGGATTGGCGGGGGCATTTCAGACCGGCTTAAAATACGCATATCGGAAAAAATATGACTGTGTGCTGCAGTTTGATGCCGATGGACAGCATAAGCCCGAATATATTGAGAGTATGCTGGAAAAAATGGAACAGGGATATGATATTGTGATCGGCTCCAGATATGTGACCAGGAAAAAACCCGCATCCTGGCGGATGCTCGGCGCAAGGATGATTACAATTGCAATCAAGCTGACAACCGGAAAACGGATTTCCGATCCGACATCCGGAATGCGGATGTTCAGCAAGGCGATGATCAAGGAGTTTGCAGTCAATATGAATTATGGGCCGGAGCCGGATACGATTTCGTACCTGCTCAAACAGGGAGCCAGTATCACAGAGGTACAGGTGGAGATGGATGAGAGGATATCCGGCACAAGCTACCTGAATGTTACGCGATCTGCAATGTATATGGTGCGTATGCTGGTATCGATCCTGTTCATACAGAGCTTCCGGAAACGGGATGATAAGCATGTTATTATGAAGAGGGGAGGATGATGCGGGATGTCAATTATGCTGAGAAGTCTGTTGATCGGGGTGTCGGTATTCAGCCTGTTCTTCGTCACACGGAGAATACGCTATTCGAAGATGCAGATTGAGTATGCCCTGTTCTGGATTCTGTTTTCTATTTTAATGATTGTGATCGCTGTTGTTCCGGAGATCATATACTGGATCACTGCGAAGCTGGGTGTGATGTCACCTGCAAATGTGGTATATCTGCTCATCATTGCAGTACTGTTGATCAAGACCTTCATGATGACGATTGAGCTTTCCGTTCTGGAAAATAAACTGAAGGATCTGGTGCAGCAGATCGCAATTGATGAAAAGGAGCGGGAAGAAAAAAAGAGTGAGATGGAATAGTCATGGTCAATGTTTTAATTTCAACCTATAACGGAGAACAGTATATTGGGGAGCAGCTAGAGAGTATTCGAAAACAGAGCTATGGAAACTACCGGGTATATATACGGGATGATGGTTCAAGTGACCGGACGGTAGCGGTGATACATGACTTTATACAGAGATATCATCTGGAGAATCAGTATACTCTTATGGCAGAGCGTAATGCAGGCTTTTCAAAAAGCTTCGAAAGGCTGCTACATACCGCACAGGAGGGAGATTACTGGGCATTTTGTGATCAGGATGATTATTGGTATCCGGATAAGCTGCAGCATGCGATTGAGTGGATGGAACAGGAATATGCAGATATCCCGCTGCTGTATCATGGCAACTTTGAAATAGGAAACGAGGATCTCACAAAAACATACCCGTATCCGATATGTACCTTTCTGTATACCTACCGGACTTCGTTTACATCGAATGTTTTTTTTGGCTTTGCGACTGTGATCAACCGTCCACTTTATGAGAGACTGGTACGGGCAGATTTTGAAAGGGTAAAATACCACGACTGGTTTTCGGGAATGATCGTGACCGCATTTGGTAAATATAAACGGTCTGATGCGATTGAGGCAATTCACAGACAGCATAAGCATAATACATCCCCTCTGTTCTTTTGGAAGAAAATACCGGATGGAATCAAAATGCTCAGAGGCGATGACCTCTATACAAGAAATGCAAGAGAGTTCTACCGTCTGTTTGAGGACGAATTGAACGAGGAACAAAGAGAAATATGCAGGATGTTTTTAAATGAACGATATCAGCCCGCACTGGCTCTGCGCAAGGCATTCTATCCCAAAAGATGGAATCCGCAGTGGAAGGTGGAGTGGATAATCCGGTTTTTTATGCTGATTGGAAAGATATGAGAGTACAGATGGAGAACATAGATGAGTAGAGTGGCAGTATTATTATCTGCATATAATGGCAATGATTATATGGAACAACAGATTGCGAGCATTTATCAACAGACATTTCGTGATTTTCAGTTGTATATCCGGGATGATGGCTCATCCGAGGAATTTGTCGAGAAGCTGAGGGAACTGAAGCAGCAGTATCCTTTTGAATTGATAGAAGGAGAAAACCGTGGATTTGCGGAAAGCTTTATGCTTCTGTTAGATAGGGTGGAGGATGCAGAATTCTATGCATTTGCAGATCAGGATGATATATGGCTCGCAGATAAGCTGCAGACCGCTTTGACATGGTTTGATGAAGCAGACAGGAAGGGGACACTGGGTGGACAGCTTCCTGCGTTGTTTCACAGTGCCTATGATATCATGGATCCGAAGGGGACGACGGTCGGACACTTCTATTTTGACAATGAAGGTTATGATTTCAGACGCTCCATCACAGAGAATCATTATTCAGGTTTTGCGATGGTGATCAACAGAGCGTTGCGGGAACGGATGTTGAAGGGGGATCCGGAACAGATCGGCTATCATGACTGGTGGGCAGCTATGATCGTGCAGGCATTTGGAGTGGGGTATTCGGATCACAGGGTGATGGCTGTGCACAGGGCGCATGGGGATAACGTCACTACCTTCAATATGCGGACCAGATGGAGCTGGCTTTGGAATAACATGACCGCAGAAACCGATCTCCGGCGGAGAAACAGAGAGTTCAAGAGGTGCTTTTATGACGAATTATCCATAGAGAATCGAAAAATACTGGACTTATTTACGCCGGAACGGTATAATCTGCTTGGTGCAGTAAAGAAATGTTTTTCGACACAGCGCTGGAGACCGTTATGGACATCCGAACTGGTGGTAAGGTTATTGATGTTGATTGGACGTATTTAGGAGGATAAGAGGAACCGTTCTTTTGAGATATAGGAGAGGAAACATGAAAAGAAAGTATATATATATATTGTCATTTGCCATTGTATTAGACATTATGATATGTTTGATGGATGTATCGCCATTTCCGAATCTGACAGGAACCGGTTATTATCCGGACATGGTGGGAAAAGGAATTTGGTGTGGGCTGTTTGATCTGCTGCTGCTTTTTTTCATAATAAAGGTACAGCTTATCTTTGATCTGCCATACGAGGTCCTGATGAAGCGTGAGCTGGTCTGGAATTTGGCAAAGAATGATTTCAAAGTGCGGTATGTGGGTTCCTATCTGGGAATTTTCTGGGCCTTTATCAATCCTCTGGTTACGATTCTGTTATATTGGATTGTGTTTCAATTTGCATTCCATAGCGGTGATGTGGAGGGATACCCGTTTGTCTTATGGCTGGTGTCCGGACTGGTTCCGTGGTTTTTGATACAGGATGCGGTCATGAATGGAACGAGTGCATTATTAGAGTATGCATATCTCGTCAAAAAAGTGGTATTTCAGGTTAGTGTGTTACCGTCGGTTAAGGTCATATCGGCATGCTTTGTCCATGTTGTATTTATGGCGGTGGTGATGCTTATATTTATCTGTATGGGTTATTTTCCGGGAATCTACTGGATTCAGTTATTGTATTACTTCCTGTGTGCCATTGCATTTACGCTGGCCATTACCTATGCAACCAGTGCCATTGTCCTGTTTGTCCGTGATCTGGGGCAGTTCATATCGGTATTTATGCAGGTGTTCATGTGGGCAACTCCGATCATGTGGGATATACGGATTGTGCCGGTTTCGTTCCAATGGATCTTCAAATTGAATCCAGCTTATTATATTGTGACAGGATATCGGGATGCTCTGCTGTATCATATCAGTATCTTCCAGCATATGGGGCATACGTTATATTTCTGGAGTGTTGTGATCGTACTGTTGATTATGGGTTCTTCCATTTTTCGAAAGTTACAGCCGCATTTTGCGGATGTATTATAGTGAGGATAGTTATGAGGGAATGTGTTGTAGATATTCAGGATGTTAGCAAAGTATACAGGTTATATGATAATCCGATGGATCGGTTAAAGGATGCTCTGAAGCTGACAAAAAAGAAACAGTATCGGGAGTACTATGCCTTAGATCATGTTTCCTTTCAAGTGGAGAAGGGGCAGACAGTGGGATTGATCGGAACAAATGGTGCCGGAAAATCCACTCTGTTAAAGATTGTCACAGGTGTACTGACCCCAACAAGCGGACAGGCAAGGGTGGCGGGAAAAGTAGCTGCTCTCTTGGAATTAGGTGCCGGTTTTAATATGGAATATACCGGTATGGAAAATATCTATCTCAACGGTTCCATGATGGGTTACACAAAAGAGGAAATGGAAGGGAGAGTTCCGGCCATTATTGAGTTTGCCGGTCTCGGTGACTTTATTGACCAGCCGGTAAAGACGTATTCCAGTGGAATGTTTGCGAGACTTGCATTTGCAGTTGCCATTAATGTAGATCCGGAAATACTGATCGTAGATGAGGCATTATCGGTGGGAGATATCTACTTTCAGGCAAAATGTTTTCATAAAATGAACGAGATCAAGAAAAGAGGCACCACGATCTTACTGGTCACACATGATATGAGCAGTGTGATCAAGTATTGTGATAAGGTAGTGGTATTGTACAAAGGGAAGTTTCTAAAAGAGGGGAAT
>JAFVCQ010000233.1 GCA_017479085.1 Lachnospiraceae bacterium | reverse complement strand
TACACTGCGGTCGCCAACAGACATACTGTATTCCGTACCGCCATCACATTCCCAGAATACCGGTTCTGCTCCCTCCTGATAGGACAGGGTGTTGATGGTTACCTTGTCTGCCACCATGAAGGTAGAGTAAAAGCCCAATCCAAAATGTCCGATGATCTGATCATCTGTTGCCTTATCCTTGTATTTCTCCAAAAAATCAGAGGCACCGGAAAATGCAATCTGATTGATATACTCGTTGACCTCATCGGCAGTCATACCGATTCCGTTATCAATAAAGGTAAGAGTCTTGTCCTTTGCGCTGGCAATGACGTCAATGCGGTATGGAGTGTCATTGCTTTCCTCGAATTCACCAATCAGTGCCAGCTTGCGAAGCTTTGTAACTGCATCGCAGGCATTGGATACCACCTCACGGATGAAGATATCGTGATCGGAATATAACCATTTTTTAATGATTGGAAAGATATTCTCACTGTTAATGGATAAGTTGCCTTTTTGTTCTGTTGCCATAAAAAACATCTCCTTTTATAAATGCTGTATTTTAAAGTATCAATTTCTGATATGGATATTATCATAGTATATAGGAAAAAAAATGTCAAGAAAAAATTAGCACTCATCTAAAATGAGTGCTAACAAATTGTTGTTCGCAATTATTCCGACAATTGTCTACTGGCAATTCCTTCTGAATTACGAGAGAAAGGTAATTTGGCGGGAGCGTAACAATGCAAGAGTCTGTTGGGTGAATTCGTCCTCTAATGTTTTGTCTTGTGTAAAAATGTGGTAGGAGATTCCACAGGTGATATGCAGGTGCTTGTCCTGAAACAGGATGTTTAGGAACATACCATCAATATCCTGCGGTTGTAGGGATGAATGAGTAGCACACAGCAGAGAATGGATGTGCCGGTTGTTCGATTTGAGTATAATCCTGAGAAGGGATGGGGTTTTCTTCCCGCGAATCAGAGCAAACATCCGCTCTTTGGCAAACTGCCATGGAAGATAGACCAGATCGGTGAGCTGGAGTTCATCTTTTTCCTGTGGTGAAAAGAATTCCGGTTGAATATGACCGTCTAATGTATAGAACATATCGGTACGAAGCTGTGCAGATACCAGTTCATATGCATCGAGTTCATCGGTCTGAAGGAGTAACTGCATAAAGGGTTTGATATCTAAGATTTCTATGGTCTGCATGTTGAAGATTCCTCCTGTGTTGAAATATGTGACTTTTGAGTAGTTTAGCATGAATTACATAAGAGTGCAAGATGGTAGATCGACCAGTTGTTGGTATTTTTGCACAAAAAACGCAAAAAAAAGATTGCATTTTATAGTAAATGGGGTTATAATTGTACTAGCATTTTGGGAAAATCCTTGGCAGTGGCAAGGTGATCATTCCTGATGTGAGTAACGTATAGCAATATATGAAGAAAAGGAGAAATGAAACATGAGAAAGAAAAAATTAGTAGCAGCTTTACTGGCAGCTTCCATGGTTGCAGGATTGGTTGGTTGTGGTGGCGGAAGCTCTGATACCGGCAGCACAGGCAGTTCTGACAGTAGCAGTTCTGACGCAAGTTCTGACTCAGATGATTCATCAAGCAGTGCAGACAGTGGTGACGGATCTGTTTATTATCTGAGTTTCAAGCCGGAGCAGGCTGAGCAGTGGGAGGCAATTGCAGCGAAGTACACAGAGGAGACAGGTGTTCCTGTTAAGGTTGTGACAGCAGCTTCCGGAACCTATGAGCAGACATTGAAGTCTGAGATTGCAAAGTCAGATGCTCCTACCTTATTCCAGATCAATGGCCCGATCGGATATCAGAACTGGAAGGATTATTGTCTGGATCTGTCAGGAACAGACTTATATTCATGGTTGAGTGATAAGAGCCTTGCAGTTACAGATGGAGACGGCGTATACGGTATTCCTTATGTAGTAGAAGGCTATGGTATCATTTATAATGAAGAGATCATGGAGAAGTATTTTGCATTAGATGGTGCAAAGGCAACTTCTATGGACGAGATCAACAACTTTGACAAGCTCAAAGAAGTGGTTGAAGATATGACGGCTAAGAAGGGTGATCTTGGTATTGACGGTGTATTCGGATCCACCTCATTCTCACCTGGAGAGGATTGGAGATGGCAGACACACTTGATGAATCTTCCGATTTACTATGAGTATAAGGATGCAGGTGTATCAGATGAAGAAGAGATTACATTCTCTTATAATGAGCAGTACAAGAATATTTTTGATCTGTATATTAACAACTCATGTACAGAACCATCTATGTTAGGTTCAAAGACAGTGCAGGATTCTATGTCTGAGTTTGCACTTGGTCAGGTTGCTATGATTCAGAATGGTAACTGGGGCTGGGGCCAGGTAGGCGATGTGGAAGGTAATGTTGTAAAAGAGGATAAGGTGAAGTTCCTTCCAATCTATACTGGTGTATCCGGAGAAGAGAGTCAGGGACTTTGCGTTGGTACAGAGAACTTCTTCGCTGTGAACTCTGAGGCTTCTGAGGCGGATCAGAAGGCAACCATCGCATTTATTGAATGGTTATTTAACTCAGATGAAGGTAAGAATGCAGTTACTAATGATCTTGGATTTATTGCACCGTTCACAACATTTGGTGATGATGAGGGTCCTACAGATCCATTGGCAAAGGAGATTACACGTTATCTGAACGATACCAGTCTGACATCTGTTTCATGGAACTTTACAAGCTTCCCAAGCCAGACTTTCAAGGATGATCTTGGATATGCGTTATTAGATTATGCAACTGGTCAGAAAGAGTGGGATGCGCTTGTGTCTGAGACAATTGAAGAGTGGAAGACAGAGAAGGAAGCAATTGCTGAATAATACGGGTGTACAAAGACGATACGGGGTTCTTGTTTGGGGACAGTGTATTGTCGTATGAAAGAGTAGAGGTAGAAGGTGATCCAGAAGGCATTCTGTGTTCACCTTCTGTTTAGAAGGAGGTTACCATGCAAAAAGCGTATAAGAAGTATTTTCCAATATTTGTACTTCCCACACTGCTTGCTTTTGTTATGTTTTTTTTAGTTCCGTTCATATTGGGGATTGTATTGTCGTTTTGTAAGTTTACGACAGTTACCAATGCACATTTTATTGGACTTGAAAACTATGCTAAGGCATTCTCAAACAAGGATTTCTTAAATGCATTGTGGTTTACAACTAAATTTACTGTCGTGTCTGTTATCTTTGTCAATGTGATTGCATTTGCATTTGCATACGCTTTGACAAGGGGAATCAAAGGAACCAGTATTTTTAGAACGGTATTCTTTATGCCAAACCTGATCGGTGGTATCGTGCTGGGTTATATCTGGCAGCTGATGATCAACGCGGTATTGGCACATTGGAATGTGACGATTACATCTGACCCGAAGTATGGTTTCTGGGGTTTGATCATTTTGATGAACTGGCAGATGATCGGTTATATGATGATTATCTATATTGCAGGAATTCAGAATATTCCTTTAGAGTTGATTGAAGCAGCAAAGATTGATGGTGCATCTAAAGCGCAGGCATTGTTTAATATTACCATTCCGATGGTAATGTCATCCATCACAATTTGTATCTTCTTAACTTTGACCAATTCCTTTAAGCTGTTCGATCAGAACCTTGCATTGACTGCCGGCGCACCGGCCAGAAAGACATCCATGTTGGCTTTGGATATCTATACAACATTCTATAACCGGAATGGATGGGAGGGTGTTGGTCAGGCAAAAGCAGTTATATTCTTTTTAATTGTAGGTTTGATTTCATTGACACAGCTTTACTTTACACGGAATAAGGAGGTGGAGAGCTAATGGCAAGAAGAGGCGGAAGAAGCAGCGACATGGATGTGTCACAGACAACCGGGCTTATTTTGACAATTCTGTTTACGGTCTTGTCGGTAGCATTTCTTTATCCTATTTTTCTGGTTTTGCTGAATTCGTTTAAGAGTAAGCTTTATATCAGCGATCAGCCATTCTCTTTTCCGAGCGGTGAGACCTTTGTGGGAATGAGCAATTATGTAGATGGTATTGCAAAGACAGATTTCATGAGTGCTGCTGTGAATTCAGTATTTATTACGGTATTTTCTGTTATCCTGATTATTCTTGTAACCTCGATGACAGCATGGTGGATTACCAGAGTGAAGTGTCTGTTTTCCACATTGACCTATTTTGTATTTGTATTTGCTATGATCGTGCCATTCCAGATGGTTATGTTTACACTGTCAAAGGTAGCAGATATGTTGCATTTGAGTAATCCGGTTGGAATTATCCTGGTATATATCGGATTTGGAGCCGGTCAGGCAGTGTTTATGTTCGCGGGATTTGTCAAATCGATTCCGATTTCCCTGGAAGAAGCTGCTATGTTAGATGGTTGTACACCAATTCAGACCTTCTTCTTGGTTGTGTTCCCGGTTTTGAAGCCGACAACGATCACGGTAGCTATTTTGCAGGCTATGTGGATCTGGAATGATTATCTTCTGCCTTATTTGGTATTGAACAGTGATTACAAGACCATTCCAATCGCTGTACAGTATCTGAAGGGTGGATATGGATCTATTGATATGGGAGCAATGATGGGTATGTTGGTATTGGCAATCGTTCCGATTGTTGTATTCTACTTGTCTTGCCAGAAATACATCATCAGAGGTGTTGCAGCCGGAGCTGTCAAAGGATGATGTTGGGAATCGTATAGATCAGTCTGGAGATATCTTCAGACCGTTTCATACACATTTTACAGGATGTCCACAGGATGAGAATACTTCATCCTGCGGGCATCCTTTTTGAATCAGAAGAAAAATCAATTGATTTATATAGAATCACTTGTCATCAAGGATGGAACATGGTATTCTTTTTGTAAGCAGTGATGAGGATAAGTGTGTATAGGAAGCATATGTGATAAATTCCCTGCGGTTTTGCTGTGGGGAATTTTTTCTTTATGGAGATGCAGGATTTCTGGTACATCTATGTCACTGAGTCGGAAAAAGAGGTGTGTCTAATGAAAAAAATTACATTGGGAAAAACAGGAATCACTACACCAAAGAATGCATTTGGCGCATTGCCAATACAGCGGGTGGATCGATCGGAAGCGGTTAGGCTCTTACATAAAGCATATGATGGCGGCATGACATTTTTTGATACGGCCAGAGCGTATTCCGACAGTGAAGAGAAGCTTGGAGCTGCGTTTGAAGGGATGCGTGACAAGATCTATATTGCATCAAAAACGATGGCAGTTACACCGGAAAAGTTTTGGGAGGATCTGGAAACCTCTCTTAGAAGTCTGCGAACAGATTACATTGACATCTACCAGTTCCATTGTGTAAAGCAGTGCTATGCACCTGGTGATGGAACCGGTATGTATGAAGCCATGCTGGATGCAAAGGCGCAGGGAAAGATTCGTCATATTGGAATCACCGCACACAAGATCGGCATTGCAGAGGAGATTGTGCAGAGCGGACTTTATGAAACGTTGCAGTTTCCGTTCTCATATCTTGCAAGTGACCGTGATATTGAACTTGTGAAGTCATGTGAGACAGCAGGGATGGGCTTTATTGCAATGAAGGGGCTTTCCGGAGGCCTGCTCAATCATTCCGATGCCTGTATGGCATTTATGAGTCAGTATCCGGTTTTGCCAATCTGGGGGATACAGAGAGAAAGCGAACTGGATGAGTGGCTGCGTTTCTTCGATGCTGAGCCGGAAATGACGACAGAAATACAGGAGCTGATTGACAAAGACAGGGAGGAACTTCTTGGGGAGTTTTGCAGGGGCTGTGGTTATTGTGCGCCTTGTACGGTGGGAATCATTATTAACCAGTGTGCGAGAATGTCTCAGATGATTCGCCGTTCTCCTTCCGCAAACTGGCTCTCGGATGAATGGAAAGCTGAGATGCTGAAGGTAGAGCAGTGTGTGAATTGTGGAGCTTGCCTAAGACGTTGTCCGTATGAGCTTCCGATTCCGGAATTGCTTCGCAAGAACCTTGAGGATTATAAAGGAATCCTTGAGGGAAGAGTAGAGGTATGAAAAAATCAAATCTTTGGAAAGACAGAGAATAAAGGGCATTGCAAACGCATGAGAATAGGAACACGGAATACAACCTAAAATATACAAAGAGTTATGTGAAAAGGAGTGAGCGTATGGGATCCGTATCAAAGGTATACTTTACGAATGAGATGACACCGGAAAAGGTGGTGGAGTTGTATGACAAACTAGGGAAAAAGCTTGAGGGGAACATTGCAATCAAGGTACATTCCGGAGAACAGGGGAATCAGAATTTTCTGCGTCCTGAATTCTGGAAACCGATTGTAGAGCGTGTTGGAGGTACGATTGTGGAATGTAATACCGCTTATGAGGGTGAGCGCAATTCCACAGAGAAGCATGTCCGTTTGATTGAGAGACACGGATGGAATGCGTATTTTAAGGTGGATCTGATGGATCGGGAAGGCCCGGATGTTGAGATACCGATTCGCAATGGCAGGCATCTCGCGTCAGATATCATGGGAAAGAATTTTCTCAATTATGATTCCATGCTTGTGCTGTCACATTTCAAAGGGCATCCTATGGGGGGCTACGGTGGAGCGCTGAAGCAGCTATCGATCGGTTGCGCTTCCACTGCAGGAAAGGTCAACATTCATTCTGCCGGGAAATACCGTAAGGCAGAGGAGCAGTCGGTGGTCTGGACGGATCTGCCGGAGCAGGATGCGTTTTTGGAATCTATGGCAGAGGCGGCCTCTGCGGTCACGGATCACTTTGCCGGGAATATCGTCTATATCAATGTCATGGCTAATATGTCAGTGGATTGTGACTGCTGTGCAGTGGCAGAAGACCCATGTCTGAAGGATATTGGTATTCTGATCTCGACGGATCCGGTTGCGATCGACCGTGCCTGTATCGATTTGGTAAAGCAGAGTACGGATGTCGGAAGAGAGCATTTTATGGAGCGTGTCACCAGCAGAAATGGAGAGCACACGATAGAGGCAGCAGCGGCTCTGGGAATTGGTGTGACGGAGTATGAGTTGATCTCACTATGAACAGGAAAGATAACACTCTTACTGGTATTATTTATTGCTGATATTTATTTTAGCAGTTCCTTAGCATTTGCAGGCAGCAAATGGTTAGGTTAACGGTATATACCACGATGTAAATGTTTATTTGGAAAACAATTGCGTTTGCGAGTATAGATGGAGGTACAGCATGGCAAGAGAGGTTGCGGTGGGAATACAGGATTTTGCGAAAATAAGAGAGAATGGGCTTTTCTATATTGACAAGACATTATTCATTAAGGAGTGGTGGGAAAGCTATGATGATGTGACTCTGATCACCCGTCCACGCCGGTTCGGTAAGACCCTCAACCTGAGTATGCTCGATTATTTCTTCTCCAATAAGTATGAGGGAAGGAGTGATCTGTTTGAGGGACTTGATATATGGAAAGATGAGAAATTTCAAAAGCTTCAGGGAACATATCCCGTGATCTTTTTGTCATTTGCAGGGATCAAGCAGAATACTTATGAAAAGACGAGGGAGAGTATCAATGAGTTGATCGCAAAGATTTATAAGCAGTACTCGTGGTTAAAGGATACAGAGATATTTACGGATTCAGACAGAGAATATTGGGACAGAGTGAATGCACGGATGAATGATCCGACAGCAGCGATTTCATTGAATTATCTTTGCGAATGGCTGTGTAATTATTACGGAAAGAAATGTATCATCATTCTGGATGAGTATGACACTCCTTTGCAGGAGGCGTATATTAAGGGATTTTGGGATGAGCTTGTCACATACACAAGAGCACTTTTTAATAATACATTCAAGACTAATCCATCTATGGAGCGAGGTATTATGACGGGGATTACAAGGGTGAGCAAGGAATCCGTCTTTTCTGACCTGAATAATCTGAATGTAGTTGCCACTACATCCAATGAATATGCCACTTCATTTGGCTTTACCGAAGAAGAGGTATTTGCTGCCATGGATACACAGGGAGTACCAGATAGCGAAAAGGAAGAGGTAAAGTACTGGTATGACGGCTTTACATTTGGAACGGTTACGGATATCTATAATCCGTGGTCGGTAACAATGTATCTTGATAAAAGAGAGTATGGCACCTATTGGGCGAATACCAGTGGCAACGGATTGGCCGGTAAGGTGATCAGAGAGGGTGATAAGGGAATCAAGGAAGATTTCGAGAACTTGCTTAATGGGGAACGCATTGAGGCAGAGATTGACGAGCAGATCATATTTAACCAGTTAGATACAAACCATAATGCAGTGTGGAGTCTGCTGCTTGCAAGCGGATATCTTAAGGTGCTTGCGCATGAGTCTTATCTTGAGGTAAATAAAAGACGTGGGAAAAGACCAAAGTACCTTATGACGTTAACGAATATGGAAGTTCGTATGATGTTTGAGGGGATGATCGCCGGATGGTTTGAAAAAGATAATTCATTCAATGATTTTATGAAATCTATGTTTGCCGGGGACGTCAGAGGAATGAACCATTACATGAACAGGGTGGCACTGAATACCTTCAGTTATTTTGATGCGGGGAAGAAACCATCGGATGAGAGTGAGCCGGAGAAGTTCTATCATGGATTTGTGCTGGGACTTCTGGTTGATAAGGCGGCGGATTATGTGGTGAAGTCCAACAGAGAAAGCGGCTTCGGACGCTATGATGTGGTGATGGAGCCGAAGAATGTGAATGATGTGGCAGTCATCATGGAATTTAAGGTGTTTGATGACTATGATGGGGAGAAGGAATTAGCGGATACGGCTGAGAATGCCCTTTCACAGATCGAAGAGAAGCAGTATGCGGCAGATCTGATTGCAAAAGGAGTTTCTGGGGACAGAATACTCAAATATGGATTTGCTTTTGAGGGCAAGAAGTGTCTGATAGCGAAAAAATGAATGTTTAGGGCAAGGGCAGGTGGAGATGGATACATTTGTTCGTGATATCTCTGGAATGTCAAGTGTAGGTTTGCTGTTTCATCTTTTGACAAACAGAAAGAATACTTCGTCAGCCGGTATGAGTGAAGAATTGGCTGTTGTGGCAATGAAGAAAGATAAAGATTGCATCCTTTCATGTACAGAGTTATGGCAGTTTTGGCATCAGCATGGATTATATACTCGAGGTGGAAAACAAAGTAAAGGTTACTGTATGTATCGGGAATAAAATGAAGCGGGTAAGGCTGGGATAGAGGGTATAAAATGATGGAGATTGGTCTTCAACAGGCGAAAGAACATCTGTGTGAAATTAAGGACTTAAAAGATATATTTTTGGCCCCTGAAGCAGCGGAGAATACAATTACTGCGTTAAAGAAAGAGATAACCGGAGGGTAATTTGCCTCCGGTTATTTTTTATGGAAGCAGGATGTACATTGCAATTACGATACAGAGGAGAGGCGGTGAAGCAATGAGGAAGTTATAGGCGCTGCCGATTGATATATCATAGTGGATGGAGGAAAAATGCAAGAAAAGTGTCACATTTTTGTTGTCTGATTCGTTATAATTATTAGAACGTTCAAAAAAGATCGGTATACCGGATGTCAGGATAGACAGCGAGCGAAAGGGGTGAAAACATGAAACGTGGGCAGAGTGACCATGATAAGGCAGCAAAGCTCTATGAACGGTATGAGCACAAAATGTACGATGTAGCATATTCTATTTTGCATGATGAATGGCAGGCCGAGGATGTGGTATCAGAAGCATTTATAAAACTGATTCAGAATCTTTCAAAGATAAAGGATGTAGATTCAAAACAGACCAAACGATTTGTCATTCGGATGATTCAGAGTACTGCCATTGACCAGTATCGGAAAAATCAGAGGGAACGGGTAAAGCTAACACATGTCAATGCGGAGCAGGAAGAGAATGTTGCATTTCCTGATAACAAAGATGACATAGAGGATATGTTAAGAAAAGTAGGAAGCGAACAGGAGGTAGAGCAGATTCTTGCATATTTACCACAGATGTATCGCGAGGTATTTATGTATCGGTGCATGCATGAATTTTCGGTGCGGGAGACAGCGGCAGTACTGGAAATCAGTGAGAATCTGGTGCGTAAACGGTATGAGCGGGCAAGGAATATGCTGGCAAAAAAGTTAGGAGATGAACAGTATGCGTATAAAATTATTTGATGGAAACCGGTGTTGGAATTCAGAGCGGATGGAGATTCGTGTAGAGGAATTTGATGCGTTAGAGGGGAAACACATTTTTTCAGACGATTATGAGAGAAAAAAGCAGAAGCTATTAGAGGACTTGAAAAAGGGGAAGAGGACAGGCAGCAGAAAGAAGATGTATAAAGCAGCAGCGGCTTTGGCATTGATTTGTGTAATTGGTTCCACAACGGTATATGCGGTATCCGCCGATCATCGGGATATTTTTGACAGCTTATGGGGGAATTCTACCAAGAAGAATATACCGGTACATGAAGTGGAAGTGGAAGGCAATGAGGGATCTGTCATGGTAACGGTTCCGTCAATGGAATATGTATCCGTGGATCCGGAGAAGGCGGATCAAGTGTTAGAAGACAGGATTATGGATACACCCATTGTAAAACAGATTGGGGATCATACGCTCACAATCCAGTCAGTGGTCTATGACAAAAATGGTGCGGTCATATATTATACGCTGGAACGGGAGGGGGGCGTCACGATGCTGGTGGGTGACGATTCCACGAACCAGTCAAAGGGAGCATATTTTTCGGAGGAGTCGACGGAATATTTTCAGTTTGGAGGATGTGAGCTAACCTATATTGACTTGGAGAAGAGCACCAGAGATAAATTATATTGCTGCGTATATCAGGTTGCATGGGGAGATTCCTCAAAACGGATCGTTCCGGAACTGACGATTTGGCATTTTCCATTTCAATGGAGAGACGGGGACATGACAGAAGAAGAGATAAAGGAATATGATACCAATACGACGGAAGAAACCATTTCCATTACGGATAAGCAGCCATTGGACGTATATCCATATGCTGCCCCAAATGAAGGATCACTGGAAATCTCTGCAATTGACATGAGTATTGATCTGGGTACTGATCTGCCGGAGAATTGCAGTGTAGACAATCTGAGATCGGTTGAGATTCGCTACAAAGATGGAACAAGCTATCTGGTCTATGATAAGGAGAACTATATAAATAACACGGGATATTTGTGTGGTGGACTGGATGAGCAGGTGCGAATTGCATTTAACCGGCTGGTAGATACGGATGCCATTGATCTGATCGTGGTAAATGGTGTGGAATATCAGGCACAATAAGAAAGCAGGCCTGATGGAAGAATACGATCATTCTTTAGTCTATAACATGAGAGAGTTGACACGGGTACTTCTCTCATATTTCTGGGAAATCTGCAGCGGTTTCGATGGATTCGAAACCGCTGCAAAAAATTTACCTTATCTTAACCTTGAATGTGATAATATGCTCACATCCGATATGGAAAACTAATCGAGCAAAGGGGCAATTATCATGTATATTTTCAAAAATGCAATGAAAAACCTTGTGCGAAACAGGGGACGTAACATTCTGGTTTTTCTCATACTGCTGGCAGCGATGATGATAATCACAATCTGCGCCATGATACGACAGGCCGCAGATCGACAGGTGACCTACATTGACGGTTCGGTGTATTATGAGGCAACTGAGGATGATCTGGATCTGTATCCCTCCGATATTTTGTTGAAACTGGCACATAAAGAAAACCGATGTGTTATAATGGTTACACATTCAAAAGACGTCGCTGCATTTGCGGATGAGATCTATCAGATAGCGGAGGGGCGGCTGACTTTGAAAAACAAATAGAGCTAGGAGTATGGTGCCATGAGACTGTTGATCGTGGAGGATGATAAAGGAATTTGTACGGCTTTGCAAAAAGGGTTTCAAAAAATGGGGTATGCAGTGGACTGTGCAGCGGATGGAGCAATGGCACTGGAGCGTTATTACAGTGCCAGCTATGATGTAGTGCTGTTAGATCTGAATCTGCCTGTCATGGACGGATTGGACGTCTTGAAGGAGATACGGAGGGAAAATGCACGGCAGAGGGTTTTGATCCTCTCTGCCCGGACAGAAATTGAGGATAAGATTGCCGGTCTGGATCTGGGGGCAGATGATTATGTCGGTAAGCCGTTTCATTTTCTGGAGGTGGAGGCAAGGGTGCGGGCGCTGATCCGAAGGGATTATGACAGTACACCTGCTGCGATCCGCATTGGAGATTTGGAAGTGCATACAGACAAACGAAAGGTATTCTGTCATGGGGAAGAGATTCCGCTTACCGCAAAGGAGTTTGGAATTCTGGAATATCTGGCTCTGCACCGGGGATGTCCGGTCAGCAGTGAAGAGCTGATCGAGCATGTGTGGAATGAAGAAGTGAATGAGCTGACCGCTGCAGTCAAGGTTCATATCAATAATCTTAGAAAAAAGCTGCCGGAGGATACGATTAAAACGGTTAAGGGAAGTGGTTACTATGTTTAGGAAACTGTCGATCCGGACAAGGATCATGCTGTTGTCAGCCATTATTATGGTTATTATCTGTGCAAGTATCACGATCGGTGTTTTATGGGTTTCCAGAGGAGAGTGGATTACCTTTGTAAAATATGATGAGGATGAGATGCAGTTGGCCGGTGTTCAATTGCCGGATGAGATGACGGATACAGAATCACATGACCTGGAAGAGGATACAGATGGGATCAATATGATTGTGGAATCGATGCCGATCAGGGTCGAGAGAGAAGGTAACTCTGATCTGCAAGGAATGGAAGAATACGGTGTGGAGGATGATGACACGGAAAATATAGATCCTGCCGCAGGAGATGTTATGGTAGCAAATGCGAGTCAGATAGTGCGTGTCGTATTGGTAAAATCTTTAATATTAATGACAGCTTTGGTTGTAGTCGGTCTGGCCGGAATCTGGTTTGCAATCAGGAAAGGATTGCAGCCCGTGGCAAAACTCAGCCGGGATATTGCAGAGATTGACGAGAAATCGTTAGATACCCTGCTGCCGATTCCGGATTCAAAGGATGAGATTGCAGAACTGACGAATTCCTTTAACCACATGCTGATGCGACTCAACGGTTCGTTTGAGGCACAGAAACGATTTTCAGCAACAGCGGCACATGAGTTAAAGACGCCGTTAGCGGCAATCATATCGAATGTAGAAGTGCTGGAGCTGGATGACATACCGGACTATGATGAATGTCTGGAAACCATTTCGGTTGTCAGGGATAATGCTTTGCGAATGGAGAATCTGATTCAGGATTTATTGCGGGCGTATTCGAATGGATGTGAACATAAGAACGAGACCTGCGATTTGAGAGAAATGTGTGAAAAATCGGGTGAGGTCTGTTTGAAACAGGATGACAAGCGGATCACATCTGAAGTAGAGGGAGAATTAAATGTGTCCGGAGATCCGTTGTTATTGGAAAGAGCGGTATCCAATCTGATCGCAAATGCATTTCGTTATAATCGCAAAGAGGGAAGCGTGAAGGTGCTTTTGAATGAGGATTCCCTGATCGTGAAGGATACAGGTGTTGGTATTCCGGAAAAGGATTTAGATAAAATACTGGAACCGTTTTACTGTGTGAACAAATCCCGTTCGAGGGAGTTGGGTGGAAGTGGACTTGGACTTTCGATTGCGAAACAGATTTTGGATGATCATCAGGCGGTTCTTAGCATATCGAGTGAATGTGGAGTCGGAACAGAAGTGACAGTATATTTTGGACATAAGTTGGATGGAGGGAAGAAGAATGGCACATCAGATATTGCTGGTGGATGATACCAGTGAGGGGAGAGAATTGATCTGGAATTATTTTATGAAGAAAGGAAATGGGGAGATCAGGATAGATCTCGCAGAGGATGGCAAAATGGGGATGGAAAAGATCTATGAAAAGGATTATGACCTGGTATTGCTGAATATGGTACTGCCCAAGTATTCCGGATTCCAGATATGCAGAGAGCTTCGAAAGAGAAGTGACTGTCCGGTGATCTTCCTTACCACTCCGGATTCGAAAGAGAATATTCTGTACGGATATGAGCTGGGCGCAGATGACTGTGTGATCAAACCATTTATGGTGGAGGAACTGTTTGCAAAGAGCAAGGCGCTGCTCCGGCGTTCCGGAAAAATGGCATATTCAGATACGCTTGTCTGTGGCAGAATTTCACTCGATACCTGTTCCATGATTGTGTGCGTAGATGGTCAGGAGGTGGAGCTGCCGACGAAGGAGTATCTTCTGCTGAAGTCCTTTATGGAGCGGCCGGATCAGGTATTCAGTCGGGAGCAGTTGCTCTTGAAAATCTGGGGATATGACTATGAGGGAAATGAGAGGGTGATCGACAATCATATCAAAAATCTCAGAAAATCTCTGGGTATGGCAGGAGCGCAGATTCACACAGTGATTGGGAGAGGCTATCGATTGACCGGTCAGGATGTATGATCATCGGTCACGGTATGCTCTCTTCCCGGCGATATGCAGACGGAGTGACCCCATATTTTTCGCGGAATGCTTTGGCAAAATAACTCATCTCCTGAAAACCGCAGCGTTCTCCGATCTCTGTGATCTTCAGTCCGGTCGTCGATAACAGCTCCTCGGCACGGCTGAGCCGGTATTCCTTCAGATACCGGTTTGGAGTTGTGCCGATCAGCTTTTGAAAGCAACGGAGACATTCGCTCTCACTTATGGCGACGCTGTCTGCTATGTGAATGGTTCGGATGTCTTCTTTGTAGTGTTCCTGTATGAATCCGATCATGGTTTTGATTCGGTCTTCCTTCCGGCGGTCAGTGTTAGACATCATGCCTTCAGACAACTCGAGATTCTGAGCAAGGAGGAAGATCAGCTGGGATAATTGATTCCGAATCTCAAATTCATAGCCGGCCGGTTCCCTGTGGCATAATGTCCAGGCGGCTTCTATGGCAGAGAGACAATTGTTCTGCCACGGGACAGATTGTGTGAGTAAAAGTGGGGCATGTGTACAGCCTTTGAGCAGCGGGGACAGATATTTCTGCCAGAACACGCTGTCTGTGCTGCCTCCCACCAACCTTGCATGGAATACAATAGAGTGGTATTCACAGGCAGAGCTGCTTTCTATGGGAATACATGCATGGAGGACTCCGGTATTTAAGAAAAAACCATCTCCCTCGGGCACCCGTATGGTTCCGATGCTTGTCTTTACAAACGTATCTCCCCGGATGGCCACGACAGCTTCTAATTCATCGTGCCAGTGCCACGGGACGCTGCCCTCTCGAAAATTATCATGGTAACATGCAACCGGAAATGCAGTCGTGCCATGCTCTACAAGCTCTTTGCCGGTATGGTCTGTGTTCGTGTTACAGTCTGATATTGCCATTTCTGACATCTCCTTTCTGTCTCATGTCCGAATGATAACAATTGACGGTTTTGTTGTATAAAACAGCGGGAATTATTCTAGCAGAAATCCCTTCATGCTGCTATAATTGCATTATAGAATTATAGCAGACAAAGGATATTTTGTACAGTTGCCCTTTGTCTGCAGTATGAAGGAGGAGAACGCTATGATACCTGTTTTACTGATTATTATCTATTTATCCTTTATCAGTCTGGGACTTCCGGATGCACTTTTGGGGTCCGCATGGCCGGTCATGTATCAGGAGCTTGTTGTGCCATTGTCATATTCCGGAATCATTTTCATGATCACTGCAGTGGGTACGGTGATATCCAGTCTGTGCAGTGACCGTCTGATCCGAAGGTGGGGAACCGGGTGGGTGACATTTGTGAGTGTGCTGATGACCGCAATGGCCATGCTGGGTTTTTCCATCACACATTCTTTTGTTCTGCTCTGTCTGTGGGCGATTCCCTATGGACTGGGAGCGGGTAGTGTGGATGCTGCCCTGAATAATTATGTGGCACTGCACTATGAGAGCAGACATATGAGCTGGCTGCACTGTATGTGGGGGATTGGTGCATCGATTGGCCCGTATATCATGGGCATGGTTTTAGCAAATGGAAAGACGTGGAATACCGGGTATCGAACCATTTCTCTGATGCAGTTTGTCTTAGCTTTGATTCTGTGTCTGAGTCTTTCACTCTGGAACAGGGAAAAAATGGAACAGCAGCCGGGTAAGGGCAGGTGTGAGGATTCTGATTCTCAGGTATCACAGAAAGCAGAGGACAGGCCGCTTACGATTGCCGGGATTCTGAGGTTGTCCGGAGCGAAAGAGACCATGATCTGTTTTTTCTGCTATTGCGCGTTGGAGCAGACAACCGGACTATGGGCGAGCAGCTATCTGGTAATGGAGCGCAGTGTGCCGGAGATTACGGCTGCAAAGTTTGCCAGTCTGTTTTTTGTCGGCATTACATTGGGGAGAGCGGTCAGTGGATTTATCACATTCCGTTTGAAGGACGATCAGATGGTACGGTTGGGAGAGTGCATCATACTCTTTGGAATCGCATGTGTCCTGCTTCCTGTTGGGGGTGGAATATCGCTTGCCGGGTTTGTTTTGATTGGACTTGGCTGTGCACCGATTTATCCGAGTATGCTGCACGCAACACCGGATCATTTTGGAAAGGAACAGTCACAGGCGGTGATCGGGATTCAGATGGCCAGTGCCTATATCGGAACATCGGTAATGCCTCCGCTGTTCGGTCTGCTTACAAGGTGGCTTGGAACCGGTATTTTGCCGGTGTACCTCGGTGGGATTCTGGCAGTCATGATGGTGATGCATGGAAGGATAAGCAGGAAAAAGACAGGAGGGGCAGATGTATTGTAGTCAAAATCAATCATTTATGATAAAATAAGGTCTGATTAGGCCATAAGGATGAAAAAGGCCATATGGCAGGATACATTAGAAAAACATCAACAGATGGAGGAACGGATATGGAATCAGACATAAGAGAACTCAATCAGGAGTATCTGACCGGAGAGAGGGCTTTGTTTCAGGGCAGGAAACTCCGCATTGTGAATACAATCTTTGCGGATGGGGAGTCTCCGTTAAAGCACAGTGAAGACATTGAACTTGTCGGAAGTATGTTCAAGTGGAAGTATCCGCTCTGGTACAGCAGACATATTACCATGAAGGACTGTGCGCTGTTTGAAATGGCGCGGGCAGGGATCTGGTATACGGATGACATTACCGTGGAGGATACTCTGATGGAAGCCCCGAAGGCATTTCGCCGCTGCAACGATGTGCGGTTAAGAAATGTATCCATTCCAAATGCGGAGGAAACCCTATGGCATTGCCGGAATGTCCATATCGAAAATGTGACTGCGAAGGGGGAGTATTTCGGCATGAATTGTGAAAATGTCCGGGTGGATGGCCTCACGCTTTATGGTGATTACTGTTTTGACGGGGCAAGAGAGGTAGAGGTGCACAATGCAAAATTTCTCTCCAAGGACTGCTTTTGGAATGCAGAGGATATCACAATCTATGACTCGTTTATTTCCGGAGAATATCTTGCGTGGAATGCAAAGAATGTCACCCTTGTAAACTGCACGATAGAGAGCCTTCAGGGGATGTGTTACATTGACCATCTTGTCATGAAAGAATGCAGGCTGGTCAATACGACGCTGGCCTTTGAATATTCCACAGTAGATGCGGATATCACGACCAAGATCGACAGTGTGATGAATCCGGCCGGTGGTACGATTCGCGCAGAGTACATTGACAAGCTGATCATGGAAAAAGACCGGGTGGATTCGTCTAAGACACAGATCCTCTGTAGAGGGGAGTCGTCATTTCCAGAAAAATCGGTATAGAACCGGAAGGAAGCATAGATACTGAATCAAAAGGAGGGGAGCTTCTCAGCAGCGCAGCAGACTGAGTCTGATACCCTGAAGCGTTGCTGTGGGGAGCGGTCTCATGAAAAGGAGAGGATCATTCTCCACAGCTGTGCCGGGATCAGCCGGGGCGCGGAGCGTGTTGTAGCAGAAAGGAGAAAGAATAGTATGCAATATAATTTTGACCAGATCATAGACAGAAGGGGAAGTGGTTCCCTGAAATGGAATGTGGGGGAGAAGGAGCTTCCGATGTGGGTGGCGGACATGGATTTTCAGACGGCGCCGGCAATCATAGAGGCGATTCAAAAAAAGACTGAGTCTGGCATTTTCGGATATCAGATCATTCCCGATGAGTGGTATACGGCATACATGGATTGGTGGAGGAAACGCCATGGGTTTGAGATACGGAAAGAATGGCTGGTCTTCTGCACCGGCGTGGTGCCTGCGATTTCCAGTGCGGTGCGGAAGCTGACAACGCCCGGGGAGAATGTGCTGGTCCAGACGCCGGTATATAACATTTTCTTTCACTCCATCCGGAATAACGGGCGGAATGTATTGGAGAATTCATTGCTGCTAACGGATGGAGAGTACCGGGTGGATTTTGAAGATCTGGAAGAAAAGCTGAAGAATCCGCAGACCTCTTTGATGATCCTATGTAATCCACAGAATCCCTCCGGAAAGATATGGGACAGGGAGACCCTTGCGGGAATTGGCGAATTATGTGAGAAATATCAGGTGACGGTGTTGTCAGACGAGATTCACTGTGATCTCACAGAGCCGGGGACGGATTATATTCCGTTTGCATCGGTTTCGGATATCTGTCGGGATATCAGTATCACCTGTATGTCGCCGTCTAAGACATTTAATCTGGCAGGGATGCAGAGTGCTGCTGTCTGTATACCGAATAAGACGCTCCGGCACAAGGTCTGGCGGGCATTGAATACGGATGAGGTTGCAGAGCCGAATGCATTTGCCGTGTCCAGTGTCGTGGCTGCTTATCAAAACGGGGAAGAGTGGCTGGATGCGCTTCGTGTATATCTGTCGGAAAACCGGCGGACGGTGAGGGAGTATCTGTCTGAAAATCTGCCGGAGCTTTCGCTTGTAAAAGGGGATGCCACCTATCTGCTGTGGCTGGATGCCGGAAAGATCAAGGGAAGCGGAAAGCAGATGACACAGTTTATCCGCAGGGAAACAGGGCTGTATCTCTCGGATGGGGAACCGTTTGGCGCACCCGGCTTTTTACGGATGAATATTGCATGCCCTCGTTCTGTCGTACTGGATGGACTGGAGAGACTACAGACAGGGATAAGAGCCTATGAGCGGTAGGGGGAAAGTGAAAGAGGGACAGGAAGGTTCCCTACATTGTTGTAGTACACCGGAAATTCTGGCCTCGGACAGAGTTTGTCAAGGGTGGTTGTCAGATTTTATAGCATAGGAATAAACAAATAGCCCGCATAGTGAAAACGGTGATGTGTATTATGTACCGTCAACCATGACATACAAGGATTGGAAGAAAGCTTTTGTTGACGGTAAAAAATCAGGCTTGAAAGAAGCAAATCCAAGTGATACAATCAATCACATGGATATTACAAAGGAATGGACAAAAAAGAACAAAGCAGGGTCGGTTGTGGAAAAACTGTCTTACATAGTGGATAATGTGACTTATGTGGTAGATGGAAAACATGTTATATTACAGCCATCGGAACAGGAAAGGAGAATAGCGGTGGCACTTTCCGAACAATACGGCAAATTAGTAGAACTTGTACCTCAGATCATGTATCCACTTGGTAAACAAACACCTGATTATCTGATTGATGGTGAACGTTATGATTTGAAAGCACCAACAGGAAAAGGAAAATATCTTCTCCAGGGACTGATTGCAAAAAAGCAACTGCAATCACATAATTTTGTGATCGATATAACAGAATGTCCTTTGGATATGAGTGAACTTGAACGACAAGTAAATGATTTATTCCGATCACCGAGAACATCCTTTTTAAATACAATTGTTTTTATAAAAGATGGTAAAGTAATAAAAGTATTGCAAAGACATAATTAAAAGAGATCATCCATAGAACTAATCAACTATCCACAAAGTGAATAGGATATGGAGTTCGAGAATGATCTCTTCGATTATTTTATAACACATTTCACAAAATTATGCAACAAAAAATATTTCTTTGTTTGAATGTAGTGTTTTAGGAGGAAAATTATCAAAACGGGGAAGAGTGGCTGCATGCGCTTCGTGTATATCTGTCGGAAAACCGGCGGACGGTGAGGGAGTATCTGTCTGAAAATCTGCCGGAGCTTTCGCTTGTAAAAGGGGATGCCACGTATCTGCTGTTAATTCTAATTAGCAAATCGGGATTTTTTTGAGAGCAACCGCAAAGTTGCGAGATAGTTGGTGGAGGCAACCTACGATTCTTAGGTAATATATACCAATAAAAATGAAAGGAGGTTGCAGGAATGGCAATAGCTTTACCGATGATTATTATCTCAATCGCTATCGTTGGGATCGGTGTTTATCTGCTGATACTTGTAATCAAAGCGCTAAGAACCTATATACGATCCCAGGAGGTCAGGCAGGAAAAAGCCAAAATGGCGAGGTCTCTTGCTGAAGTATTAAAACAGCATCGAAATGAATGCAAGATGACACAGGAATTTGTTGCGGAAGCAATCGGTGTAAGTCGCCAGGCTGTTTCAAAATGGGAAAGTGGATTGTCCGATCCAAATACAACAAATCTTATGGCGCTTGCAAAATTATATGGAATAAGCCCAGAGGATTTATTAAGAGAAGTGGAACAATAATTTCGTATTTGGCAAAATAAAGGATTTTGCAAAGACCATAATACATCGCTCTTTTAATGAAATAGATATAAATCCCCAAGCAGTAGCTGGGGGGACTAACATAAGCCAGAGGCGTTCCGTGGAGTAACAAAATACAAAACGAAAAGGAGAAAATGCATTTATGGAAGTAAAATTTGTAAGACTGGATTAAAAAACAGTCCGGCAACAAAAGCAGAGACGGCGGAACACTGAAACATAACTTTCAGAAGCAGCAAGGGACTGCCGGGCAGTCGCGGGGCGTGCGCCACATCGAAGGCTTCTCTGGACAAAAGAAACCCTGTATGGTACAATCTTTATAAGAATAAGAAAAGAGCGGTTTCCCTGCCACCGGGTAAGGATTCAAAGCGTCAGGCTTTCTATCGTTAGGTCTTTGAAGATAGAAAGCGCTGATGCTTTCTTTATTTCCGGGGACAATGAGCCGGCTGATAAGCCGACAGCGTCCGGCTTAACCAAATGACATTATATAAGCAGTTAGTCAATTTTACGATCACTTTTTGTGATCAGAACGAGGAGGAGAGGTTATGAGAGAACAGCAGTCTGTCTGGAAGGAATATGTGAAGTATGCATCCCTGAATATCATGGGTATGATCGGATTATCCTGTTATATTCTGGCAGATACTTTTTTTATTTCAAAAGGATTGGGGGTGAATGGTCTGACAGCGCTGAATCTGGCAATCCCGGTTTACAGTTTTCTTCATGGCTGCGGTCTGATGCTGGGGATGGGTGGTTCGACCAAATATTCGATCTATAAGGGGCAGCGTGACGTCAGTGCATCCGACCGGATATTTACAAATGCAGTGTGCTTTGCGGCTGTTTTGGCAGTTCTGTTTGTCTGTGCAGGGATTTTTCTGTCGCACACGATCACTGGCCTGCTCGGAGCAGATGCAGAGGTGGCAGACATGACGAATACCTATTTGAAGGTGATCCTGATGTTTTCCCCTGCGTTTTTGATGAATAATATCCTGATCTGTTTTGTCCGGAATGATGGAGGTCCAAAGCGTTCCATGCTGGCAATGCTGGGAGGAAGCTTTTCCAATATCCTGCTGGATTATATCTTTATCTTTCCCTTACACATGGGAATATTTGGTGCGGTTCTGGCAACCGGTCTGGCGCCGTTTATCAGTATGCTTATTTTATCAGGACATTTTCTGAAAAAGCGGAATGCATTTCATCTGAAAAAAGAGACACCACAGTTGGCAGTGATCGGAAACATCCTATCGTTGGGAGTCCCCTCTCTGGTCACAGAGGTATCCTCAGGCATCGTGATTCTTGTTTTTAATAACCTGATTCTGAAGCTGGATGGCAATGTCGGAGTGGCTGCTTACGGTGTGGTCGCCAATCTTTCTCTGGTAGTGGTCTCTATCTATACAGGAATCGCGCAGGGAATACAGCCGATCATAAGCAGGGAGTATGGAAAGGGAGATCACATAAGGATTCGAAAGACGCTTCGCTACGGAATGACAACGATGCTTGTCCTGTCGGTCATAATTTATCTGCTGTTGTTCGTATTTGCAGACGAAGTGACCGGCATATTTAACAGTGAGGGAAATGCAAAGCTTCGTCAGATCGCAGTGTCCGGTCTTAGATGGTATTTCCTGGCTGTTCCGTTCGTGGGCTTTAACATCGTGATCGCATCCTATTTTACCTCGGTGGAGAGAGCGGTTCCGGCACAGTGGATCGCTCTGGCAAGGGGACTGTTTCTGATCATACCGATGGCATTTGTGCTCTCTGCACTGGCCGGTCTTACCGGAGTGTGGCTGGCATTTCCGGTGACAGAGGCGGTTGTGTGCATATCGGCACTCTTTTATTTTGCAGGAAAAAGGAGATGAATGAATCAAACTTTTGGAGTTGTTTTTTCGAATATATAAGAATGATGTGACAGGCAAAGCAGTTAAGGCTGTTCTGCCTGTTTTGTCTGAAAATACTTAGTATCGCTGCACACCTATACCGGCAGAGTCTGCAATCTTTGTGGCGCCGGGTTTTAAACACATGCGACAATGAGCATGATGGCGGCAGAATCCGGTTGAACGGTCATAAATTGGTTGATTTTGCCGCTAACTGTGTTAATTTTGTCGCTAATCGTGTTATTTTTGGTTAACGTCTTTTTTTGTATGAAAAAGATGGTAAAATGGAGTAACCATATGATGTAAGGAGAAGACAGAGTTATAGCCACACAGTATTTTAAATGGTTAGGTTGTGCACATATTATTTAGCTGTTTAAAATATGCGAAGAAGGGACAACTCGCAAGGGCATTTTATAATATATGGTTTGACACCTTTGGTGCTACCTATGGACTGGGAATCTGTAGTGGGATTGTGTTTTTGACTTTAGAAATGGATGAGACTCAGAGCAATGAATTAAGGAAGAGATAATCATCACGAATGTGGTAAAAGAAAGGAGACAGAAAATGGGACTTAGTGGAGATGAGAAGAGGGAACGCGAAGAGGCACTGAGAAATTTAATAACTACCAATTATACAGATAGTTCGAGATATATTTTTGTAAGTTATGTAAGTAATAACTGGAAGCGTGTATTCCAAGAGATCGTTATTCCTCTTCAACAGAAGTATGGTCTGCGTGTATATGCAGATAAGGAACTAAATAATAGGAATGAGAACTGGATTACCCAGGTGCTCGACAATATAAAAGATGCAGCAGGCATTATGTTGTTTGTTAGTGAGGATTATATTGCCAGCTATGCAGCTTGCATAGAGTTGCTAGAAGGCATTAAAGAAGGAAAGGATATAATTCCGGTTTATCTGTCAGAAAAAAAGAATTTAGAAAAACCAACTGGTGATTTGGCTTCTTCGAAAGTAAAAATGACAACCACTGAAAAAGAATGTTTATCTCTAATTGGTAAAACTATAGATAGAGAAGCTGATGGGAGCGGTGCAGCCATGAAGAGTGCAGCTCACTCTTATAATGACATTGCGATCTCGTTGAAAGACAACGCTATAACCAGGCAACAATTGTATAAGGCATTTATGAAAATTTTGAATGAAGCTGGATTTCAAGATAATTATTTAACTGGTCCTAGATCGCTAGATAGCCTGTATGAAACAATCAAAAGTGTAAGTAAGGATGTTTTCGATCCTAATTTGAAGGAATCCTCAAAGGGAGAACACGCAACCCCTTCGTTTGGCAAAGTTTCCGCTGCACAAGTTTCATCAAAGCCGGAAACAAAAGCAGATGCACAGCAGTCTCCATTCGAGGCCGCGCAAACTGTGGAGAAGGAAGTTGCCGCATCGGTTCCGCCGGAGAAGGCTCTCCTTACAACTTCTGTGAATCAGCCAGAGTCAGTTCGGGAGAGCGGAGACAACAGTATCACATACTTTCCGGATGGAAAGACATATCAGAGATCGGGAAGAAACGCAAAATACGATGCGCTGTACCGGATTGAAAATGATATCTATACCGTGTTGCGTGGAAGCCGGTTACAGAGGGACAATCAATGGGTTTCCCAAAGGTACAGGGAGTATTTGGACAAAATATCTGCCGATGGGATATTGATGGAGGATGTGGCTTTTGATACCATGTCGGCTGCGGCAAAGTTCATTGAGGCTGTGAGTACAAATGGAAGTGAGCTGTTGTCTGAGAAAAATCTTTTGAGAGTTTCGGTTACGCGGATCTTGGCAAATCCGGAATCTGAAACAGACGCGGTACAGCCAAAGTCAGATGATCTTTTGATACCGTCGGGGCAGGAAAGCGCTGCAGGAAAGATCCCGGCAAATCCATATTCAGAAGATATGTCCGGTGATAAGGACGGTTCCGAAAACGCTTCCAAAGGCATCTGGCGGTACCAGGTGAAAAACGGGGATGCGCATATTCAATGGGATGGAGAAGGCAGGGAGTGTGTCGTCTTAGCCGGTTCCAGGACCGCAAAGGAATCGGATAAGTTCCGGAATGTACAGGGGTATGGGCTAAAGAAGGAATTAGAACGACAGGGTGTGATTGTAGATGATGTGTTCACGCAGGACTTCCAATATAACGGAATTGCTACAATCATCAATGTTATTGCCGGTGGCTCACAGAGTAGGCGGAGAGAAATGGGAAGCGGGAATCTGTATCTGGAAACGTCCGGGTCTGAGACACCAAATACTTCAGTCGAGAATGCGGGAAACACTTCGGCAGATGGCGGTTTTTCTGCGGGTGATGACACAGATGTAGAGGGTTCCGGTGACATCATCAGACCCAGAAGTTTATTTTAGTCAGGAGAGTACAGTATGGCAGTGACATATACACAGATTGAATCCCTGGTGACGGATTCCGGATTTCAGGAACTGAAGTACAAACAGGAGAAGTCCAATCTGTTTTCCATCGTGGGACAGACGCATAAGGAGCATTGGCACAGTGCCTTTATCAGCTGGCTCTTAGATGCGCATTCCTCCCTGCGTCTGGGACACTACCCGCTCGCCAGACTGCTCACTCTGTATATGGTGAAGAATCCGGAGTGCGGCTATGACCTCGCCGACCTGTACCGGTGGAACCTGGATACCGTGAGATTTCAGACCGAGAAGGATGCTTCGATGCAGGGGAAGAAGCGGTCGATCGATGTGTACGGTGAGAGTGACGAGTTGATTATCGTTATAGAGAATAAGGTAAATGCACATGAGAATTTCAACCATTCGGATGTGGGGCAGACACAGGATTATTATGATTATGTGCAGGCGCATAAAACGGAGCGGCAGAAAGCATGCTATTTCTTCATCACACCGGATCCGCGGCAGAAATCCTATGCGGATATGTACGAACGGATCACCTATCAGGAGCTATATGATAACGTGATCGCAAAGTGTCTGGAGCATCCGCAGCTTTCCGGCGATGCAAGGTATCTGTTAGAGCAGTATGCGGCCAATCTCAAAGAGGTGGCAAGGGGCTCTAAAGCGCCGATGGCGCTTACGAATATTGAGCTTTGCAAGAATATCTATGATGCGCATACGGAAGTGTTGGATGCGATCTTCCATGCAGTGGATGGCAGCTATACCTTGCAAGCGGGGGGAAGTCCGGAAAGCCTTGTCTATGAAAGATATCAGGGTGTGTTTGACGAGATCTATCTGTCTGTGGACGAGAGATATGGGAGAAGCCCGAAGTCTGCAATTGAGAGACAGGTGATCCGTTTTACCGAGCTGTACCGGAGGGGGAAAGTGGCAGACGGCATGCGCTTTACCATGAAGTATGATGGAGTGGAATATCATGCAAGGATCGTGCTTGCGGAAAATAGGAAGGACTGCTATTTACAGATTTTGGACGAAAATGAGAAGCCTTTTCGGAATGAACAGGGCGAGATTGTGGGTATCTATGAAAGCTCATCTTCTGCCGGTATAGATGCAATCAATTATTACCGGAAGCAGCATGGAATCACACCGTTAGTCAAGACGCTTCGGGGGACGACCTACTGGGTGAATGAGGAAGGCAAGACGATCAAGGAGCTGATGGATGATATGTAAATGTGTTGGCGCAACGGAGGCTGACACTGGTGGGATGCCGGTATGCATGATACCGCAGATCGGATCTGTGGCAGGAACGTTATGTGGATTGGGGAGGGAAAACCGTTTGGAAAAAAAGGACGAAATGAGTAAATCCCGATATTGTAAGGGCATTCAGTGTCCCAAAATTCTCTGGATGGACCGGTATATGCCGGAGAAGGCAGACGGGGCGGCTTCGGACGCTGTTCTGGAAACCGGAGTAAAGGTGGGGGAACTGGCAAGACAGTATTTTGGTGATTGTGTGGTTGTAAATGTTTCCTTTTGCAGGGAGGAGATGGTTTCTGCTACAAGAACGCTTATGGAGCAGGGAACGGAATGTATCGCAGAGGCAGCATTTACCCATGACGGACTGTACTGTGCCGTGGATCTGCTGCACAAAAATAACAGTGGATGGGATATTGTTGAGGTCAAGAGCTCGACCAGGGTAAAGGAAGAGCATATAGAGGACATGGCATTCCAATATCATGTTCTGCGTCAGTGCGGTGTGCCTGTGGGGCATATATACTGTATGCATATCGATTCCACCTATGTGCGCATGGGGGAACTGGACATCAGGCGGCTGTTCGCTTTAGAGGACTGCACGGAGTCTGTGAAAGAACAGGCAGACGGAATGGAGAAACGCATTCGGGAGATACAGACGTACATAGATACAGATACGGAGCCGGAGCGGGAACTTGACTGTTATTGTGAAAAGCCATATCCATGCGTGTATCGTTCGTATTGTGGCAGACATATACCGGAGCATTCGGTCTTTGACCTGGTACGCATGCAGACGAAGAAAAAGTACACACTCTACCATCAGGGCATTATCAGCTATGCGGATCTGATGGAGCATCCGGAGGTGATGAACGATAATCAGCGGCGGCAGGTGGAAAGCGTCTGTGGGGATCGGCCGGATGTATGCGATAAGGAGGAGATCCGGACATTTCTGGATACGCTTTCCTATCCGGTCTATCATCTGGATTTTGAGACCTTTCAGCAGGCGGTTCCGGAGTTTGACGGCATCCATCCGTATGAGCAGATTCCATTTCAGTACTCGATTCATGTGGAGGACGGACATGGCGGGCTTCGGCATCTGGAATTTCTGGCAGAGGAGGGGAAGGATCCCAGAAGAACACTGGCACAGCACCTGATCGCAGATATTCCGGAAAATGCGTGTGTGACAGCATACAATATGTCTTTTGAAAAGACAGTGATCAGGCATCTTGCAGCTACATTTCCGGATATTGGAGAGCATTTGCTCCATATACATGACCATATCGTTGACTTGATGGTGCCGTTTCAGAAACAGTATTACTACAGTGCAGCGATGCAGGGCTCGTATTCCATCAAGTATGTGCTGCCTGCTCTGTGGCCGGAGGAATCGGAGCTTGATTATCACAGGCTGGAGGGGGTGCACAATGGCGCAGAGGCATCGGCATATTATGCAGATATGGGGAATCACTCTGCGGATGAAATTGCTGTTATGCGCACACATCTGTTGAAATACTGCGGTCTGGATACCTATGCAATGGTGATGGTGCTTCGAAAATTAAGGGAAGTATGCGGTGAAAATTAAGAATCGGGAGGATAACAGGATGGCATACAATATGTTGAAGGATGCTGACGGACATATATTAGAGCATAGTCCGGCGACAGAGAAACAGAACGGTTTACAGGGGGCAGCACTCCGCTTCCTGTATAAGACATGTGAAAATCTGCGCTATGATACAGATAAGATGATCAAGGAAAACACAGATGGAAAAATGCTTGGCAGCAGTATCAGGCAGAATCAGATTCCGTACAATATGGAGATGGATATAGACCGGCTTTGTCTGGAAAATGCAGCAAGACATTTTCTGGAATCCGGTACAAGGGAGGATGCCTTTGATGTGTATTTCTGTTTTATGGAGATGTTCCTTGGCGGCTATGAGCAAAGCAGGCGTATGGTGGAGCTTCTCTCGGAATTTGAGAATAACGGAAGTTCCCTTTTGATGAAGCACAGGGATCATTACTCCCATTCGGTCTATGTATTTTTGCTTGGGCTTGCGATCTATGAATCGAATGCGGCATACCGCAAGGTTTATCAGAGATTCTATGAGGGACAGAGAAAGGCGGGAGAAGAAGCAGCACACCATTTTCTGCATTACTGGGGCCTTGCTTCTCTGTTTCATGATATCGGATATCCGTTTGAGCTTCCGTTTGAGCAGGTAGCGTCTTATTTTGAAGTGGATAAGCAAAAGCGTGCAGGCAAGCCGTTCCTCGCATATCGGCAGTTGGAGGATTATATCCGTATTGATGAGGATTTAAAGCGCAGGCTGGCAAGACTGTATGCGAAGGATGGACGCTATCGCATGCAGGAGGTTATCTTTCACGATACCAATGATCTGTTTGCATTCGATCTGGCCAATAAGCTTTCCGAAACATACTGCTTTTCAAGAGAGTCCATGCGGGATATCCTGATGCGCAAACCGGTGCATCCGGATGCATTTGGCAATTTTATGGATCATGGCTATTTCAGTGCGACCATTCTGTTCAAGAAGCTGTTTGAGGAATTGAATCTTGAAGTAGACTGCGCTACGGTGGATGCTTTGACAGCGATCATACTGCATAACAGCCTGTACAAATTCTGTGTAGCATTTTATAAGGACGCAGTTAATATTCCGTTGAAGCCGGAGCTGCACCCGTTGGCATATATGCTAATGCTGTGCGATGAGCTGCAGGTATGGGACAGAACGAGCTATGGAAGAAATTCCCGTACGGAGCTGCACCCGATGGATTGCGAGTTCGTATTTGAGGGCAGTGTGATATATGCGACCTATATGTTTGACCAGGAAGAAAAGCATAAGATGGACGAATTTGATGCGGAGTATCAAAAGGCAGTTTCACAGGAACGGAGTAAAGATGGGAAGAAGGCAGAGAAACCAAGACTAAAAGCATATGGGGATTTTCGCAGCGGGGATTTTGAGAAGGACATCGCACGCATTATTGACATTGATACACAAAAGAAGAGCGGTGACAGAATCTGCCTGCAGGTAGAGACGGAATGCAGAAAGCGGAACAACAGCAGAAAGCGGACATATCTGTCAGACAGCAATTTCATTCATCTGTATAACTTTGCGGTTGTGCTAAATGCCCGGTGGGGACTTCTGTATAGCAAGGATTTTGAGAAATATACCCGGAATGATACGGAATGGGAGAGAGCAAAAAAGGAGAATCGGATTGTAGAATATGCACAGCAGCATGAGAGGGAGTTTGAAACAGAATTCGAGAAGCTGTCGCTAGAATATAAGCTGTCTAATATTGCGCAGGCGAAGGGGTTTGCAAAGCTTTTGAATGAGATCGGGTGTTTTTATACGGATCGTTCGGTCGATTATGATATTGTAAAGGAATTCACTTCCGATGACATAGAAACCATGGCTCCGGCAGAGCATTACCGGTGGCTTGAGCGGCAGTATGAGATGGGATGGTGCGGAACCGGCTATACCGGTGAGACTGTGACGGAGGACGGAAGGACAAAGAAAAAGTATGAGAAGCTCAAAGGGGATGAACGGGAAAGAAAAAGACAGCATTTCTGTATGATTCCGAAGGACAAATGGAACATGGTCGTGCAGGATGGTGTCATCAGTCAGGAGGAGGCAGAAGAAAATTATTATAATCTTCCAAAAGGTGAACAAGGCAAGGATAAGGAACCGTTAGAGTGTATGCTGGAGCTTCTGAAGCTGTATGATGGTCTTCGAATCTACCGGTTAGATGAAAAAAGAGCTGAATGAGAATCCCATTTTCCGCAGCTCTGCTGCGGAAAGCGGGGACCGGCAAAGCTGCAATAGAGAAGGTTTTTCAAAAAAGCTTGAGAAAATTTGGTTAATTTTGTCGCTAACTGTGTTATTTTTGGTTAGCGGCTTTTTTTGTGTGAAAAAAGTGGTAATATGAAATGGAGCTTTGATACAATCTCTTATGATTACCGGAATTCTTTTGGCAGAGTCTGGTTATATCAAGGGGGTATTCATTTAAAAGTGTTTAGAGGAGGATAAGAAAATGAGGAAAAAGAATTGGAAGCAGGGATTTGCGATGCTGTCGGCGGCTGTCATGGCATTGACGGCATTTTCGGGAGTGGCGGGAAGCACGCTGAAAGTCCAAGCGGCATCCAATAACATCAGCAGTCCCCGGATTGCCGGAGATGGAACGGTGACGTGGGATATGGTGCAGTTTGGGAGGTATTATCAGGATGTGGAAGAATTTAAGACGGAACCGATTAAGTGGAGGATTCTGTCGATTGATGGAGATGATGTTTTTTTGCTCGCAGATGAGGCACTCGACAACAAGCCATATAACACGAACGGAGTAGAGGAGTGGGATGAAGATGAGAATCTCATTAGGGATTCTTATTCCTGCACATGGGAGACGAGTACACTGCGCACATGGCTGAATGACACAGAGGATAGTGAATCATTTATCAATACTGCATTTACTCAGGATGAACAGTCTGCAATCATAGAGACAACCGTTGTAAATAACAACAACCCCGAGTATGATACGGAGGGAGGGAATGACACGAAAGACAAGGTATATCTGTTGTCCATAGAGGAAGCGTCAAGCGAAGCATATGGATTTAATAAGTATTCTGCCTATCCATGGGCGACAAGAATGGCAGCAGCAACGGATTATGCACATATGAATGGTACGGTCCGTGGTTCAGGTTGGGGAGGGGGAATCGAGACAAGTTGCTGTTGGCTGCTGCGTTCTCCCGGTGCCGACAATTATTGTGTGGAGGTAGTGTTATACGATGGTCTGAATATGTCTAATTTCAATTTATGTAGTGCTGTGCGCCCTGCTCTGCATGTCAAATTCTCCGATGAATTACTGTCCTCTGGAATTCTCACGGATGCGGGAACGATAACATCGAATGGGAAGGCTGACAAAGCGGAAGCACCAAGGACTTCCACAAGTGAATATGGAAATCCCGTTGCGAACGGGGATGTTACCACATGGGACTGTGTATACTTTGGAAACTACAAACAGAATAATGTTTCTTACAGGGAAAAACCGATTACGTGGAGGGTTCTTTCTGTGGATGGGGATGACGCCTTTCTGCTTGCGGATCAAGTGCTGGATTGCAAGCCGTATAATGATACTGATACGGATGTGACATGGGAGACGAGTACACTGCGTACATGGCTAAATGATACAGGGGATAGTGAATCATTTATCAATACTGCCTTTACCGATGCGGAACAGGCTGCAATTAAGACAACGAGTGTTGTAAATGATAACAATCCCTACACTCATACGGAAGGCGGAAATATCACCAGTGATAAGGTGTATCTGTTATCCTTAGCGGAAGTATCTGACAGCGCATATGGATTTGAGGTAAAGTTAGGAGATCATAGCGTGACAAGAGAGGTGAAGGCAACGGATTATGCATATATGAACGATGCAAAACGGGAGGAGAACAATAACAGCTCATGGTGGCTGAGATCACCCGGTTCTAACAGTTATAAGGCGGCGAATGTGTTCGCTGAAGGTAATGTAGATGTCGGTGGAGAAAATGCTTACTGTAAAGGAATTCATGCCGTGCGTCCGGCTTTACATATTGATCTGTCCGTGGCACAGAATTTGGAAAGCTTTCAGGTATCTGATCCGCTTTCGATAAAGGAAGAGGACGGTGACAATAATACCTCCGGTGACAATGACAGCAGCCAGGATAACAATTCTGACGAAGCAAATAACAATGCCAACGGTGATGCCGGAGCCAATCATTCCAACGGTAACGCAGATGCCTCTGCTGCCGGACAGACGCCTGCTGCCGGACAGACCGCTGTAGTTGAACAGACAGGCACGACTGAACAGACGGTTACCAAACCAGCCAAGGTAACAATAAGCTCCGCGAAGAACAGCAAGAAAAAAGCAATCGTTATCAGATGGAAGAAGGTAAAGAAAGCGGGGGGATACGAAGTGCAGTATGCACTTAACAGGAAGTTCACCAAGAGCAAGAAGACAAAGACCACAGACAAGCTTACCCTGACCGTGAAGAATCTGAAAAAAGGTAGGACGTACTATGTGAGAGTGCGGGCATATACCGGGGATTCGACGGGCAAGAAGGTCTATGGAACGTGGAGTAAGGTAAAGACGGTTAAGATTCAGAAATAAGTATAATGGAGGCAGTCCGTTCCAAGGATTCATCTGGAACGGACTGATTTGTATTGGCAGAGAGTGTGGAATTGGGCGCGGAATGGCAGAGGATATTGTGGAGTTTGCCGGAGAGATTGGCTGGCAGGGCGAACAGATTCCACAGGTTGGTCAATGAGAGCGGTCTCTCACGACGTGACTGGTGCAAAGAGAATGCTTTTTATTATTGGCAGTTGGATACAAAGCGACTGCGAATAGTGATAAAAATCTTAACTGATTGTCCATTAAGCCCCCGTCAGAGACGGGGAGAACGGAGTAAGCAGTAGCGTTACCCAGAGTACCAAAAGAAAAACCTCCGTATTATAATAGATAGCGGTCTAGGCAACCAAAATCTATAGAATACGGAGGATCCATAATGGACAATCAAAGTTTAGCACATACAAAGTATAATTGCACGTACCATATTGTATTTATTCCTAAATATCGTAGAAAAGCAATGTATGGGGTTCTAGGAAAAGAAATTGGTGAGATTCTTTCAAAAGTGTGTAAAATCATAGGTGTTGAATTAATTAAGGGAGGCGTATGCTCGGACCATGTATAATGTACATTTATACATATCTGTCCCGCCTAAAATGAGTATTTCAACAGTGATGTCAAAATTGAAAGGAAAAAGCGCATTAATGATTTTTGATCGACATCCAGAGTATCGTGACAAATATGGAAGGCATTTCTGGGCAAGAGGATATTATGTCGAAACTATTGGACAGGTAAATGAGGAAACAATCAAGAAGTATATTGAAGAGCAAGAAGAGTGTAGTAGAATTGAAGGTTAATGAAGAGCCTCTTTTAAGAGGCGGTCAAGTACCAGAGGTTAAATAGTCACACTGCCTATAGGCAGTACCGAAAAAAATGGTTGTTTAGCCCCCGCCTATAGGCGGAACCGAAAAATGCCCCGGAGGGGCTTCCGCAAACCACCGGCAGAGCCAGTGGTCATGACTTTCCGTCTGTTCAAGCTGAACCGGATGGATAAGGTGGCTGTCCTGGATACGGAATTTGAATGTCGTGAAGTTCCGATGCCGGATTTGTCAAATGAGAGGATATTTCCAGACGGTATCATGGTCAAAGCCCTGTTTGCTCCGGAAGTGAAGTGGAGGCTGGTGGAAGAATTTGGACCACATTGCTATGTGGAGACAGAGGAAGGAAAGCTTTTATTTTCCGCTGATTATACTGACATGGAGAATCTGCTCGTCTGGATACTTACCTTTGGAGAAAAGGTGGAGGTGTTGGAACCGAAAGAGGTTCGAGAAAATCTGTTGAAAGTAGCTGAGACCATGAGAATAACCTATGGAGGAAAGGACAAATGAAATATGCTGGGATTGATGAATACTTGAAAGGAAAGCCGGGTGTTACTAAGGATTTGCAAAAAGACTGGAACTGGATGCGCTATCAGGTAGGCGCGAAAATGTTTGCTGCTGTCTGTATGGACTCTGACGGTAATCCATATTACATCACTTTGAAGCTTGATCCGATGGAGGGAGATTTCCTGCGAAAGCAGTATGAGGATATCATTCCCGGTTACTATATGAACAAGACACATTGGAATTCGATAAGGGCGGACGGAGAAGTGCCGGGTGATCTCCTAAAGGATTTGTTGGATAAGGCGTATGAGATCGTGCTTGGTTCGCTAAGCAAGAAGACATAAAAAACTGATTGATAAGATCGCTCCGGAGCAGTTTGAGGTGTTACATTATGCAGCTCTTGCAGTGCTGAGAAAGAGGAGGCATTAAATGAAAATAGTTAAAGCACAGGCGGGTGATCTGGATGTAATCAAGGAAATCACCCAGACAACGATAAAAGCGATATACCCAAAGTATTATCCGGCCGGTGCGGTGGATTTCTTTTTGGCACATCATTCTGATGAACATATACTGTCGGATGTTCTTGAAGGAAACGTATATATCCTTGAGGTCGAGGGTGCTTCTGTGGGAACAGTAACTGTCTCCAATGACAACATCCATAGGTTATTCGTGTTGCCGGAATATCAGCATAAGGGATATGGGAAAGCTCTCCTCGATTTTGCGGAGAAGGAGATATTGAACACGCATGAATATGTTCAGATAGATGCTTCGCTTCCCGCAAAAAAGCTGTACATAAAGCGTGGATATAAAGAGATCGAATATAACATCATCGATACGGATAACGGAGATTTTCTCTGTTACGATGTGATGAGATTGGAGAAATAAGGATTATATGGATAAGATAGAGTACCGATTTGCTACGGCAGATCCGGATATGTGGATATGACCCGCGATCTGCTTTCAAAGTTCCCTGTGGACGAGCCGCAGGTCATAGGGGAACAGAATCAAAAGACCTTATTGCGCTGTTTGGAGCCATCTTAAGAATGAGAAACCTGCTCCTGTCATTTGATGATTTGGTAAAGAAATCATCAGCGAGAGGGATTTGCAGGATTATCTTGGTAAATATCAGGATTTGCGCGATGAGTGGAAGAAAAAGCGTGAGAGCGGGGAAAGCACAGATATTACCGATGATATTGTATTCGAGATTGAGCTGATCAAGCAGATTGAGATTAACATCGATTATATTCTTATGCTTGTGAAGAAATATCATGACAGCCACGGCGAGGACAAGGAACTGCTTGTGACCATACGCAAGGCTGTGGATGCCAGCCCTGAACTACGCAGCAAGAAAGCCCTGATCGAATCCTTTATCGCCGGAGTAAATGATATCGATGATGTCATGGATGTATGGCATGAGTACCTGCCGTCATCCTCGGAAGCCTTCTTCGATAAAAGAAGCCTCACGTCTTCCTTCTTAAGAGTGGGCTTCGGTTCAGGCTCCGTGGGCTTTTTCTTTGTTGACTGCTTTGGCTTTGCTTCATCGGTCTTTTTCTCATCCTCCGTTTCCGTGCCGGAGTAAAAGGCTTTCAGAGCCTTCGCTGTTTCCGTGAGCTTCTCGCCGCAGTCGATCAGGCTGTCCAGCATCATGGACAGCTCGCTCATCTTGCTCATACGATTGCACCTCCGTTTACTATCATTTCCCCAGTGAAAATGTCGTGCTTGCTGATGGTGATCGGGTACTCACGGGAGGAACCGAGTCCTTTGAGGTTCCTGTGAGGCAGCACCGTACCGCAAAGGTAGGTCGGGTACTCCGCCGTGATCCTTACCGGTACTTCCATGCCCTCCCAGGGGTATGCGTCCGAGTTTCCCTTCTTCAGCTTTACTTTGACCGTCTGGCCGGTCAGTCCGTAGTGTCTGTCTTTGTATCCCTGCATTGCTTTTCTCCTTTGGCATGGTGGACACGATGACGGCTCAGCAACCGTCCGATTCAAAGGCGGGGCGGAGATAACTGTGAAGTAATGAGAATGAGCGACTACGGCATCCGGGCTTAACGGCTTGGGTGCCTTTTTTGCGTTATTGAGTAAAAATCACAAATCAATACTTGACATCATGTTATACTTCGTGATACGATGTATAACATGAAAGGAGGTAATCATGGATATTCAGTTAAAGCGCGGACTACTAGATGTGTGTGTTCTGGCTGCAATAAAAAATGAAGATTCCTATGGATATCAGATCATTAAGGATATGAAGCCATATCTGGAATTGTCGGAATCTACGCTATATACCATCCTTAAACGCCTTGAAACAGCAGAGATGCTTGTGGTCAAATCCGTCGAACATAATGGAAGGCTTCGGAAATATTATCACATCACAGATCGAGGACTGGACCGTATCGAGGAATTTAGAGAGGACTGGAAAGAGATTCTTTCCATATACAACTTTATCACAAGGGAGGATGCAGGCCATGAATAGAGAAGAGTTTTTGACAGGATTGGGAAAACGTCTGTCAGGATTACCTCAGGAAGATATAGATGAACGACTCTCATTTTATGAGGAAATGATCGTTGATCGAATGGAAGATGGTATTACGGAAGAAGAGGCTGTTGCGGAGATCGGTTCTGTTGATTCTGTCATTGAACAAATAATGTCAGAAACGCCTCTTGCCAAGCTCGTAAAGGAGAAAGTAAAGCCTAAGAGAAACCTGAGAGCGTGGGAGATCGTGCTGTTGGTGATTGGTTCGCCTGTTTGGATTCCGTTGGCTTTGGCGGCAGTGATAGTTGTTATTGCTATTTATATTGTGATTTGGACAGCGGTGATCTGTGTCTATGTGGCGGACTTGTCAATGATGGTCGGGATCATATCTGGCGTGATAAGTATTATGCTTTATTGTGGAGCAGGAAACTTTGCTGGCATTTTTTTTGCAATTGGAATGGTTTTAGCCTGTGGCGGTGGCGCAATACTATTGTTTTTTGCGAGCAAATGGATTACAAAAGCGATTTTGAAATTGTCGAAGAGGATACTTTTGGGTATAAAATCTTCGCTTGTCGGAAGGGAGGCATAAACAATGAGCAGGGGTAAGAAATGGATTACGGCTGCATTCATACTGCTTGGATCAGGAGTGCTTGTTTGCTTTATTACAGTTGCCGTTTTGGGCTTTGATTTTAAAAGACTCAGTACGGTACAGTATGTAACAAACACATATGATGTCGGAGATGACTTTAAAGACATTGCCATTAGTGCCGATATTGAGGATATCACTTTTGTCCTGTCAGAGGATGGGAAGTGCAGGGTGGTGTGCTATGAAGAGGAAGGCGATCCGCACGAAGTCAAGATACAGGGTGATACCTTGTCTATTGTCAGGTCAAAAAAATGGAAATGGAACGTGGGTATTATCATGGACAGCCCGGAGATTACGGTGTATTTGCCAAATAGTCATTATGGAACCCTAACCGTAGATGGTGATACAGGAAGCGTTTTGATACCGGGCGACTTCTCGTTTGAGGGCATTGATGTAAAGCTTGATACCGGAAATATCAGCTGTAAGGCATCCGTATCCGGAGATATTTCTGTGAGTACAGATACTGGGCATATAGCAATAGCTGAATTGTCGGCGTCTGGCATGATTCTCATATCGGATACCGGGGGAATGGATATATCTGATGTTGAGCTTGAGGAGAATATTAGTATTACCGAAGGCACTGGCAGAGTGGTCATGAATAATGTTTCGTGCAGGAATTTTGCTTCGGATGGTGATACCGGTAGTTTGAACATGACAAACGTTATTGCTTCCGATGAGTTTAACCTTGAAAGAGATACCGGCAACATAGAATTTAACCACTGTGATGCAGGAACAATATATGTTAGTACAGACACGGGAACTGTGACAGGAACATTGCTTACTGACAAAGTGTTTATTGTTGAAACTGATACAGGCAGTGTTGATGTGCCAAAGACAATTACCGGAGGTCGCTGTGAGATAACCACCGACACCGGGAATATCAGGATCACAGTAGAACGAAAACAAGAACCGTGAGGATGATAGAATGAAGAGGATATTTTTGCATGGATTAGGTCAGACATACACGAGTTGGGATAAAGTACTATGCAT
The DNA here is from genome assembly GCA_017479085.1 of Lachnospiraceae bacterium. Lineage (GTDB taxonomy): Bacteria > Bacillota > Clostridia > Lachnospirales > Lachnospiraceae > CAG-590. The sequence goes on along the minus strand of JAFVCQ010000233.1, from coordinate 12,740 downwards.
CCTCGATGACAATGAAAAGTCGTTATGCGTGGATTTGGCGGATTTGATTAAGGATAGAAATGTCACTTATGATAATATGTACAGGGCTTTTTCCGAGGTGTGCGATAAACAGTCGGAGCAAATCGATTTGTGTGGGCTATCGCTTGGAGGGGTTCTGGCGCTGAATTATGCCATTGATAATCCAAAAAAGTGAGGACGCTGGTACTTATAGCGACTCAATATAAAATGCCAGGGATGTTATTGAAGCTGCAAAATCTTATTTTCAGATTTATGCCCGATTCAAAGTTTGTGGAGTCAGACTTCCAGAAGAATGTCTATATTAAGCTATGCGGATCCATGGCAAAACTGGATTTCAGCAAAAGCATCCGTAATATATACTGCCCGGTTTTGGTTGTATATGGCGAGAAAGATATTGCGAATAAGAAGGCATCGGTGGAAATGGCGAAACGCCTGAAAAGAGGGATGTTAAAAGAAATCAAGGGTTCCGGGCATGAGGTAAATATAGATGCACCGGAAGCGTTGGGAGAATTATTGGATGCATTTTATAAAAGGTTGGGATCGTGTTGATGAGCTGTTAATGAACAGGAGGGTTCTTCATCAGAAATGATGATGAGCCCTCTTTGTACTATATCTTTACAAACCAAAGGATTATTGATATAATCATATTTACCTAATTGTTCAATTACATTTAATTTTGAGGTTTGACATGGTAAAGAATAATCTTGCAGTTGATTTGAAAATAAAGTGTCTTGAAGAAGGAACAACACAGGCAGAACTTGCCGACAAAACAGGAACATCGGCATCTTATGTGAGCAGACTGATCAATCATCCGGAAAAGCTTGTGAACAAGGTTTTTATAGAACTTTATGATTCATTGGGTTATGACATAGAACTTCACTATGTGAAAAAAGGAGAATAATCGTGGCAGAGAAAATCGTGAAGGAAACGATCCATGCCAAGGGCTTGGACATAGGAATATACACAACGGACTTTCAGAATGAATTCATATCTCTGACAGATATTGCCAAGTATAAGTGATGATCCGACTGCTGTGATTCAGAACTGGATGAGAAACAGAGATGTAATAGAGTTTCTTGGGCTTTGGGAAGGGCTACATAATCAGGACTTTAAACCCCTCGAATTCGAGGGGTTTAGAAATCAGGCTGGTGCCAATGCTTTTACCATGTCTCCGAAGAAATGGATTGAGGCAACAAACGCCATCGGCATTGTTTCCAAATCCGGCAGATACGGTGGTACTTTTGCACATTCTGATATTGCGTTTGAATTTGCGTCCTGGATTTCATCGGAATTCAAATTGTATATCATCAAGGATTATCAGCGTCTGAAGGTAGATGAAAACAGCCGTCTCTCCCTTGATTGGAATCTGCATAGAGAAATTTCGAAGATCAACTATCGCATTCATACGGATGCGGTGAAGGAATACCTCATTCCGCCTGAACTGACACCAGAGCAGATTACATATAAGTATGCCAATGAGGCGGATCTTCTCAATGTAGCATTATTCGGTATAACCGCTAAGAAATGGAGAGATGATAATCCTGACAAGAAGGGGAATATAAGGGATTATGCTTCACTTCAGCAGCTTCTCGTGCTCTCAAATTTGGAGAGCTATAATGCAGCACTTATTGAACAGGGAAAAATCATGTCGGAAAGGCTACAACTTCTGAGAAGCATGGCGATAAAGCAAATGAAGACAATTTCGGAACTATCATTAGAGAGGCTGCCGGCACTCGAAGATAAGAGCAAGGAAGAGGGGGATTGAAGGATGATTGCATTACTGCCCCACAAATGCAGCCTTTGACGCAATCGTTATCGGGTGCAACCCCATAAGGCGAAAAGGGGTTGCATCGTTATATTGTATCAAACCTATGAAGATGATGGACAAGTTGGGGTACGATATCCAGCTTACCTATGTGAAGAAGGAGCGTGACAATCATGCTGATTGATTTCAATGAAATAGCTGCGGTGACCATTCCTGGAATGAACGGTGGAACAGGCACCATGACGGCAAGGATGTATAACGATGAGAAGTACCGAATCATCCCGACCACTATATATCCCGGCGGCAGCATTGGTATCCATACACAGAATTCAGGTGATGACATGAACTATATCCTATCAGGGGTGGGCATTGCCGTCTGTGATGGTATCGAGGAAGCGCTAAAGCCGGGAGTTATGCATATATGTCCGAAGGATTCGGAACACAGCATTATCAATACCGGAACGGAAGATTTGATTATGCTAACCGTGGTCGTAGCAAGATGAAATACTTATGAAGGTGGTATAGCGACGAAAAAAGAACGATTTGTTGCATTCTTTGACGCAGTGATGGCGATTATCATGACCATCGTTGTGCTTGAATTTGCAGTTCCGGGCGGAACGAACTGGAGTGATATGAAGGAACTGGGTTCCCAGGTGATTGTATATGCGCTGTCCTTCTTCTGGCTCGGAATGATGTGGATCAACATCAATACGATCTGCAACCAGATCAGCGCAGAAATTCTGAAAACTTTAAATCCTGTGCTGGAGCCGATGGTAAAGACACTGCGTAAAGGAATAGCTATTGATCTGTGCGTAAAGACAGTCGGTATTATACTCGGCATGATCTTCTGGCCGCCGATTGTAACGATTGCCGTATTTGTTGCGATGATCTGTCTCGTGATTGAGTTTTCGGCGGCTCATAAAAAAGGGGGTAACTGAACATGAAGATACTTGTTTTGGAAAGCAGCGGTAACAAGCGTGGTTCTTCTAATCTTCTGGCAGAGGCTTTCATTCGAGGGGCGAAAGAGAACGGACATGAAATCACGGAGTTTGATGTGATCCGTGCGGATATTCGTGCCTGCCTCGGCTGTAATCACTGTGGGATGAACGGTTCCTGTGTACAGAAGGACGATTATGAGACAAAGCTCAAAAGCATGATCAAGGAAACAGATATGCTCGTTTTCGTTATGCCGGTGTATTACTACAATTGGCCTGCACAGCTGAAAACGGTCATAGATCGCTTCTACAGCTTCACAACGGAGCTTACCAATATGCACAAGAAGGCTGTGTTGTTGACGGTGGCATGGGACGATACGAACACGGTATTCTCCGTTGTTGAGGCGTATTATCGCCGCATCTGCGAGTATATGCAGTTTGAGGATAGAGGCATGGTGCTCGGCGGCGGGTGCGGGACACCGTCCATGACAAAGAGCAGCGGGTTTGTTGAGAAAGCCTATGATCTGGGCAAAAGTATCTGACGGGAATTTAATCAGGAGGTCAGGGTAATGAGTATATACAGGTTTGAAAGTCCCTTGATCAGAGGCGTGATGATAAAAAGAAACTCCCAGTTCACAGCGACTGTGGAAGTAGATGGACAGCAGTTTGTGGCGCACATCCCAACCACGAACCGCATTGGTGATGTTGAGAACAAGAATCTGCCATGCCTTTTGTCCTTCCATGATGATCCGAAGCGCAAACTAAAATATGACATCGAGGCGGTGCTTCTGTCGGATGATGATAACTGGATAGGAATAAACCAGATTCTTTCCAACCGCCTCGTAGAGCACTTCTTCCGGGAGCATGAACTGGATCAGATCGTATCTGACTTCGATGACATACAGCGGGAAGTAAAGCTGGGAATATCGAAACTTGATTTCAAGGTGGGCGACACCTATCTTGAGGTCAAGACTCCGTTGACGACCATCAATGTGAAATACGGAGCCAACATCAGGACGCTTCCGCCTAAACCGTTCTCATCCACGGATCGCATGGTAAAGCATGTGAATGAGCTGGCGGAGTCATTGAAAGAGCATGAACGGGCAGTTTTTCTGCAGGTCTACCAGTACTGCATTACGGAGAGAAAGGAACGTCTGCGCTCAACCCATTTTGAGGAGGTTTCCCGTACCATTAGAGAAGCGTCAGAGGGAGGCGTTGAGTTCTGGGAAGTGCAGATGGATTTCAGACCAGAGGGCGTGGCTATGCATAGCGTAATGAAAAGTGAAGATTTATGAGGCGGTGAAGCATGGGACGCTGTCAGCCGATATGTATATACGGCATTGCAGGGCGGCTCCATCATGCAAGGATGGACAAATGATGACCGGATGATGATAGCCTGCTGCAACGACGGGACGCGCCCGGTCATTTTCAAGATTGAGCGTATTGACATCCCAGAGAATGAGGAAGAGGCGGAATGGCAGAGGATATTGTGGAGTTTGCCAGAGAGATTGGCTGGCAGGGTGAACAGATTCCACAGCTTGTAGCGAGGTTATTGACTTTATCCGTAGTTGTGGTATACTTTCCCAAAAAGAGTCAATTTACACAGTGATTACGATCGGAGGATACGGATATGAGGGTGGAACAAACGGGAAAACGGAGTGTGGGAGGCCGGTTTTTTGTGATGGCTGTCTTGATGTTGCTTGCCGCTTTATATGTGTGCAATCTGTCAGGGATACCTGTGACATATGCCGCAGAGAGTGAGGAGAATGAACTCCCACAGGGGATATACAGAAGTGAGAACCGTTTCTGGTACTATGCATACCGCAGTTGGATCGACAGCGGGATAGAGGATGGAGGGGACATTGTAATCGTGGGACGTGCCATGGACTGGACGGGTGATGCACCGGAGGGACTTGAGACATGGACAACAGAGGATGGAACGGAGAAGATAAACTTCAACATCCCTTCCAAGATTGACGGGCATAAGGTGACGGGAATCGGCAATCCGTATGAGGAACAGTATGTGAATTTGAACGCAGATGAGTTTGAGGAATCGCAGTGCGGATTGAACAATCTTGGTGCGTATGATCTTGTTGTTGTGCCGGAAGGGGTTGACACCATTTATCAGAGGTGCTTCTATACATCAGGGTTCAAAGGTGTCAGTCTGCCGGATACGCTTACCACAATCGGGGAGAGTGCGTTTTACAACGATGTGCAGCTTGAAGAGATCAATATACCGAAGTCGGTTGTGTCAATCGGGAACAGAGCGTTTCGACGTACTCCGTGGCTGGCGGCAAAACGGGAGCAGGCGTCACAGGGACTTGTTATTGTGAACCGGATTCTGATTGATGGTATAACGGCAGAGGGAGACGTAACGATCCCACAGTCGGTGGATGCCATTGCAGACTGGGCATTTTGTGGAAATGCAACCGGAGGCGATGACACATCGTCGAAACTGACATCGGTCAGTATTCCATCCAGTGTGACGCAGATTGGAGAATGCGCCTTTGCGCTTTGCAGCAATCTGACGAAAGTGGATATTCAGGGAACAGGACTTGTCCGTCTTGGAAATCAGGCATTTTTTACAACTGCGATAAAGACGATCTATTTTCCATCTTCGTTAAAGGAAATACCATATGGTGTCTGTTGCAAATGTTCGCAGTTGGAAAGCGTAACGATCACAGGTGCAAAGACGATTGGGATTGCAGCGTTTCAGGAATGTCCCCGGTTGTCAAGTGTTGCACTGCCGGACACGTTAGAAACACTGGAAAAGCATTGTTTTCATTCCTGTCCGGCACTGACGGAGATCAATATACCGAAGTCGGTTACTACGATCGGAGATCGTGCATTTAAGTATGCAAAAGGACTTGACCGTGTCATTCTTCCAGAGAATTTAACGACAATAGGGCAGGATGCATTTATGATCAACAGTGATTCAAGCGGAGATAAGATTGTGCTTACCGTGCCGGAGAAGATGACGGATATATCAGGCTTTGGCCTGCTGGAGCTTGAGTATGTGACTCTGCGCGTACTTGCGGGAGGTGACGTGCAGAATTATTTAGATGAGAATGAAGTACCCTCCTATCAGACATATATGAAGGGGATGCAGGATATCTATGAGGGAACGGTCAGCATCACGAACAATATCAACACAACAGTGATTGACAATTCCACTAATACGACAGTGATTGACAATTCCACTAATACAACGGTGATTGACAACTCCACTAATACGACAGTGATTGACAATTCCACTAATACAACGGTGATTGACAACTCCACCAATACGACAGTGATTGGCGGTTCCGACGATACGACAGGTAACGATGATCCGGATGACAAGGAGGTAGCTGACAGTCCAGATGACAAGGAGGTAGCTGACAGTCCAGATGACAAGGAGGTAGCTGGCAGTCCGGATGACAAGGAGATGGCTGACAGTGCAGATGATAGGACGGTGGTTGACAATTCCAACAACGCAACCGTGATGGATCATTTTACCAACACGATAGTGGTGGTTGACAACTCGGTTCATGAAACGAGTATCACCAATACGACAGGTGGTGGTTCGGATGGCTCTGTGGATGACAGTATCGCCGGCAAGGTGTTCGCGTATCGGAATCTGAAGTATCAGGTCAATGCAAATGAAACATCGGTTACGTTTGTTGCGCCGGTAAGAAACGATAAGACATCCGTGTCCATTCCAAAGAATGTGCCTTATGGGGAAAAAACACTGAAGGTGACAGTGGTTGCGAAGGGCGCCTGTAAGGGAATGAAGAAACTGAAGACTGTCACAATCGGCGCAAATGTTAATTCGATTGGGGAAAAGGCATTTTATAATTGTCCGAATCTTAAGACACTTACGATTGGGAAAAATGTGGAGGAGATCGGCAAACTTGCATTTTATGGAGATAAAAAACTTTCAAAGATTACATTCAAGAAAATCAAGAACTTAAAAAGTGTGGAGACAGCGGCATTTTATCTTCGCACAAAAAAGGCGGATGCAAATTTAAAGAAGAAGCAGACATCGAAGAAAAAAATGATTCAATACCTTAAAAATTCCGGAGTGAAGGTAACATATTAAGTTGTTTTTCTGGGCTCACATGTGCTTTGTCTTTGTTATATGCCGGACGGAATTCATGGTGAATAAGAATCATTTTATTGCGAATGTGATTTTCCTTTACGAAACGAATATATTATGGGTGAAAAGAGAAGAAAACTGAAGTCAGATGCACTGCTGCATGACCGGTATCGGATTGAAGGAGAGATTGGATCTGGCGGATTTGCAATTACATATAGAGGAAGAGATACGAAAACGGATGTGGCGGTTGCGATTAAGGAACTTTTTCCGCTTGGAGGCTCTACGGACGTTGCACATGAGAAAGTGCGGTTTATCCGCGAAGCAAAGATCCTGCGGGAGTTCGATTATCTTGAGGGTATTGTGTCCGTGCGGGATGTGTTTGAGGAACGAGATACGGCCTATATTGTGATGGATTTTATTGAGGGTATCACATTGAGGGAATATGTGAAGCAGTATGGTACGTTTTCATGGGATGAGCTGGTCCGGATGGTTACGCCGATCATGAAGTCGCTCACCAAGATTCATCGAAGGAATGTCATTCATTGTGACATATCTCCGGATAATCTGATGATTGGCATGGATAACCGCCTGTGTCTGATCGATTTTGGAGCAACGCAGTCTGTGAACAGAAATCGTGACCGGACGGTGATCCTGAAGCAGGGATTTGCGCCGATTGAGCAGTATTATTCGGATGGAAGTGCATTTGACGGCAGGCTGGGTGCATGGACGGATGTGTATGCGTTGGCAGCGACAATGTTTATGGCACTGACCGGAGAGAAACCACACAATGCAGTGGAACGGCTGAAGGCGGACGGGAGGGAACTTGCCGACAGTCGCAGGATGAGAGATGGAAAAGGTGGCGCCGGAACAGTTCGAAAGGCTGATGCAGGAGAAGACAGTGTACAAGGCGGGGATTTGGTATATGATGAGAGAAAGCTCCTTGAGGATATATTGGAGACGTGGCAGACAGACGCATTGCTGAAGGGAATGGCGGTTCACAAGTCTGAACGCTATGCGGCAATGGATGAATTTCTGGAGGCGGTTACATTTGCGCCGGAATATATGGATGACAGGACGAGAGTTCTGTATTCCGGTCAGCCGGCAGACCGGAATCAATCGCAGAGAAATTCGACGTTTTATATTTTGACAGCATGTCTGCTCCTGCTTTTGCTGAGCTTTGGGATGAGTTACCTGCTGCGTGGCATCTGGATGACGGATGAACAGGAAACAAGCGGTATATGGACTGGTTCAGAGGGTGTGGGAAATGATACCACAGACGGGCAGATGGAGGCGGACAGTGAGCAAAGCGAAAAGGCAAAGAACGCATCAGACAGTGTAGGAGACAGAGTAACGGAAGGTGCGGACAACACCTCCGCGGGGAACAGCGAAAGCGGATCGTCGGCTGACACAGAAACAGGTGTACAAGAGAGAGAGGAAGGCGCTTCTGTAAAAAATAATGGAAGTGGAGTGCCTGTCGGAACAGAAGCGCAATCGAAAAACAGCACAGCCGGAAATTCGGGCGGAACATCTACCGGGGGTAGTACGGTCGATGATGATGACGAGTTATATTAGAGGGGGAGAGGTCTATCATGGAACAGATTATGGCGGTCAGTTATAATAATAGCGATCAGATGTTTTGTGTGGTCAAGCGCGGGAAGACTTTACGGATACCGGTTAGTGAGATTACATATATAGAGAGCGGAGCGCATAAACTGTACATTCACACGGGGGATGAGGTGTATGAATACAATGACAAGATGGATCATGTGGCGGAACTGCTGGAACCGAAAGGTTTTTTACGATGTCACCAGAGCTATCTTGTAAAGCTGTCTGAGGTTTCCATTGTGCAGTCGGACAAGCTCACTGTGGCAGGGAAAGAGGTTCGAATCAGCAGAAAATATAAGGACAAGGCTAAGAAAATTCTTGTCGGGCGGGATGAGCCGGACAATGGAAAAAAAGCATATCTGTCGGAAGAAAATGAGCAGAGTATGGGACGACTGTTATGCATCGGCGGACTGTATGCCGGAAAGCAGTTTGATCTGATACCGGAGCAGGAGGTTATTATTGGGCGGGATGGAACGCTTGCCGATATTGTGATCAATCTTCCGAGGGTGTCGCGCAGGCATTTGCGCATAATCTATCATAAGGACAAGGACTGCTATGAGATTACGGATTTTTCAACGAATGGTACCTATATTAATGGAGAGATTCGGTTAGAGCAGAATGTGCGGTATGAAGTCGAGATGGGAGAAACGGTGCAGCTTGCGGGTGATGTGACGACATTTAAGCTGATGTAACCATTTCTGATATCGTGCTTCGGGCGGACAAGCCGGTTTGTCTATTTGAGACTCGAACCCAAGAGTGTCGAGTCCAAAGGGCAATGACTGATTGGCTAAGTTTCTGGCACACCACCGTTTGCTATAAAATATATAGAAAGAGAGCTTTTCCTATGCAGATGATAAAATGTAAAAATGGTCATATATATGATGCAGATAAATTAAAAAGCTGTCCGCACTGTCAGGGAAACGTGAGAAATCTGGAGCAGGAACCGAACACATACGGACAGGGGCAGACCGATGTGCCGACAGAGATAGCTGCAAGCAGAATCTATACCAATGCGCAGGATCGTAATATGCGGGTAAATGTGGGCGTGTTGGTAGAGATATCGGGACGTGATGTGGGAAGGTCATTTATTTTGTATGAGGGAAGGAACCGCATTGGACGCGCCGGCAATATGGAGGTATCCCTGCCGGGAGAGGATACAGTTTCAAGAAATGGTCATGCGGAGATATTATATGAAAAGGGATGCTTTGAGATTATGCCGGTAAAGCAGGACAGACAGGTTCTGGTGAATGGCCGGGAGGTTCAGGGTGTGGAGGTTCTTGCGGACAGGGATGTTATCACAATTGGCGAGTGTATGTTTTCCTTTGTGAAATTCGATGATGTGTATCAGGGGAATATCCAATTTTGACACAATAATTGACTGGGACCAGCCGATGCGTTCAAAAGGATGATATGTCTTTCGTATATGACAGGCTGAAAAGAATGTGTGGATAAATTCCCGCGGATATGCTATGATCGTCTTATATGGCGGAGAGAGATTGGATTCGGTAGTTAAATTCGTTTGCGAGCATTAGGAAAACGCTAAGAAGGTGGAGAAATTGTATGGCAGAGAGTATTTTTGATCCGAAGGTGATGAAAGCATTACCGGTGGGATATGATGACTTTAGTGAGGTGATTGAAAAGAATCTGTACTATGTAGATAAGACATTTATGATCCGGGATTTGATAAAGCAAGGGGCGAAGGTGAATCTTTTTACCAGACCGAGACGGTTTGGTAAGACGCTGAATATGAGCATGCTGCAGTATTTCTTTGAGGATGGCTGGGATATTGCGGGGAAGAAGATGGAATACCGGCATCTGTTTGACGGCTTGGAGATTGCCTCCTGTGGGGAAGAATATATGAAGCATCAGGGACAGTATCCGGTCATTTTCCTGACGCTTAAGGGGGCAAAACAGGATACGTGGGAGGAGTCCTTTGATGCCATAAAGAAGCAGCTTGCATCCGAATATGACCGTCATGCATATATTCTGGAGAATGGTCGTCTTGAAAGATATAAAAAACGGTTTGAACGGATTATGATGTGTGAGGAGGACAAATCCGGGTATAATGACGCCCTCGCATTTTTGGTGAAATGTCTGTACACCTGTTACGGAAAAAAGGTCATCCTATTGATCGATGAGTACGATGTGCCTTTGGAGACGGCTTATTTGAATGGCTTTTATGACCGTATGGTCGGTTTTATCCGCTCTCTGTTTGAGTCGGCGTTAAAGACGAATCCGTATCTGGAATTTGCGGTGCTGACCGGATGTCTCAGGGTTTCGAAAGAGAGTATTTTCACCGGAATGAAAAATCTGAAAATTTATTCGATTTTAAATGAACAGTATTCCGGGTATTTTGGCTTTACGGATCAGGAAGTTTTGGCGATGTGCGAATACTATGGACTGGATAAACATTATGAGCGCATTAAGGAATGGTACAATGGCTACCGGTTTGGAGATACCAATGTATATAATCCATGGAGCGTGATCCTTCAGGTCGATGAATATTTATCGGATCTGGAAGCCTTTCCGGAAGCCCACTGGGCAAACAGCAGCTCCAACAGCATTGTGCGGGAGATGATCAACCGGGCAGACCGGGACACAAAGGATGAGATTGAACAGATGATTCATGGGATGCAGTTGGAGAAACCGGTGCATGAGGATATCACATATGGGGAGATTTATGAAAAAATAGAGAATCTCTGGAATTTTATGTTCTTTACCGGCTATTTCAAGATGGAGAGCATGCGGATAGAGAAAAGACAAAGATATGTGACGCTTTCCATTCCGAATGAAGAGGTGCGGTACATTTTTGAGAGCAAGATCCGGGACTGGTTCCATGAAGAGGTGGTGAATGGAGACCGGACAGTGCTGCTTCGGGCGTTCTTTGGCAGTGATGGGGAGACCTTCCAGAGGGAGCTTGACCGGGTGTTGAAGGAGTGTATCAGCTATCACGATTATTACGAGAATTTCTATCATGGGGTTTTGACCGGGATTTTATCCGGAACGAAGGATTATGTGGTGCGATCGAATAGAGAGGGCGGCAACGGCAGAAATGACCTGTATAAGAAGATCGTCCATTATGGGATTGCCTTTTTTGGAAAGGACTGTCTGGTGAAGGTTGCTCCGGCAGATGGCGCTTTTTGAAAATGCAATACATTACCATGCGGGGATGAGCTTAGAACATCGTCATATCTTTTTTTATCAGGACATTTTCTGAAAAATTCCGGCGACGGAACAGTCAGCTTTTGTAGATGGAAAAATAAATGGCTGCAAATTTCAGAAACCATATACATAACACAGTCACGACCGGTTCGGTCAGATAATGCCTCACCTGCCTCCTCAAAAGATATCAGGGTTCCGTGTTCCATTCTTGCCACGTAGTCCATATGGGTGGCGATTTCTTCCTCGATATGGGTACTCATTAAAATAGCAGTATCCTCCATTGCGATTACCTCATGAAGCATGTGAAAGAATTCCTTTCGGAAGATGGGATCCATTCCGGCAGTGGCTTCGTCTAACAGAAATAACCGGGTGTCATGTGCCTGATGATGTCTTACCCCCAGAGCTCCTCTGTCATGGCATTGACTTCTTCCTTTGACATGCCCGCCCGTTTACAGTCGTCGAGCAGCTCTGCCATTCTCTTTTCCAGCATGACATAGTTTTTCTCCCGCAGGTAATCGGTATTGCTCTCACAGACATAAAAGCCTTTTCCGGCGACGGAGCGGATCAGATTTTCTTTCTCTAATTCCTCATAGGCTCGTTTGGTGGTGATGACACTGATCTCTAATTCGCTCGCCAGCATCCGGATGGAGGGGAGCGCTTCGCCTGCGGACAACTCGCCGGTGATGATGGCATTTCTTAGCTGATTGACGATCTGTTCATAAATTGCAAGGGTTCCATTCTGGTTAATTATTATTTTCATATCGGATCGCACGCTCCATAACTGGTTGATAATAGGTCAGGCGGAATTTCAACTGTTCTCCCTTTGATAACCGGCGCAGCTGTTGTGTGGGATTTAATCCAAACTGTGTGCAGTAATCGGAAAATACGGCCCCTTCGAAATCTGCATAATACTTCCCATACATCTGTGCATTCTGTAAAAGGGAGAGAGCCGGACTGAATAAGGAATCTAACATCCCTCTTCCGGCTGATACAGACCGAGCAGGATATGTAACAGGCTGGTTTTTCCTGCACCATTCGGACCGATCAGTCCCATGATGTAGCCTTCCGGTAATTCCATCGAGATATTGTCCAGTTGGAAATTCCCAAGTGTCTTGCTGACGTTGTGCATGTGTATCATGACGGCCCCCTTTTTCCATTCGGCAAACTGTCTATATAC
>JAFVCQ010000232.1 GCA_017479085.1 Lachnospiraceae bacterium | reverse complement strand
TGTGTTAAACTCCTTATACTGCTCCTCTGTGATCTCTCCCTTGCGAAATGCATTTCTGTTCTGTTTCACATCCCTGGTCTGCGGAAAAGACCCGATCGTTGTGGTCGGAAACAATGGCAGCCCAAATACTTCCTTCTGGATTCGTTCCCTCTCTTCAAAAACAGGAAGTCTTGTATAATCGCTGTCTGCAATCTGAGACACACGTTTTTGCACATCCGCATTCACCACATCCGGCCGGTTTCGGAAGAGCGCCTCATTCGCCGCATAAGCTGTCTCACCAATAACTGCCAAATCCCCCACATCTGTCAGATCAGACAACTCCCGCAGCTCCCAAAGCTTTTCCTCTGCAAAGGAAAAATGACTCTTATATTGCTCCGGAAGCTTCGTCTCATTTCGCAATGTATATGGTACATGAAGCAGGGAACAGGAGGTTCCAAGTACCGTTCGGATGCCCAGATTCTTTAGTTCTTTTAAGACTGCAAGGGTATCGGCATAATGGTTTTTCCAAATGTTTTTGCCATTTATAAGCCCCGCCACAAGAAGCTTATCCTTTGGAAACCCATACTGTCTGACGAGTTCCATGTTTTTTCTCCCCTCCACAAAATCCAGACCCACCGCATCAAAGGCATACCCATCCAGCTTCTGATACACATCTCTGACATCACCAAAATATGTCTGCAATAACACCTTGCAGTTTCCCTTACCTGACAGGATCTGCTCATACAGCTTCTCAAACAACGCAATATCTGCATCGGTCAGATCCCGTACCAGATACGGTTCTTCCAACTGGATCCATTCTGCCCCTTGCGCAGCAAGCTGTGCCAAAAGCTGCCTATAAGCCCCGGCAAGCGATGTGGCAATCTCTTCTGCCTTCCTGTTTCCGGTAAACCGGATAAGTTTCAACAGGGTAAATGCACCAATCACCGTGACTTTTGTCTGTATCCCCAGTGCCTTTGCCTCACGGTATTCCTCCACCGGCTTTGTCCCCGCAAGTCTGATAACCGTATCGTCCTCACATTCCGGCACCATGTAATGATAGTTTGTGTTAAACCATTTCTTCATGGCAAGTGCCTTCACATCACCCTCTTTCCCCTGATAGCCTCTCGCCATTGCAAAATACGTATCCAGTCCGGAAAGCGACAACTTCCGGTAGCGTTCCGGTATGATGTTAAACAGAACTGCTGTATCCAGAAGACTGTCATAGAAAGAAAAATCGTTAGACGGAATTCCGTCGATTCCCGTCTCCTTCTGCAGTCTCCAGTGCTTTTCCCTGAGTGCCTTTGCGGTCTCCTGTAATTGCTGCTCCGACAGTTCTCCACGCCAATACTTCTCTGTTGCAAACTTTAATTCCCGAAGCTCTCCGATCCTCGGAAAGCCAATCACTGATGTCTTCATAATATTCTTCCCTCCGAATTTTAATAGATTTACTTAATAGATTTACACATGATCATGATATATTCCTATTATATCCGTAGGTTTTGCGGTTGTAAAATGCAAAAAAATATCATTTTGTTATAGTTTGAAGCTATATCAAGTGAGGTGTTTTTTACTGCCGCAGTCTGTTCATCGACAGGCTGAAGGTCTATCCCTAATTTCTTCTCAACGCCTCAATCGGACTCATCTTTGCCGCTTTCCTTGCAGGATAGATACCGAAGAAGATTCCCACAAAGGAAGAGAATGTGGTCGCCGTCAGAATCGTACTCATCTTAAGCTCTGGTGCAAACTTCATGTTCGGCACCATCGCCCCGATCACACCGGAAATCCCCCATGCACCAATGACGCCAAGAATGATTCCGATTACGCCGCCGATCAGTGTGATAAACGCCGATTCCGCCAGAAACTGGAACGTAATGGAACCGGTCTTTGCCCCCAGTGCCTTGCGGATCCCGATCTCTCTTGTGCGCTCTGTAACCGATACCAGCATAATATTCATAACGCCGATCCCTCCTACCAGCAGGGATACCGAAGCCACGAACGCCACAAATACCGTGATCAGATTCATAACAGAATTCACCTGATCCATCATGTCGTCAAAGCTGCTATAATTATAGGCCTCATCCCCCTTGCAGTGATGCTTCCTCTCCAGATAGTCAATGATCTCCCGGCAGAGAGTCTTCGCATCCGCGTCATCTTCTTTCATCACATAAAACCCGGTAATATCACTCGACATATCCCATCCCAGTGCTCTGGTAAACGCTTCCGGCGGCACGATCAACTGCACGGTCGGATCCGCATACATCGCACTGATCATATTGTCCTCTTCTGCCTCTGTCACTCCTATGATCGTGACGGTCATATCATAATCATACACCGTAAGATCAATATCCATTCCCACCACATTGGTGGAGCCAAACATCTTCATGGCATCGTCTTCTCCAATAATGCAGACTGTTTTTCCTTCTTCCGCCTCTTTCTCTGTATAGGCTCTTCCTCTTAGATATGTCTTGTCCAAAATATTAAACCCGTCCGGATTCAGAGTTATGACATTAACCTTGAAGTCATCCTTTCTCGTAGATGTGCTGCCGTCAAAGTAATCCTCTACCGCGACCGCTTTCACCCCTTCCATCTTCCGGATGTCATCGATCTCATCCTGGGTGATATAATATTTGTCGTCATACTGTGCTGTATAAAAAGCAATCTGTCCTTTTCCAAGACTCCCCAGTTCCCCGGCAATCATCGAGGTAGCGCCGCCTCCAATGGAAACCACCAGAATGACAGACGAGATACCGATAATAATCCCCAGCATTGTGAGAAGCGTACGCACCTTGTTGGCCCAGATATTTTTCAGAGCCATTTTCACATATTCACCAAGCTGTGCCATATCTGCCTCCTATTCTGCAGCCGCAGCGCCTATCGTGTTCGCTCCTACATAGGAATCTCCCGGCTTCATATCCGGGGTCACCTGTGTAATGACCGAATCTCCCTCCGACAGCCCGTCCAGTATCTCATAGTATGCATCTGAGTAAATTCCAACGGTGACATCCCGCCGCTCGATCAGATTCTCTTCGTTCACAATATATACAAAATCTCCATTGATATCTGTATTCAACGCCTCATAAGGAACGACCAGCGTCTGCTTCGACTCCCCGACAAAAATGTACACCTTCGCCGAGACACCGATATAGATCTTATCATCCGGATCGTCGATCGTGATCCTTCCCTTGATCGTCCCGCCCGTACTGGTCGTACTTGCGTATGGGGAATCACTGCTCGCCACCCGGCTCACGAAATCCACTGTTCCCTCATATTCATTTCCGGAAATCACGACTCTTGCCTTCTGTCCCGGTGAAATGGAACCCAGATCATCCTTAGAAATAGAGCATTCCACTCCTACCTCGTCGGAATGAATGATCGTCATCAACGTCATCGTCTCATTGGCATAGGCACCCTTAATGATGTCAACCGACTCTACAATTCCATCATGCTCTGCTGTAAGTCCTGCCTTTGCTGCATCTAAGGACTCCTGTGCTGCATTGATGTTCATGTCTGACAATTGGTTCGTCGCACTGATCTGTGCCTTTGTACTCTCCGACACCTTGGCATCCTGATTGGCTGTGATGATGGCCTGCTGTTCGGCAAGCTCTGACTGTTTCCCGGCCAGAGACTCCTGTTTCTTTTGCAGATTGGAGACTGCTTTCTTATATGCCTTCTGGTCTACTTCACTGTCTTCCTCCGCTTCCTCCGTCACCACATATGTCCCGGCGCTGCTTTCTGCCTGTCCGGACTCTTCCGTGGCATCCGTCACCTGCGGTGTCTGTTCCGTCGTCTTTGCCTGTTTTGCCGCAGCCGCCGCCTGAATCTGTTCTTCATACTCTTCGACTTCCTCTGTAAGCTCAGATATTTCCTTTTTGAGCTTCTTGATGTCATCCTCCAGATCCTTTACCTTTTTCTTTGCTGCGCTGGTCTTGCTCGCTGCCTCATTCACCATCTCATAGCTCTCATTTCCCGCTGCCCGTTCCGTCTGTGCCTGAATCCGCACCCGTTCGAGGTTGTCACCCAGCTCGGAATCGTCATAGGTCAGCAGGATATCGCCTTTTTTCACAGTCTGTCCCACCTCAACACGGACATCATTCACCTGTGCTGTAACCGGTGACACATACGCATCCCGTTCCAGTCCTACCACGGTACCCGATGTAGTGATCTCCTGTTCCACATCCTGCTTCTCAACCTTGAATATGGAATCATCCTCTCCCGCCATTATTTCCATAGCTTCCTGCATTCCCTTTGATACCTTGCGCATCGCACTGATCGCCAATGCCAGAAATACCACCACTGCCACAATTACTATGATGATGATTTTCTTTTTTGATTTTTTCTTAGTTTGCTCCATTTATTTATCCTCCCCGTTCCGAATCGCACCTGATACTTCTAAAAGTTCCTCCTTCTCTTCCTGACCATCCGAAGCAGGTGTTTGTCCGGCTGCATTTCTCTGTCCATAACCCGGTCCCTCTTTGGTGGTGTCCGACTCTATCTTCCCATCCATGATCCGCACTACCCGCTTTGCGTTCGCTGCGATTCCATCATCATGCGTGATCAGCACGATCGTATTGCCCTGCTCATATAACTGATCCAGAATCTCCATGAGGTCCTTAGTAGATTTCGAATCCAGATTCCCGGTCGGCTCATCTGCGAGGATCAATGGCGGCGTTGCTGCGATCGCCCGTGCGATTGCCACACGCTGCTGCTGTCCACCGGACATCTCCGATGGTTTGTGCTTCATCCGTTTCTCCAGACCTACCTTTTTGAGGGCCTCTACCGCAAGCTCCCTGCGCTTATTCCGATCCACCTTGCGGTAGATCAGTGGCAGCTCCACATTCTCTATCGCTGTCAGATTCGGAATCAGGTTAAATCCCTGAAAAATAAAACCGATATAATTATTCCGCACATCCGACAGCTCATTGTCCGACAGATGAGACACATCCTGTCCATTCAATATGTAAGTTCCCTCTGTGGGAACATCCAGGCACCCCAGCATATTCATCAACGTGGATTTGCCGGAACCGGAATGTCCGATGATCGCCACAAACTCTCCTTCGTGCACGGTCAGACTGATACCATCCAGGGCGCGCACCTCATTCTCGCCGGGATTGTATATCTTATACATATCGGACACTTCAATCAATGCATCCATACATCCTTCCTCTCCCTTCCTGTTATCGACACCTTATACAGCGGTGTAACCGTTCATTTGGAAAACAGTTACGTCCGCAATGTAATGTTGTAATAATACAACAGTATCTCAGATATTGCAATAGAAAATTGCAAAATTATTATTTTTTATGTCTTCGAACCGCTTCTGACAACAGATATTCAATCTGTCCATTGATCGATCGGAAATCCTCCTCTGCCCATTTTGCCAGATCATTCCAAAGAGCAGGGGACAGGCGGAGCAATACCTGTTTTTTTGCTTTTTCTTTTTCCTTGATGGACTTCTCCCGTTTTTGAATATCCCGTTCCATGGCATCCAAACGTTCCAGACGTTCCTGTAACTCAGCCCCCCGTTGGGATATCTCCTTTTCTTCCATGACGATCCCCTTCCCGGTCCTAATAAATCGTTCCGCTGTTGACAACCGGCTGAGCCTCCCGATTGCCACATAGAACCACTAAAAGATTGCTGACCATGGCTGCCTTGCGCTCTTCATCCAATACAACGATCTCCTCCTCGCCAAGCTGCTTGATCGCCATATCCACCATTCCCACGGCGCCCTCCACGATCTTCTTCCGCGCTGCGATGACTGCGGAGGCCTGCTGTTTTTGTAACATGGCAGCGGCGATCTCCTCCGAATAGGACAGATGGGTGATTCGAACCTCCTGCACCTCAATCCCTGCCTCTGCCACTCTCTGCTGCAATTCATCCCGCATGGATTCGGCAATCTCCTGACTGCTGCCCCGCAGAGTCCGCTCATGTTCCTCCTCCGTCTCATTTTCCTCCAGCAGGTCATACGGATAAAGACGGGTGATCTTGCGGATCGTAGAGTCGCACTGAATGGACAGGAAGGTCCGGTAATCATCCACATTGAAAACTGCTTTGGTCGGATCGGTTACTTTCCAGATGACAACCGCACCGATGATAATGGGATTGCCCAGCGCATCATTCACCTTCTGCTGCTTGTTATTCAGGGTCATCGTCTTTAGGGAAATCTTTTTCTTCGGAAGATTCAGATTCACATTCGTGGACAGCTCCTTTCCCTGAATGGACACCTCCGTCTTGGGATCCGCTGCCTCATTCTTCGGTGCGATGGCAGACGCAAACGGATTGGTATAAAAATATCCGGGTGTCTTGATCGTGCCATAGTACCGGCCAAACAGGGTGAGAATGACTGCTTCATTCGGATTCACAATATGGAATCCACCCCACATGATCGAAAATACGATAAAACCGCCAATGCTCAAGACCAGCAGCAGGGCGCCGACAGCCGGAATCGCTGCAAAGGCGGGAATACATCCGATCACACAGACCGTACTCAACACATATCCTGCGATAATGACAAACAGCATGGCAAAACCGTTTGCCTTTGTGATCTCCCGTTCCACTACTTCATTTTGTTTCTTACTCATACGCTCCTCCTGTTCCTGTACACATTGTACATTAAAATGATATCAATTTGATATCACTATAATACAACCTGTACCAAAAAATGTCAACCCAAATATTATCCTCCCGCCAAAAGGGCACGCATTTCTTTCTTCCCATATCTTAAGATTTTCTAAAAAATTGTCCGGAAATAACTGCTCAATCTGCTTTTGAGCGGTTATTTCCGGACAGCCCGTAATTACATATGATTCTTTTTTTGACAGAGTGCCAATGAGTAGATGACCGGAACCATCGTCAAAATAGCGAGTACAATCAACATCACCCACATGCGTTTCGATCGCAAAAACGCATCCAGCAAAACAACAAAACCGCCGATCATCCAGAGCGGCCCCGCCATGCGGTGCGTCCGTTTCCAAAGATCATCATCTGCAAGCAGCCACGGCAGCTTGATTCCGATCGTGTTGTTCGGTCTGCACTTCGGCAGATAATTGCCAAACACAATGAACATTCCTCCGATCAGAACATCTGCCCAAAGAACGGAATCCACTTCATAACCCATAGCGCTTGGATAGATCAGGATGCAGAGAAACAGACTGACAACAGGACAGATCCACAGGACAAGACTGCGTATCTTCTGCGTGATATTGCCACTTTGGGGATCCTGTCTCGTCGCGGATATGCTGAACAAATGCATTGCCAATATAAAAACAGGGATTCCAAATACCACCGATGCCTTTCCCCCATACCCGTCGATCTCCCCGGAAAAATTCCAATGCGTCGGGATCCGGTCAGGTAGCCGGTTCCACAGTATGAGACCGATCAGCATCGGCAGTACCGTCAGAATGCTCGTCACCAGAATCTGCTCTCTGTCTTCTCCTGTCATCTTCTTTGCTTCTTTCATCTTCCTCTCCCCCTTTCAGATCGGAAAGCCAGAGCATGACCTCCTCTACAACCGATGTGTTCAGCTCATAGAAAATAAAATTCTTCTCTCTCTTCTCAAACACCAATTCGGCTTTTTTTAATACATTCAAATGATAAGATATGGTCGCTCCTGTCATATCAAAATGTGACCCGATCTCTCCGGCGGACATCGCTCCCTCCTTCAGCATGGTAAGGATATCCCGTCTGGCCGGATCGGCCAACGCCTTAAATGTCTCTGCAAATCCCATTCTTTCTCCTCCACAAAATAACAGCTGCAATCAGGACAAATGGCAGCCCTGCCAACAGTCCGTTCGGGGATGGTCCAAGCAGCATATAGTCCGCATGATCCGGATCGCATACGGCAATCGGAACTGTCCCCGCCGCATTGACTGCCCCATGTGCGATCGCCGGAATCCAGATACACGCTGTCTTTTCATAAAAAAAATCGCACAGAATCCCCATCGTAATCGTAAAGATACAAAATGCAAACATTCCCAAAACCGGGAATCCCCAGTACGCTGTTCCATACTCATACCCGATCAGTGCGATCAGCGGCCAGTGCCAGATTCCCCATATCGTTCCGCCCAGAAGACACCCTTTCCCTATCCCGAACCTCTGCTTTAACTGCGGGTAGAGAACTCCCCGCCATCCCACTTCTTCCCCGACCGCTGCAAGCATATTGAGCAGGGGCGCA
The DNA here is from genome assembly GCA_017479085.1 of Lachnospiraceae bacterium. Classification (GTDB taxonomy): domain Bacteria; phylum Bacillota; class Clostridia; order Lachnospirales; family Lachnospiraceae; genus CAG-590. The sequence goes on along the minus strand of JAFVCQ010000232.1, from coordinate 12,803 downwards.
TAGGTAAAGCTTGAGATCACAGCAGCCAATATGTATAGGGGATAAGTCAGTCCCTGCGCCTCGAGCTGTTCGAGTATGCCCTCTCCCATATTCTCCGTCAGATAAGCGCCGGACAGATCAAAATGCTCCGGAAACACCAGAAAATACAGGACTGCGCCTGCCACAGTCAAGAGTCCCGGAACAAACCACGCCACAAGTACATACTTAAGCTTTCCCTTAAGCTTCGGTTTCCAACCCATTTCCTTTAAGGGAGCGCCGGATAAAAGCGTTCCCAAAAACGGAGCATACATCACCACGATCAGCAGCAGTTGAACGATCACCTGAGCGGAATGATGAAAACACCAGGCCGCAGCAAGCTGCAGGCTCCATGCAATTGCAAATGTCCATATCAGAAAGCGAACGACACCTTTTTTATGAGATTCCATCATACATCCTCCTATTTAGAATTTTTTCTAAATACTATTATAGCTGCTTACATACTTTTCGTCAATCAGCATTTCGAAAATTTTCTAAATATTCGTCCTATATTATAATTCTACAATTTTATAATGGATATACATGTTTCTACGCAGATATGGTTTCGGGGAGATATTGACGGCCTTCCGTAACAGTATGCCCTCACCTATTTTTTTGCAACCAGACATTTCTTCCCCTCGAATGCAAAACCGTATTCCAGTATCGTTGACACTCCCCTCGCCTTCAGATCCGCCGCATACTGCTTTTGCTCGATCTGTATCAGAGCATTTCCCGCCGTGTCCGCCAATTCCTTCTCTCCGTCGTAATCGTCCAGTACCTTAAACTCCATGATGACTGCCACATCTTTCACATTCTTCGGCTCCATCACCACATCATAGCGGCCAAAACCACTCTCGCGATTGGACTTCACCACATAATCCTTCGCCTGATCCACCAGCAGTCCCAGCACAAATCCATGATAGAATTTCTCCGGCTCACTCTCCTGCGACGGTTTCTTCCCAGCGTCAAAGTAGCTGAAGGTATTCAGGGCTATCCGATTCATGTAGTGGTTCATACCCCTCACATCCCCGGCAAACATGGATTTTACAAATTCGTTGAAGGAGCGATCCTTATCAAACCAGTCGGAGATCATCCCCTGGAACATCAGACTAACTTCCATGTTGGTCAGTGCAAGCGTGTATCTCGGTCTGCTGCCCGATCTCTCATACACATCTTCATATGATTCATGTGCAAGCACCTTGAGATACCCGCTTGCAAGAAGCAGGCTCCAGATAGCACTGTGGTTCGTATCCAGTTGATTGAAGATAATCTGCTCGTCAATCTCCGCCTCAATACTTTCTCCCACAAGCAGTTTCTCAAATTCTTCCTTGATATCCTTATCACCCTCCCGGATCAGCTTCCCTACCAGCCCATTGCCACTGGTATTTGCCCAATGCCCACCGAATGCTTTCTCATCAAGGTACATAGTAACTGACCACGGATTATAAATATCCGTAACTGTCCCAAAGGTAAAGCCATCATACCAGAATTTTACCTTATCCCTCTCACTGTCAGATATCCCCTGCGTATCCATCGCAGTAAATACCTCCTCCTCCGTAAAACCAAAGGCTGTTGCATATATATCTGATGTCGTTGTAACTACATGCAAATTGTTAAGATCAGAAAAAATAGACTCTTTGCTCACCCTTGTGATCCCCGTCATAATGCCCCGTTCCATGGACGGATTGGTCTTAAAGGTATTGTTAAACAGCGCTCTCGTATAGGTGACCAGTTCATCCCAAAATCCCTTAATATAAGCCTCCTGTAAAGGTGTGTCATACTCATCCAGTATGACAATGCATTTTTTTCCGTAATACTGATACATCCACTCACACAGCCTGTTCAATGACAATGATGCTGTAGCATCGTCCATATCCGGATTCACCTTTTCATAAAACGTCCTGTTCCTTTCCGTAAATTTCTCCCATTCTAACAGATATGCATGTTCATCATACAGATTACTGATCAACTCATTGATCACATTCCTTGTCTTCTCATATGTGTCCTGTTTCACGCCCGCAAAGGACAAAAAAAGAACCGGATATGTTCCCTGCAGCTTTCTGAATTTCTCATCCTTCCATATAGTAAGCCCTTCAAACAGATCACTTCTGCCCGCATACTGATTGGAAAAAAAATAATTCAGCATACTCATGTTGAGCGTCTTGCCAAAACGCCTGGGACGGGTGATCAAGGTCACATCATCATGACTGTCCCACCATTCCCGGATAAAGGATGTCTTGTCGATATAAAACAATTCATTCTCCCTTAACTTGGCAAAATCCTGTATCCCAACCGAAACCTCTCTGACCATAGCACACCTCCTGATAGCTTTTGCCCCCATTGTACCATTTCATTCCGTTTCGTGCAATCTGAAGCATGAAATTTACCGTCTTTTACAGCCTGTCCGGTTACCATTCCCAACTTCACTGCTATAGTAATTTCCTTACAAAAAATATCACAAAATGTTATTATGAAAATGTAAAAAGAACAACCGCCCACAAAGTGCGGGTTGACCCATAACGGAAATAGAAAAACCACCCCATTATCGACCAAAGTACAAGGGTGGTTTCCTGTGTAATATACCATATCTAATTGAAAATGACCAGCACATCCTATGTCAAGTATATCTTCTCACAATGGTCTGACTGATATCCGGTGGAACCAACCAAGACATCGAAAACCTGCATGCAAGGGTGTCATCACAAGGTCAGCTCTAATTCGACCGGACAGTGATCCGAACCCATCACCTCCGTCCGAATCTTTGCATCCTGTAACTGTCCCACAAGTGTCTCTGACACCAGAAAATAGTCGATACGCCATCCTGCATTCTTCTCCCTCGCCTTGAATCGATACGACCACCAGGAATATACACCCTCCTGATCCGGATAAAAGTAGCGGTAGGTATCCACAAATCCGTGTGCCAGCAGGTTACTGAATTTCTCCCTCTCTTCATCGGTAAATCCTGCATTTTTCCGGTTTGTCTTTGGATTCTTCAGATCGATCTCCTGATGTGCCACATTCATATCACCGCAGACAATGACCGGCTTATGCTCCTCTAATGCCTTTAGATAAGACAAAAAGGCATCCTCCCACTCCATGCGGTAGGACAGACGGGCCAGCTCATTCTGTGAATTCGGTGTATACACCGTAACCAGATAAAACCGGTCAAATTCCAGCGTGATCACACGTCCCTCTTTGTCGTGCTCCTCCACTCCAATTCCATTCTTCACAGATAACGGTTCTTTTTTTGTAAAGACCGCCGTACCCGAATATCCCTTTTTCTCTGCATAGTTCCAGTATTGATGATACCCTGCAAGCTCCAGTTCCAGTTGCCCCTCCTGCATTTTGGATTCCTGGATACAGAAGATATCGGCATCCGCCTCCTTAAAAAAATCCAAAAAGCCCTTTCCTACACAGGCACGTATTCCATTGACATTCCATGATATACATTTCATAAAATCAGCACCGGAAGCATAATCCATCAAAAGGATATACTTCTCTCCCTTTCTATCGTTAAACTAATCACTCTCTAAAGAACTGTCCCCAAATAACTGGTACATTCTTCCTATCACTGTCCAGCCGCTTCTGTAACGATCGCCACGGTAGCCGAAGTTCCCAGCCGGTCTGCCCCTGCCGCAAGCATCGCTTTTGCTGTTGCCAGATCCCGGATTCCGCCGGAAGCCTTCACCTGTACTCTGTTGTGCGTGACACCCGTTTCCTTTTCCAGAGCCGTCGTCTTTGCATCCACCACTTCGCGCATCAGTGCCACATCCTCGACCGTTGCCCCGCCGGAACTGAAGCCGGTAGATGTCTTTACGAAATCAGCACCTGCCTCCACCGCTGTCTCACAGGCTTTTCTCTTTTCCTCCTCGGTCAGCAGACAGGTCTCCAGAATCACCTTCAAGACGACCTTCCTTCCCATTGTATTATTGGTACAGACCTCCTTTACTTCCTCAATATCCTTCTTCACCGCATCCCAGTCCGCATCCTTCACCGCACCGACATGGATTACCATATCGATCTCTGTTGCACCATCCTCAATGGCTGTCAGCGTTTCCAGCTTCTTTGCCATCGTGCTCATAGCCCCCAGCGGGAACCCGATCACCGTACAAACCGCAATATCCGTATCGGCCAACAGGCAGGACACCTGCTTCGTCCTCGCACTATTGACACAGACCGAAGCAAAATGATATGCAATTGCCTCCCGACACACTGCATTTACTTCCTCTTCGCTGGCATCCGCTTTTAAAATTGTATGATCAAAATATTGGTTAAACTCCATCTGTATCCTCCTTTTTCAGAGCAATCCCAGTGCCATCTCTTACTCCAAATATTCGACCCGCTAGTCAGTGTTTCGCCCTGACTGCCTCCCACTCCTCGTACCGTTGCTCATACTGCTCATTCAGCCATGCGATCATCTGCTCCTTCCCCTCCGCATTAAACGGAAAGGTCTGCGTCGTCTTTTTCTCGTCTGGTGTCACCTCGTAACAATATGGTTCCGGCCATATGGTTGCTTCAAACACCGCCTCTCCCTTCTGATCCGGAGGGGTTAAGAATACATCCTCCATCGGATTCCTTGCCAGACGGAACCGCATTCCCCTGTGACTGCCCAGATACGGCTGCCCGTGTTCATAATATGTAATTCCATACGAAGCTTTGTTTTCAATTCTGACAATCGTTTCCTCCATAGCTGTTCTTCTCCTAATCCGGTTATGTCCTCGTTATACCATCAATGCCTTCGGATTATTCGAGCGTTTCAATGCCATCTCCTTTGTGATCAGCCCCTTCTGAATCAATTCCTTCAAATTCATATTCAGGGTGTGCATGCCATCCTTCACACCGGTCTGCATAGACGAATCAATCTGGTACACCTTATCCGTACGAATCAGATTACAGATCGCATCTGTCCCGATCAGAATCTCCGTTGCCGCCACACGTCCATCTCCCTTGGCAAGCGGAATCAGGTTCTGTGTTACCACTCCACGCAGAATACTTGCAAGCTGATTCCGGATCTGACTCTGGCTGTGCGGTGGAAAGGCATCAATAATACGATTGACCGTATCTGCTGCACCGGTCGTATGTAAGGTTGACATCACAAGATGCCCTGTCTCCGCTGCCGTAATCGCCGCAGAAATTGTCTCAAAATCACGCATCTCGCCCACCAGAATCACATCCGGATCTTCACGAAGAGCAGACCGCAATGCCCCTGCAAAGCTGTCCACATCCTTCCCGATCTCCCTCTGGTGAATCGTGGATTGTGCCGGAGTATATACATACTCGATTGGGTCCTCAATTGTCAATATATGTTCAGAGCGATTCCGATTAATAAAATCAATCATAGCTGCGAGAGTCGTACTCTTGCCACTTCCGGTCGGACCGGTTACCAGAACCAGACCTCTTGGCTGTTCTGCCAACTGCTGAATCACCGGAGGAAGATCCAGACTCTCCAGCGTCGGCACCGTAGAACCCATAATACGAAGGCATGCCGCATTATATCCCTTCTGATGATACGTATTCGCACGACAGCGGATATTGCTTCCCTTTGTCTGATACGAAAAATCCAGATCCTTTCCCTTGTTAAACTGATCCCGCTGCTCGCTGTCCAACATCGCATATATGATCTTATCCAGCTCATCAGACCGGAAGGCTCGATCCAGCTTCATCAGTTGTCCATACTGACGCATGGAAACTTCATCCGGACATGTAATGTGGATATCGGAACAGTGATTGTCTCTTGCATATTCGATTAGTTCATCAATATTCATAGTATTCTCCCTTCTGTTCTCTCCCAAGAGCAGATCTGCCATACCCCTGAGATGTTACCCACCCCCTAGTATATTATGTTTTTTTCCGGTTCGCAACTTATTTTTTCCTTTTTTGAATTATCACCCGGTCTGACAGATACAAAAATCCCGCATCAATACTCCGGATACCAGCATTTGCCCGCCAGATAATTGATAAACTGCTGTGCGGTACGCCCGGAAATGCCACCATGGGAAAGCTCCCATTTGTTTGCCTCCGCACATAACTCCTCTTCTGACAGCGTGATCTCCGGCACCCTCTTGGCAAGCTCCGTAACAATTTTGAAATACTCTTTCTGGTTCGGTTTGGAAAAGCTGATGGTCACTCCAAACCGGTTCGCCAAAGAAAGCTTTTCATGCATCGTATCGGAATGGTGCAGTTCCTCGCCTCCCGTTTCCATATCATTTCGGTCACTCCATGTCTCCTTGATCAGATGCCTGCGGTTGGATGTGGCATAAATCAACACATTGTCCGGTTTCGTTTCCACACCGCCCTCAATCACCGCTTTCAAGAACTTATACTCAATCTCAAATTCCTCAAACGACAGGTCATCCATATAAATGATAAACCGATAATTGCGGTTCTTGATCATGGAGATCACAGTTGACAGATCCTTAAACTGGTGCTTATAGATCTCGATCATCCGAAGTCCCCTGTCGTAATACTCATTGATAATGGCCTTAATACAGGTGGATTTGCCGGTACCGGCAGAGCCAAACAACAGACAGTTATTCGCTGGTCTTCCGGCAACGAATGCCTCTGTGTTGTCGATCAGCTTCTGCTTCTGAAGCTCATAACCGATCAGGTCATTCAACACCACATTGTCTGTATTGGTGATCGGGTAGATTTCCACCTGTTCTTCCACGTTGCGGATACGAAATGCCTTATTGAGCCCAAACATGCCTACCCCATAGTCTGCGTAAAACTGCGTCACCTCCTGAAAGAACCCATCCTCATTCTCACACTGCTCCAGCTTCTTTGACAATTCCCGTACCTTAGAGGATACATTATAATTATACATGCGCTCCTTCTTTCCAATTGCCTTATAATTGGAAATGGTGGTAAAGCAGTCAATTCCAAGCTCTTTCTCAATCTCATAGAAATTATAATCAAATAACTTCTTAAAAATCCGGAAATCATTTCTCGCAAAGTGATTCACACTTCCCTCATTAGCTCCCACCTTCTCACTGGTAAGGGTAAAGGAATTCTCATTCGTCATCAGCAGGAAGGTCAGATAATTGTGCCATAGATTATCATCAAACCCATAATCCGTTGCCAGATCCAACAACCGCTTGATTTCGCCATAGATACGGGTGATCAGACTCTCCTTACTGATATGCTTTTTATCCCTCATCTCCTCCAGCTTTGAGGCACTGAATGCAGAGGAGCTGCCCACCACATTCTCCTTATACCAGTCAAAATCCTCAAAAATGTCTGCCAATCGTCTCAGGATGCTGTCCTCCCCCAAATCTCTGTACACGATCAGCTTCGATACATGTTTGTACATATTTCATGCCCTCTTTTCATTTCATATAGTAACCATTATTCTGTAATCTCACCCGTTTCCATATTCACATTGCGGACATTAATGCCATTGACTTCGATATTGTCATTAACTTCTATCACCAGATACGTTCTGCCATCTATAATCTTGGTCTCCACCAGATCCGTCCGCTCCGGCTTCACCTTGATTACCACATCCGGCATCTTAATATCAAAGCTTCTGGTGCTCGCCACGTTGGAAGCGGAGAATGTCGGCCGCTCCTCATTACAGACAATGCTGTCAAATGCTGTTTCAAAGGATTCCATTGCCTCTTCCTTCACACCACTGTCTGCCAGCAGTTTTTTGAACTCCATCTTATCTAATTCAGGTGGCTCCGGCGCATCCTTACGCACCTCAACATACTCATTCAGATTCTCATGAATGTTCTTGATGGTTTCAAAATCACATTGCTCCCCCAGCGAATTCTCAATGATATCCTGAAAGGTCTCCTGTTGTGCCTTATAGGATAACGGGGCCCCGCATCCCAGAGTTCCATCGATAAATTCCTCCTGCATGAGTTCGGAATTCTTCGTATAGTAAAGCAGTCCATGCACATCTGTCATGCGGTCATGAAAGGCCGGAAACAGAAAGCCATGTACCGGTGCGGCGACCAGCCAGTCCCGAATTCTGCTTTCTATTGTGTTATTCTTCTCATTATAGCATAGCCCCGCCTCTGTCAGCTTAACCGGACAAATACTGCAAAGTACATAGTCATATACATAATCGGAGGCATCCTCATTTTCGATACCGTCTGTCGTCTGCCCCGGCACGTCATATACCGCATAGATCAGAACAATATAATAATTCTCCCCATAGTTATAGGTGGCAATTACCTTGTCATAAAACTCCTCCACCAGCTTTGCATCCTCCAGCTTGGAATTTTTCAGACGCAACAGAAATTCCTGCGTCCCACCCTCTTTTTCCTGTTCATTTGGAAATTCCATATTCAACAGATTCTTACCCAATGTACCGGAAAGAGTCGATTTGAATATCGTAAAATACTTAAAATTCTCCTCCTCGGTCAGGGTCAGAAATGTCTGTGCCAGTTCTGTTTTTTTATTCTTCTCCCCATCTACATAGCAGCCACAGATTCTTGTAATCGTGCAATGCTCCGGTGTAAACTGCTTCTTAATCTCATTGATTTCCTTCTTATTCATTCCTGTTTCCCTTCTTGTGTTACGGCAATTGTATCCAATTCCTCTTCAAAATATGATATGTACCGGATCTGATGCGGACTTTTCGGAAACAGATATGCAAACAGATCTACAAAGTAATCATCTGTCATACTCGCAATGAAATCCACTACAATTTGATCCGGTGTCGTCTTTTCCAGATATTCATGTTCCCCGTAGGAAACCGTGTTCTCCCTCACAAAATCAATGTGATGACGATAAATAACCGAATTCCGGTTTCCCTGTTTCAAATCACGCAGCAGCGTTCGATACATTTCATGAAACATCGGACGCACACTCTCCTCATAGATGTGATCCAATGCTTCATTCAGATATATTTTTTCATAGTTCTCTTTCTTTGTGGCCTTAATGGCCTTATAGTATGCATCATCCATCACAATACAGTCTTTGCCATAGCTGTTCTCTACGATGTTGACCACCAGATTGTTGATGATCTCCGGATTGCTCTTACCAAAGGTCTGGTCATCAAACACACTGTCATCCGGAATCAGATTCGCCCTCCTCGCATCCTGTCTGTCCTTTCCCAGATATGCGATCATATCACAAATCCGAACCACGCAGGCCTCTAATGTATATGGCACTAATCGCTTGATAGCCGATGCGTCCACATAGCATGCCTCATATTTGGCATCAAACCGTGTAAAATCCCCTATGGGTTCCGGACGGTATTCCTTCATGGCAAATTCTCCATTGTGACAGAGAATTCCATCCAATGTCTGTAAGCTGACGTTGCGGTTCAAGATACCATCCAGCACCCGCACGCTATGTACATTATGATTAAAGTACCGTCCTGTCCGTTCTTCATAACATTCATTCAGATAACGCTCCCCGGCATGACCAAAGGGTGTATGCCCTATATCATGTCCCAGTGCAATCGCCTCAATCAAATCCACATTTAAATCCAGTAACGTTCCGATATTTCTGGCAATCCGGGATACCAGTTGTACATGCAATGCCCGTCTTGTAATATCGTCATTCTTGTAAAAGGAAAAGACCTGTGTCTTGTCTGCATAACGGTTATAATATGGAACATGTAGGATCTTATCACAATCACGCACATAGGACGGACGCAGAAGTTTATTCCGATCCCAATCCTGTTTTCTGCGAATCACATCCTCATTCTTGGTTCGATAGGGATTCCGATATCCCTGTCTTCGATCTGCTTCGATCCGTTGCTGCAATTCCTCTGATAAATCATAATATTTTTTTCGTTCCATCTACGTGATCCATCCCATTCTCAATTATTTTTGCACAACTTCTAAGCACCAAACTCACAACAAGAGTCGCAGGACTGGTTATTGTTCATGACCCAAGATCATGATGTCGTGGGCAAAACCATGTATTTATGTTTTATCTGGTCAAGTTATGCTTATCTTACATAGCGATTAGCAAAATCGAAAGTCTTTTGGTAGTAATTCTCAGGCTCCGCATATCGACAATCCTCATGGGTACCCGTCTGTATCGTACATACCTCATGGGTAGATGCGATCGCCTGATTCAGTTCTGTCGTCATATCATCCGATGCATAGGTATCCTTTGCGCCGTGAATCAACAGGATCGGAATCGATGTACGCTCTACCTGCTTCACTGCGTTTGCCTGCTTCAATGTATAACCGGCCCACACCTTCATAACGGGATTCATCATGTATAGAAATGGAAAGACCGGCCATTTCTCATGTCGCAGCTCATATTCCTCCTTCACAACATCCCATGCATTGTTATAAGCCCCCTCTGCCACAATCGCTTTGATGGAGCTCTTGACCGGTTCTCCGGAAAGCATCAGAGCTGCGTCCGCTCCCATGTCCACTCCATGTATCACAATCTTTGCGGAAGGATTCTCGGCCAAGATTACATCAATCCAATTAATAACATCCAACCGGTCCAGCCAGCCCATGCCCAGAAACATGCCCTCACTTTCTCCATTCCCCCGCAGATCCGGTGTCAGAACATTATAGCCCTCTTCCACATAATGCATGGCAATATCATACACATCCTCCATACTTCCATTATATCCATGCAGAATAACCGCCCATTGATCCGTCTCCGGATCGGTCACGATCTTTCTCGCTACCAGAATACTCTTGTCATCCGCCTCTAGCGTAATCTTCTCCCTCTTTACCCTGGCGAGCCATTCCTTTACTCTGGCATCCTCAGATGCCTTATTACCGGTAACAGTCTGTGAGGCATACATGGAAGACAATGCCTGTCGGTTCCCATTCCTGCCCCGAATCATCAACTCTCTGGAAAGAAAGAAACCAACTACGATGGTAACAATGCCAATCACAACTGTCAGCTTAAATACCGTCCAGACGAACTCCAGTACCGTTCCAATGATACGTCCAATCGTGATCCGCTCCTTTTCCTCTTGTCTCAGTGATGTGTCCACATAAGGCTCCGGAAATTCGGATTCATTCATCTGGCTGAATTGCTTCTCTGTCGGATTCTTTTGAGCCGGTGACTTCTCAGCCGAATTCTTTTTTGGGGGAGTGGATGTTTTCTGTTCCTGTGGAGATCGTCCTGCGGATACTCCCTTCAGTTTTTTATCGGCATCCTGTAGAATCTCATTGATCTCCTTATCCGTGATCCCTCCACCCGTCGGCTGATCCTTCTTTGCATCTCCCCTCTTGTTCTCCATATAAAACCTCCTCATTTTATAAATCAGACTATTGTTTTTCTCTTAGGAACTGTCATTTGGTTAATCTGGTAGCTGTTCACAGGATAATCCTTAACGAAATGACATTGGTTCACTGGCTCATCCTGAACTTAATGACATTCGTCTCCTATCTGTATGCATGAAAAATTCGTAAAGCCTGACGGACTTCATCCACCGGAATCTGTCCCGGGGCAGAAGCCTGACCGGCGGTGGCAAATGTAACTGCTGAGCCAAACACCTCTCCAGCCAGCCGGCTGATCGTACCCGTCCTTCCCATAGACATCGTAATCACCGGTTTCTCGCCGCCTAGTCGCCTATATTGCAGTGTAGCCGACATCAGTGTCAGCACATCCTCCTCCCTGTTGGGAGTGACTGCCAGCTTCGGAAAATCCGCACCTGCCAGATCCATAAATTGAAGACGTTTGATGAGCTCCTCTTCCGGCGGTGTAGCCTGAAAATCATGATTGCTGGCTACCACACGCACATCGGCCTTGTGTGCCATCCGAACCACATCCTCCAGCAATCCCTCTTCCATATATGCCTCCACATCAATCAGATCCACATACCCACTCTGACATACCATCCGATATAACGCTTTATAGGAATCGCAGGAAATAGCGCTCTTCCCACCTTCCCTGTCTGTTCGAAAGGTACATAATAAGACCCTGTTGCCAAGCAGTGCACGCAACTGTCTTAGCAGATCAAGAACCTGTTCCTGCCTGTTCACATCCTCATACCAATCGATCCGGAGCTCCACACAGTCCGGATCCTTCCGGCATATATCTCTTGCCTGATTAAGCAGTTCTTCCTTTGTTCTCGCAACAATCGGAATACAGATCTTTGGCATTCCAACCCCAAACTCTACTCCTCTTATTGTTATAGCTGTTGTCTGCATAGTATATACTCTCCCATTGCCTGTCCCGTTCTTCTATTTGTCCTTTTTTATATTATCATATTCGGAGATAAAAGGCTATTTCTTCATAAAATTTTAAGAAAGTAAAATGCAAACAGCGGAAACCTCCATTAAAGTTTCCGCCGTTTTACAATTACGTGCGCGAGAGGATTCGAACCCCCGACACCTTGGTCCGTAGCCAAGTGCTCTATCCAGCTGAGCTACGCACACATATTGAATTATTAAATGAAATAAGACTTCCATCTTTCGAAAGTCTTACTGCCGGCGACCGGAATCGAACCGGTACGGGAGTATAAGTCCCGCAGGATTTTAAGTCCTGTGCGTCTGCCAGTTCCGCCACGCCGGCATTTACCTACAGAGATTACTCTGAAGTGGAACCTACAGGGCTCGAACCTGTGACCCTCTGCTTGTAAGGCAGATGCTCTCCCAGCTGAGCTAAGATTCCATAATGGGAGAATTCTCCATCATTTATTTGTAAAAAACGACCCGGATGGGACTCGAACCCACGACCTCCGCCGTGACAGGGCGGCGCTCTAACCAACTGAGCCACCAGGCCTTACAAAATTGTACCTTCAGAACTCCATACAAAGTCTTCATCGTTCCATATCTGCTCTCTTCGACGTCTCTTAGTTAAGCCTTCGACCGATTAGTATTTGTCAGCTCCATACGTTGCCGTACTTCCAC
>JAFVCQ010000231.1 GCA_017479085.1 Lachnospiraceae bacterium | reverse complement strand
TTCACACTAGGCTCGAAACAACCTCGCCAAGTGTTCAGGTATCGCGCTTAGCTGCAGACGTAACGGTACTAAATTCGCAGCTTGGGCTGCTCATTAAGGACCGACGTCCGCAGATAGCCCTGCATTGTGAAACATATACCAGACCCGGTAGCTGTTTACTGGCGAATTCTTAACTTAATGACATTGGTTCACAGTTGTTGATTGAGATAAATTGGACTGTGATCGTAACTTATTATAGTTTTATTGAAAAGAGGAAAGGAACATGAATCATACAGACAAAGCAAAAATGGATGCGGCAAAAAGGATGCTGAAGGGAAAGATTGATATCGAGGAGGTATCCCAGATCATGGACATTCCGGTTGCGACTCTTGTGCCGATTAAGGAGGAGATTGAAGAGGAGGTTCGCAAGGTATATGGCAATACCGATGCCTATGATTTTGATATGGGTAAGGTATTATATGATAATTTTAATGACCCCGGTATGAATCCGGATATGCCGGAGGACGAATAGACGGGACAGATAGAGGAGCGCAGGATGCGTTAAGGGGACTCAGGATGAAAAAAGACTATGATATCATAATTGTGGGTACGGGAGCTGCCGGATTGTTTGCAGCCCTGCATCTGCCATCGGATAAACAGATTGCGATGCTTTCGAAGGCGGACTTGGAGGAAAGTGATTCCTTTTTGGCGCAGGGGGGAATCTGTGTATTGAAAAATGAAGATGACTATGCGCCTTATTTTGAGGATACCCTGCGGGCGGGGCATTATGAAAATAACAGGAAGTCCGTAGACATTATGATTCGGGCTTCTCAGGCGATTATTCGCAAGCTCATTGATTTTGGAGTGGAGTTTGAAAGGGATCAGGGGGAATTCCTCTATACAAAGGAGGGAGCCCATACAGCATGCCGGATTCTGTATCATGAGGATCTGACAGGAAAGGAGATCACTTCCAAGCTGTTAGAGCAGGTCAAAAAGCGTCCGAATGTGATGCTCTTTCCCCATACAACGATGGTGGATATCTTAGAGAGGGATAACACATGCTATGGGATTGTGGCAGAGACGCGGGATGGAACGGTTATGGATCTGTATAGTGATTATACAATCTGGGCATGTGGCGGAATTGGAGGATTGTATGAGCACTCCACGAATTTCAGGCATTTGACAGGGGATGCATTGGCGATCTCCCTGAATCACAACATTGAATTGGAGAACATTGATTATGTTCAGATTCACCCGACTACGTTGTATTCAAAGAAACCGGGACGAAGATTCTTAATCTCCGAGTCGGTCAGAGGAGAGGGTGCCATCCTGCTCGACCGGAATGGAGAGCGCTTTGTGGATGAACTTCTGCCAAGAGATCTTCTGACCAATGAGATTCGGAATCAGATGAAAAAGGATGGAACGGATCATGTGCTGCTTTCCCTGAGAAAAATGTCGGCAGAAGAGATTGTGAAACGTTTCCCTAACATCTACCGGACCTGTCTGGAAGAGGGGTATGACATTACGAAGGAGGCGGTTCCGGTGGTTCCGGCGCAGCACTATTTTATGGGCGGAGTCAAAGTGGATTCGAATGGAAGAACCTCCATGAAACGATTGTATGCAGCAGGAGAAACAGCCTGCAATGGGGTACACGGCGCAAACCGTCTGGCAAGCAACTCCCTGTTGGAGAGTCTGGTTTGGGCAGAGCGCGCAGCAGAGGAGATTACAGAACAGTATGTACCTGTGAACCGGAGACAGGCAGGCCGGCATACTTCCGGTGGGACTGTGTGGCCCGCCGAATATACAGAGGATGAGAACTCAGGAAGAAATGTGGAATATGCCGCAAATCATATGCATTATGCGGAACGAAAAGAGGAATATGATCACAGTATCCGGCAGGCAATGGAGCAGGAGCGGAGAAAACGGGAAGAAAGAAAACGGGAGAAAGGTGAAAATATAGAATGAGAGAGTTAATGAATTTGAACACAGATGAATGGATCTTGATGGCGCTTAGGGAGGATATCACGAGTGAAGATATCACTACCAATGCTGTTATGCCGGAATATCAATTGGGAGAGGTTGATCTGATCTGCAAACAGGACGGTGTACTTGCCGGACTGGAGGTGTTCAAGCGTGTGTTTGAGCTGTTGGATGAGAAGACTGCTTTTGATATGCAGGCAAAGGACGGAGATTCGGTGAGAAACGGACAGTTTTTAGGAAGGATCAGAGGGGATATCCGGGTTCTGCTGGAGGGGGAGCGCACGGCGCTTAATTATTTACAGAGAATGAGCGGGATTGCCACTTATACCCAGTCCATTGCGGTCTTATTAGAGGGAAGCCGGACAAAGCTGTTAGATACCAGAAAGACTACACCGAACATGCGCATCTTTGAAAAATATGCTGTCAAGGTTGGGGGAGGGTATAACCATCGGTTCAACCTGTCCGATGGTATTCTGTTAAAAGATAACCATATCGGAGCGGCCGGCGGTGTGGCAAAAGCAGTGAAGATGGCACAGGAGTATGCTCCATTCGTCCGGAAGATTGAGG
>JAFVCQ010000230.1 GCA_017479085.1 Lachnospiraceae bacterium | reverse complement strand
CCAAATGAATACAAGGCGCAGTCGACACCTAAAGTCCAGGTGGCAGATGGTTTGATGGTTGCAGCACTGGGGGGCGGAATTCCATTCCTTCACGGAACGGAGCCGGGTGACCGGGCAATCGGAGGACTGAATATATATGATCTGCGGGAAGATCCGGAGAATCCGAAACTGTTATCACATTGGGAAACGGGCATCGAGAACGGAATCGGTGTGCATCGTTTTGCCTACAATGGTGGAAGATATGTTTATATGCCGGCAGAGTGTCCGGGATTTGGGGGATTTATTGTCCGAATCCTGGATATAGAGGATCCGACGAATCCTGTTGAGTGTGGCCGATGGTGGATGCCGGAACAATTCGTTAACGGGATGGACAGAGGTTCATATCCGACAGATCATGACGGACGTATGGACTGGTCTATGTGTCATGCATGCACATTGACAGGTGATGACAGACAGCAGCTGTTTATGGGATACTTTGGTGCCGGTGGTATCATATTGGATATTTCAGATCCAACCTTGCCAAAGAAAATGGGACAGATTAAAATTCAGCCACCGTTTTCTGGAAAGTACTGTGGTGCCAGATCACATACCTATCTGCCTTTGACTGGAAGAAATTTTGCTGTATTAACAAATGAGGGCGAACGGTTTGCTTTTTTTGACAAAGAGAAGATGAAGTCAGGAAAACATGCCGGTGCACAGCCTATGAACAACTTGCACATGATAGATGTATCAGATCCGTATGATCCGACACTGGTAGCAGAATTTCCATATCCGGAAGTGCCGGAGGGCTTTCCGTTCCCGAACTTTAATGATTGCGGGATTGGCGTACAGGGTCCTTTCGGGCCACACAACATTCATGAACCAATGGGCAAACCATGGCTTCAGGATGATCCGAATCTGGTGTACTGTTGTTATTTCCATGCCGGCCTGAGAATATATGATGTGTCTGATCCTTACTATATCAAAGAGTTGGCATATTTTATTCCGCCGAACCCGACTGAAAAATGTTTTGAAGTACCGATGTCAGGGCCGTTTATTGCTACAACCGAAGATGTAGTAGTGGATGACCGTGGCTATATCTATATTGATACATTTCATGATGGAATGTATATCTTGAAAATGTCTGACAGCTTAACAAAGTAATAGGTAATATTCCCTGATATGCACCCGCGTGATGATCACGCGGGTATTTTTATGTACAATAAGAAGGATCTTTAAGTATCGAAATAATCGAACTAATAGATTGAAACGTTCAATTTTACAAATGTACATTTGGAAGATAAACTTGAGATATCAAAAAGAAAATACATAAGGGGTTTGCTTAAAAGGATTCAGAATGTTGATTTTTGGAAGGAGGATTATATGAAAAGATTAATGACTGGTGACGAAGCAGTTGCAAGAGGTGCTTACGAGGCAGGTGTGCAGTTTGCATCAGCATATCCAGGCACACCGAGCACAGAGATTATGGAGAATTTTTCGGCGTATGAGGGTGTTTATGCAGAATGGGCGACCAATGAGAAAGTAGCGCTCGAAGCGGCAGCAGGCGCATCGTTTGCAGGCGCCCGTTCTTTTTCGTCCATGAAGCACGTCGGGCTGAATGTTGCAGCTGATCCGCTCTTTACCTTTGCGTACATGGGCGTCAACGGAGGAAGCGTTGTGATTACAGCGGATGAGCCGGGACAGTATTCCTCTCAGAATGAGCAGGATAACCGGAATTATGCAAAAGCGGCCAAAATGCCGATGTTTGAACCATCCAATAGCCAGGAGTGCCGGGACATGATGCTGGAAGCATATGAAGTCAGTGAAAAGTTCAATACACCGGTACTGTTCCGAATGACAACTCGTGTCTGCCATTCGAAATCAATCGTTGAAATCGGGGATCGTAAAGATGTGCCCATCCGTGAGTACAAAAAAGATCCGGAAAACAGAGTTAGCGTACCGGCAAATGCAAAAGTCTGGAGAAGAAATGTGGAAGAACGCCTGAAGGATCTGGCGGTCTATTCCGAAAATTCAGGATTCAATTATACGGAATACTGTGAGGGAAGCAAGGTTGGTGTAATTGCAAGCGGTATTAGTTTCCATTATGCAAAAGAAGTATGGGGAGACACTGTTAATTATCTTAAGCTTGGTTTTACAAATCCGCTGCCGGGTCGAATGATTACAGAGTTCTGCAGTAAAATGGATCACATATATGTGCTGGAAGAAAACGATCCGTATATTGAAGATGAAGTCAGAAAGCTTGGTTTTTCCTGTAATGGAAACAACTTCTTTCCGCCATATGGAGAGATGGTTCCGGATGTAATCCGAAGTGCGCTCAATGGAACGACAGATAAAGTAGACGATGCAACGCCTGCAGATCAGGCGATCACGAGAGAACCGACGCTTTGTGCAGGATGTCCACACAGAGGATTCTTCTATGAACTGGGCAAACGGAAAGACATCATGGTTTCCGGTGATATCGGATGCTATACACTGGCATACTCTAACCCGTATCAGGCCATGGACAGCTGCATCTGCATGGGCAGCAGCTTTTCAGCGGGGCACGGTGCGCAGACTGTCTTTAACATGGGTGACAGTGGAAAACGTGTTGTTGGTGTTCTTGGAGATTCTACCTTTTTCCACTCCGGCATCAACTCACTGATTAATACAATTTATAACAATTCCAATACCATTAGTGTTATTCTGGATAACCGTATTACAGGCATGACGGGACATCAGCAGAATCCAGGCTCCGGCTATACCGTAAAGGGTGAACCGACGAGCATGATCGACATTGAAACGGTTGTCCGCGCACTGGGCGTCAAACATGTGGCGGTCATTAACCCGAATGATCTGGAGCAGGTCAGGGCAACACTGGACGAATTTGTAAAGCTCGATGAGCCTTCCGTCATTATTACCAGATGGCCTTGCGTACTGAAAAAGCTTTCGCAGGAAGATAAAGAAGAGTTTACAGATGTATTCAAAACCAAATGTCATGTTGATGCAGATGCATGTGTTGGCTGTAAGCTTTGTCTGAAAACAGGATGTCCGGCAATTCAGTTTGATGCAGACAGTAAAAAGGCATACATTCTTCCGGGAGACTGTGTCGGAAGTGATGTATGTACACAGGTTTGTCCGAAAAAGGCGATTGTGAAATAAATGATCCGATGATTGAGATAGCAGGCGGAAGATACCGCAGATTGGAGAATAATATGACAAAGAGTATTTTATTGGTAGGCGTTGGAGGACAGGGGACGATTCTTGCCAGCAAGCTGTTAACAATCGGTCTGATGGAGGCCGGATATGATGTAAAGATGAGTGAGATCCATGGGATGTCTCAGAGAGGTGGCAGCGTCTCTTCTCAGATTAGATATGGAGAAAAGGTGGAATCTCCT
>JAFVCQ010000229.1 GCA_017479085.1 Lachnospiraceae bacterium | reverse complement strand
GAGCTTTCATCCTCGCCCGAACAGAATGAAGCCATTCGGAATGTTTTGGAATCCAACGAATTTAAAAAAATGTTTTCTGATGTGGTAAAGAAGCACTGGGCTTTGGATCCGAAGGAGATGAAGGATCCCAAAGAGATCGATGAGCTGTACAACAAGATTGCAAAGCAGAGTAAGACATTTGAGAATGTAATCGGATCAAAGGGTGGTGACACATCAGGATCTGGTCAGAATTTTCAGAATATGCGGCAGAATATGCAGTTTATGGAACAGTTGAATCAACAGATGATCTATGCGCAGATGCCGCTTAAGCTATCCAACCAGAATGCCAATTCAGAGCTTTTTGTCTATGCAGACAAGCGCAAGCTGATGGAAAAAAAGGATGGGATCAGCGTGATGCTGCATCTGGACATGGATCATCTGGGGATGACCGATATCAAGGTGACGCTGACCGGAACGAATGTCAATGCAAGGTTCTACCTGAATGATCAGGAGAGTGTGGATATCGTTGCAGACAATATGGTACAGCTTGCAAAGCAACTGTCAGACCGGGGCTTCTCACTGACCAATGAGGTAGTCAAACGAACACCACAGGAATCCATCAATCGGGTGGTGGATGAGATTCTGGATGAAAATGCAGAGCGGAGCATCAAACGGTATACGTTCGATGCGCGAACCTGATAAGGGGAAGGTGACAATATGACAGAGAGAAATTCAGGGAAAAAAAGAAAGGCAGTTGCCCTTCATTATGATCCATCCAATCAGGCGCCACAGGTGGTGGCTTCCGGTCAGGGCGTCGTCGCAGACCGTATCATAGAAAAGGCAAAGGAAGCAGATGTGGCGACCTATGTGGATGAGGGATTGACAGACACGCTGCTCAAGCTGGAGATTGGGGAGATGATACCGCCTGAGCTCTATGGTGTTGTGGCAGAGATTCTGGTATATGTAGACCGGATGGATAAGATTAAGAGCAAGGTGACTCGTCAAACATGATCGTTCCATCCCAGTATCGGGATGAACGAAAGGGAGGCAACCGTACAGGTAGAAAATTCCAAGATAATGCGGGAGAACATATGACAGAGGGAAAAAATAAGAGAAAGTTGGGGGCCAGAGCAGAACAGATCGTGAGGGAGTACCTGACATCACAGGGATTCGAAATTCTGGAAATGAATTATCGTTGTAAACAGGGGGAAATTGACATTATTGCAAAAGAGGCTCCTTACCTTGTCTTTATCGAAGTAAAATACAGAAATACAACGAAATACGGAATGCCACAGGAGGCTGTGGGAACCGCAAAGCAGAGACGGATTTGTAAAGTGGCAAGGTATTATCTGCATTGTCATCATCTCGGGGAATTTACACCGGTCCGCTTTGATGTGGCAGGCATCTTAGAGAATCAGCTCACATATCTGAGAAATGCGTTTCCGTTTCAAATGTGAGCATTGTCACCAAAGAACTTACCTGCTTGACAGAGAAAAATCGGTTTTTCATGGTTATCCGCCCAGAGTAACATCCTGTTTTCCGTACCACGCAAGCCCTTCCACAAATTCTTCTGATTTGAAGTCTGGCCAAAGTGTATCAATGGAATAAAAGTCTGCGTACACACTTTGCACAGGAAGAAGCCCGGATAAGCGGGTATGACCGCCCCAGCGCATGATTAAGTCGATTCGTGATATCTCTCTGGAATGCAGGTTATCGGCGATCGTGTTTCGGTTGGCACTTGCGGTATGCATATGGCTCATGTCCCATTCCCATCCATAATTGACCAGAAAGTTGACTTTGATCGTTCCATTGCCAAAGGAGATCCGTTTTTGTGTATAGGGAAGCAGAGCTTTGGGAAATGCAGGAGAATTCGTATTGCCAACCACAAGGAGCTGCACATCCTCCTGCATAATCAGTCCGATGGCATCGACACATGCTTTTGAAAAGGCATTTACCTGTGCAGAGGGGCGTTTTACATTATCAGTCGTAAATCCGTAATATGTGATTTCATCAATTCCGTACGCCTGTGCCAGCCGGAGCACTGTGACACCAGGGGTGAGTCCGTAGTGGTAGCCATCCTGTTTTTCCATGCCATTATGCCTTGCCCACCTTCGGTTGCCATCGGGAATGATTGCAATATGTTTTGGTATATGCATGCTCGAAGCCTCCTATTTTCGTTTTGAATCCTGTTTGATCATTATGAAAACGTATCTTGTACGGTACCAAATCGCAATTTTCAACAGATTATACTAATTATACTCGCAAACGTAATTAACTGCCGATTGGAATCTTTCTCTGCGGTATATACAGTTAAACTAAATGCTCGCCTTCAGCAATCATTAAGGTTAACTAGTATAACTTAAGTATTGCCAATTATTACTTTGTTATTCAAAAAGAATATAGAATTTGTATTGTCTGAATTGCAAAGAAAACGGTGCAAAAACGGTTGACAAGTTAGCCTGGCACTGTTATTGTGTATTGCACCGGATAAAAAGTTTGAGGAGTTGTTCTATTTTTGATTGATAAAAACGATGAATTTGTATGTACAAGGAGACGATTAATATGGTAGTACAGGTAAAACCATGGGGAAAGGGGATACATATGAAGTTAAACTATATTAATACATCAAAGGTCTGCATGGTCAATGAACAAGATGGAGTGTCTTACGTCACATTTCCCAAGCTGGCAGCCTATGACAGGGAGTTGATTCATGGATTTTCCACCCGCTTAGGAGGGGTTTCCAAGGAGCATTTATCCTCCATGAATCTCAGCTTTCACAGGGGGGATGAGGCTGCGGCCATGATGGAGAATCACAGAAGGTTTGCAAAGGTATTGGGGTATGACGAAAAGAAGCTGGTGTTTTCGGATCAGGTTCATTTGACTAATTTTTATAAGGTGACAAAAGCCGATTGTGGCAAGGGAATCATAAGAGAAAGTGACATCAGGGAGGTAGACGGTCTGGTCACGGATGAGCCGGGAGTTCCGATCATGACCTTTTATGCAGACTGTGTTCCTCTGTTTTTCTATGATCCGGTAAAACGGGTGATTGCAATGGCACATTCCGGCTGGCGGGGAACCGTGGAGCGGATCGGTGCAAAGATGGTCCGTTTTATGGGGCAGGAATATGGCTGTGAATCCCGGAATATCGTGTGCGCCATTGCACCTTCGATCTGTCAAAGCTGTTATGAGGTAAGTGCGGATGTTGCAGAACATTTTCTCAAGGTTTTTGGCAGTTCTTACGGAGATTCGCTGCTATATGCCAAACAAAACGAAAAATACCAATTGAATCTACATAAGGCATGTCAGATCACACTGTTGGAGGCGGGAATTCCGGAGGAGCATTTGGATGTGACAGATCTTTGCACCTGTTGCAATCCGGAATTTTTCTTTTCCCATCGTGCGAGTCAGGGAAAACGCGGTAATCTTGCAGGCGTTATGATGATGCGGTAGTAGATCCGGGTCTAATTCCCCGCAGCTTTGCTGCGGGGAGTGCTTCCATCTCCCTCAATGATTGCTCTTAGATCCGCTGTATAGTCCCTCCAGTAATCGTATGTTAATTGTTTGTTTAATCTTTCCCAGTCTGTGTCTTGCAGTGCAATGTTGCGGTCGCAGAATATCTCTGTCAAATACCGGCAAAAATCGTCCACATCATCCGGATACGTTTCCTCCGGAAGGGAAGTGTAGCTTAAGCTGTCACCCAGACAGGTGACGGTTGTGCCATCCTCCATCGTGACGGTATACTTTAAGGTGCCGCCAAAATTGGCAGAGAGTGTATAGTGATCCACGTCATCCCATGTATAGTGTGTAACGTGGAAAAAATGCTGTGTGGTCACACCATCCTCTGTGACGCAGGAGTACCAGAACGTATAGCTGGCAGTACAGATCCCAAAGATGAATACGGAATACAGGACAACCCGTCGTTTCACCGGTGCCGGAAGGTGTGCTTTCCATCCATCTTGTCCTGTAAGGGAATCATACAGGATTCCGTAGGGAGAATACAGCCATAGTATGAGATAGCAGAGGTATAATCCCACGACAAGATAGATCAGATAAGGACAGTCTGTAATGATATAGGCCGGATAGCTTCCGTACAGCTTGTCATCCACAAGCTTACCGATCAAATGAGGTATCCCTGCAAGCAGAAGAAAGTGATATACCAGCATAAACACAACGACTTTTAGCATAGGGTGGCGGCCGGAGGAAGCTTTATGGACGGTTTCCTCCGGCAGATGTACATCCTTATATCTGTGCTCTAAGACGAACATGGGAAGCGTGATGGCAGAAAGATGCAAAAATAACCAAAATGGATACAAAAAGCCATATAAAAAACTTCCGGTTTTCCATAAAAATTGTCCGGCCAGTCCCCGGACGATACAGATTCCAAACAGTACTCCAAGGGTAATCTTCCAGTCCCGCTGATTTACGGTATCCCTCAGATCACATAAAAAGGCAATGCACCACATGCGAAGCAGTGTCCGTTTCCCGAATGCCAGATAATCCCTTGCAAACTCCACAAATTTCTGACCATTTTCTTCCGTCGTATGGATGAGCTGCCAGTAGTGCTCTTCGTCAAAAGCGGTTTCTGCCATCGGGTCGCTTTGGATGACCTTGCAGATTTGAAGAGCTCCGGATAACTCGTCTAACTGTCGGTTCAGCTTTTCTATATTTTGTGTGACCGTCTCTGACAGGGAAAGCGTTCCTTCGAGTATTCCCTGAATCTCTGCAATCGACAGTCCGAGTTTTCGGAAAATAATGATCTTCTTCAGGCGAATGATATCCTCCTCTGAATAATCCCGATATCCGTTTGCACTTCTTTTAGGATGTAGAAGACCTTCCTTTTCATAGTAGCGGACGTTCGCTCTGGTAATCTGTAATTGTTCCTCGACCTCATTAATTTTCATAGATATCCCCCCTTTTTTTGAAATATGGTGTTACTTTGGAAGTCCATGAAGTCGAACCCAAAAAGGCGACGACGGATTGGGTAACTTCCTGCATACAGCGGTGCTTAGCAATGCCTGACACCTTTACGATACATAATGAGTATATAGTGTAAAGTGGCTTTACAGTCAAGTAAAATTTATAAAAAAGACAGAATCGTATGAAAAATAAAGGTTTACAAAATCTTACTGCTAGTGTAAACTAAGTAGAGTTGCAAATTCAGGAGAAGTCTTTTTGCAGACAAAGGAGAGCAATGATGAGTAAACCGATTGTTGCCATAGTTGGCAGACCAAATGTAGGAAAATCTACATTGTTCAATGTACTGGCCGGTTCCAAAATATCGATTGTACAGGATACCCCGGGTGTTACAAGAGACCGGATTTATGCAGATGTGAATTGGCTGGACTATAATTTTACAATGATTGATACCGGTGGAATTGAGCCGGAGAGTGATGATGTTATCATAAAGAATATGCGCGCGCAGGCGCAGATTGCCATAGATACGGCAGATGTGATCATGTTTTTGGTAGATGTCAGACAGGGATTGGTGGATGCGGATTCCAAGGTGGCAGATATGTTAAGGCGTTCGCACAAACCGGTGGTTCTCGTGGTGAATAAGGTAGAAAGCTTTGAGAAGTTCATGCCGGATGTGTATGAGTTTTATAATCTGGGACTGGGAGATCCATTTCCGATCTCAGCCGCCTCCCAGTTAGGGCTGGGCGATATGCTGGACGAGGTGGTAGCCCATTTTGACGATGAGGCAAGAACAGAGGAAGAGGATGAGAGACCGAAGATCGCCATTATCGGAAAACCGAATGTGGGGAAAAGCTCTATCATCAACAGGCTGTTAGGAGAGGAGCGTGTGATTGTCTCCGATATTGCAGGAACTACGAGAGATGCCATAGATACGGCCATCATAAGGAACGACAGAGAGTATGTATTGTTTGATACTGCAGGGCTGCGCAGAAAGAGTAAGGTGAAGGAGGACATTGAACGGTTTTCCATTATTCGTACCGTATCGGCAGTGGAACGAGCAGATGTGTGTGTACTGGTCATTGATGCCACCGAAGGTGTGACAGAGCAGGATGCGAAGATCGCAGGGATTGCCCATGATCGGGGAAAAGGCATGATCATTGCGGTAAATAAATGGGATGCAATCGAAAAAGATGATAAGACAATCTATAAATTTGAGCAGGAAATCCGGAGAATTTTGTCCTTTATGCCATATGCG
This sequence comes from Lachnospiraceae bacterium, assembly GCA_017479085.1. Lineage (GTDB taxonomy): Bacteria > Bacillota > Clostridia > Lachnospirales > Lachnospiraceae > CAG-590. The sequence goes on along the minus strand of JAFVCQ010000229.1, from coordinate 1,265 downwards.
GAGGTCATTTTTATTTCCGCAAAGACAGGGCAGCGTCTGCCAAAGCTGTTTGACCTTATCGATATCGTTATTGATAATCATGCTTTGCGGGTGGGAACCGGTGTGTTGAATGAGATTCTGTCAGAGGCAGTTGCATTGCAGGAGCCGCCTTCTGACAAGGGAAGGAAGCTTCGTCTTTATTATATGACAGAGGTATCTGTGAAGCCGCCGACCTTTGTGCTCTTTGTAAATGACAGGAATTTGACTCATTTTTCCTATACCCGGTATATTGAGAACCGGATTCGGGATGCCTTTGGCTTTAAGGGCACTCCACTGAAGTTCATCATTCGTGAAAGAAAAGAGAAAGGTTGAGGGAGCATGGAGATTTTCGTACGTATTCTATGTGTTTTGGTCGGATATTGCTGTGGTCTGGTTCAGACCGCATATATTTATGGAAAGCTGCACGGAATCGATATCCGGGAATATGGAAGTGGGAATGCAGGTACTACAAATGCACTTCGGGTACTTGGAAAAAAGGCGGGACTGATCGTATTTCTGGGAGATTTGTTGAAGGCTACCCTTGCCTGTGTGTTGGCCCGTTTGATCGGGACTGCATATTTTCCGGATATCCTGTATCCAATGATTCTGTGGAGCGGACTTGGAGTGGTTATTGGACACAATTTTCCGTTCTATATGAATTTCAAGGGAGGAAAAGGTATCGCTGCTACTGCCGGGGTTATACTGGGATTGCTGGATGTTCGTATTATGGCAATCTGTCTGGCTGCATTTTTATTGTGTGTGATTGTGACACGGTATGTATCCCTGGGCTCATTGGTTGTCGTGGTACTGTTCTTTCTCTCCTTTGTGGGACTGGGGGTGACAGGCGGTATCCTGAATCCGACAACGGGAACCGCATATCAGGGAAGGGAGCTGTATGAAAGCTATGTTGTGATTTTCATCTTTGCAGCATTGGCTTTTTACCGCCATAAGGCGAATATTGTACGCCTGATCCATGGCAATGAGAATAAGCTTTTTGGTCAGAGCCGGACAGGGGAGAAGAAAAACGGTGAATGAAAAGGCATAGCTTGGGTGTATCCATGCAATATTAGACAGGTAGGAGGTTGTTTCTATGAAGAAAATCGGTTTATTAGGTGCAGGAAGCTGGGGAACTGCATTATCGATATTACTGGCGAATAATGGACATGACGTGACGGTCTGGTCGATTGATCCGGAGGAGGTTCGGATGCTGAACGATTTCCGGGAACAGAGAGAGAAGCTGCCGGGAG